>JAAFKB010000108.1 GCA_013299055.1 Sphaerotilus sp.
GCCGTACTTCATCAACAACCCGGAAAAGCAGTCGGCGATCCTGGACAACCCCTTCGTGCTGCTGTACGACAAGAAGGTGTCCAACATCCGTGACCTGCTGCCGACGCTGGAGCAAGTCGCCAAGGCTGGCCGCCCGCTGCTGATCATCGCGGAAGACGTGGACGGCGAAGCGCTGGCCACGCTGGTGGTGAACACCATCCGCGGCATCCTGAAGGTTGTCGCTGTCAAGGCTCCGGGCTTCGGCGACCGCCGCAAGGCCATGCTGGAAGACATCGCCATCCTGACGGGCGGCAAGGTCATCGCCGAAGAAGTCGGCATGTCGCTGGACAAGGTCACCCTGGCTGACCTGGGCCAGGCCAAGCGCGTCGAAGTGGGCAAGGAAAACACGATCATCATCGATGGTCATGGCACCGCCGACATCATCGAAGCGCGCGTCAAGCAGATCCGCATCCAGATCGAAGAAGCGTCGAGCGACTACGACCGCGAGAAGCTGCAAGAGCGCGTGGCCAAGCTGGCCGGCGGTGTTGCCGTCATCAAGGTCGGTGCTGCCACCGAAGTCGAGATGAAGGAAAAGAAGGCCCGCGTCGAAGACGCCCTGCACGCCACCCGCGCTGCAGTGGAAGAAGGCATCGTGGCTGGTGGTGGCGTGGCCCTGCTGCGCGCCCGTCAGGCGGCTGGCACCATCGCTGGTGACAACGCGGACCAGGACGCCGGCATCAAGCTGGTCCTGAAGGCCATCGAAGCCCCGCTGCGCGAAATCGTGGCCAACGCCGGTGGCGAGCCGAGCGTGGTCGTGAACGCCATCCTGGCGGGTTCGGGCAACTACGGCTTCAACGCTGCCAACGACACCTATGGCGACATGATCGAGATGGGCATCCTGGACCCGACGAAGGTGACGCGCACGGCTCTGCAGAACGCGGCTTCGGTGGCTTCGCTGATGCTGACGACCGAGTGCATGATCGCCGAAGCGCCGAAGGATGAGTCCGGTGCTGGTGGCATGGGCGGCGGCGGCATGGGTGGCATGGGCGACATGGGCGGCATGGGCATGTGATGCCTGCGTGGCGCGGGGTCGCGAGGCCCGGCGCCACCTGCCAGCGAAAAAGCCGCAGCGATGCGGCTTTTTTTCGTTGTGCGAGGGGGTGGGGGGATCCCGTGAATGGGGGTGACACATCCGGTTCGTCGGTGCGGGAAAGTGACATTTTTTGGCAGGCGAAAGCTTGCCAAGTGCCGCGTTGTGTCGTCTGAGCGTGGCGACAGGGGGCGATTCGGCGTGTTTCTGGGCGAATCGGGGCTGGCACGGGCCATGCACAGTAGAAGCATCTTCACTCCCCAACCTCAGGAAGCAACATGAAGCGAGTTCAACAAGGTTTCACGCTGATCGAACTGATGATCGTCGTGGCGATCATCGGCATCCTGGCCGCCGTCGCGCTGCCGGCGTATCAGGACTACACCAAGCGCGCACGGATTTCGGAAGGTCTTGGCCTGGCCAGCGGTGCCAAGACTGCCTTGGCTGAATTTGTCGCATCCAACAATGCATGGCCGACCAACAATACGACGGCGGGTTTGCCTGCTGCCACAGAGATCACTGGTAACGCCGTGTCCCAAGTTGCTGTCGGCAACGCGAACGGCGAGATCACGGTGACCTACAACGCCAATGCGGGCGGTGGCACGATCATCATCGCCGGTACCACGACCAACGGTGGCGTGACTTGGACATGCACTGGCGGTTCCGTGGACGACAAGTACCGCCCGACGCAATGCCGCTGATGGCGTGATTTGGATAGAAGGAAAAGGGGCGTCAGCCCCTTTTTTTGTATTACATCTTGAAGACCGAATGCGTTTTTGCTGAATATGTCTGTGGGAGCTCAAACAATGAAAAGAGTTCAGCAAGGTTTCACACTGATCGAGTTGATGATTGTGGTGGCCATCATCGGCATTCTGGCTGCTTTGGCGTTACCGGCTTACCAAGACTTCGCTAGGCGCGCACGGGTTTCTGAGGGTCTCAGCCTAGCTGCTGGTGCCAAGGCTGCACTGGCAGAGTTTGTAACCTCTAATAATGTCTGGCCCAGCGATAATGTGCAGGCTGGATTGGCTGCTGCGAACACGATCATCGGGCATGGGGTGTCGTCGGTAGAGATAGGCAGCGCAGATGGCACGATTACCGTCACGTTCTCCCAGAATGCAGGCGGCGGGACCATTGTTGTTGCCGGTGCCACCACGTCAGGCGGTGTGACCTGGAGTTGCACTGGCGGCACCATTGCTGCACAACTGCGTCCGGCACAGTGCCGCTGATCACTGGCGTGTCGCGCAGCACCCTTGCGCTACTCCTGCTGGCCTTCGGGCTGATGGCCGCCTGGCTCGCACCGACCCGCGGATACCACGACCTCAATTACCTGCCGGAGCTGTATGCCACCCTGGCTGTCGGGGCAATGGCGGTTGTGGTGGCTGGCGTGCGGATCGTCGCTCCCATTCGGGTGTCGGTGCTGCCGATGCTGGTGCTTGGGTGCCTGCTCGCTTGTGTCGTCCTCACGCTGTTGCGTGGCGTGGCGGTCTACCCCGAATTGCTGCTGGCGCCTGTGATGGCCATCGGTGCGAGCCTGCTGCTGGTGGGTGCGCTGGACCGGTTGCATGCTGCAGGTCAGCAGGCCTTGGGCGACCGCGTGTTCTGCGGCACCGTGCTGGCCGGGGCACTGCTGACCGCCTGGACCGTGCTGGTGCAAGCGCGACTGCTGTCAGACCTGGGGGGATGGGTGATTGTTCCACCGGTGGGAACGGTGCCGTTCTCCAACTTCTATCAGCGCAACCTCGGTGCGCTTCTGATGTCGCTAGGCGTCGTTGCGCTGTGGGGAGGGAGTGCGGCGGTACCATCTGCTGGCGTCCGGTGTGCCCAGATGGCCGGCACGCTCGTGCTGGCGCTCGCCCTGGCGTTGACGCAAAGCCGTGCAGGCGTGGTGTTGCCCCTGCTTGGGGTTTTATGCCTCGGACTCGGGCGCTGGCGGAATGTCGTGCTGCCATTGCTGTCGGTGGCGGCGTGCCAGGGTGTGGTCCTGTGGATGCTGCAGCAAGGTCTGGTGGCCGGAGCCTTGGCCGACGCGCACTCGGGAGTGCAGCGATTGGCCGAAGGCGAAGGGTTGTCCATGCGGCTCCAGATCATGCTGCATGGGCTGCGTCAATGGTCGGACTATCCGGTATGGGGTGGCGGATGGGGTAGTCATCCCGGCTGGCTATATCTCCACGCGGAAAACCTGTCATGGCCAAGATATTCGACCCATACCCATCAACTCGTGTCTCAACTGCTGGGGGAAACGGGCCTTCTGGGATTTTTGCCTGTGGCTGCAGCCAGCGCGATGATGGCGGTGCGCTTGCTGCGCAAACGCCCCTGGAAGACAGATTCCTATGCTTCGGTGCATGTCGCTGTCGTGGTCGTGATACTGGCCCATTCGATGGTGGAGTACCCATTGTGGAATACCTATTTCCTGATCCCATTCCTGTGGAGCCTGGTCCGGCTGACGGGTGCTGTCTCCACGGCCACTTCGGCTGTCGAATGGGCGCAAGAGGGCGTGGCACGCGGGCTGCGCTGGGGCGGCGTGGTCTTGCTGGTCGTGGGGGGGCTGTGTCTGTGGGGTTTGCTGGGGGCTGTGGATGAGCGGCTGCTTGCGCAGGCGCGTTACGCTGCTGCTGGCCGCCCGGCTACCCCACCCGTGCTGGGCAGCAGCTACTTCTCCGATGTGATCCGCTACGCAGACCCGGTGACGGATACCCGTCTGGCTGCCCTGCGCCGTCCGCTGGGTGAGCGGCTGGCCGCCACGGCACCAATGGACTGGATACTGGAGCGGCTGGCCGTCGATCAAGCACTCGTGGGGGATGCCACGGCGTCCGCGACGACCTTCGTGCGGCTATGTGCCATGTACCGCCACCGGTGCCCGGACGTGCTGGCTCGGCTGGAGGGGCTGGAGGGTCGCGCCGATCTGTTCGTTCCGATCCGGGCTGAGGTGCTGCGGCGGGTACGTGTCCGACATTGGGACGACTACGATCTTCCGCTGATCCGATAGCGGTCGCGCTGGCCGCTCAGCCAATCCCGGACTGTGCCTCGCTATGATCGGCCACCCATGACCCAGTCCGATCCTGCCCCCGTCTCCTTCCTGCCCCTGGCCCTGCTCGCCGTGGCGCTGCCCTTCCTGATCGCCGGCAGCGCGCCCCCCACCTCGACCTATTTCAACCAGGTCGTGGCCTTCGGCGGCTGCGGCGTCTGGCTGCTGGTCTGGGCGCTGACCGCACGGCCCAGCCTCGCCGCGCAGCCCGCCTCCGCGTCCACCCAGCTCCTGCTGGTGGCCGGCACGTTGCTGGTGGTGGCCACGCTCACCTCCAGCGCGCCGTGGGGCCAGCGCCTCGCCCCCTTGGCCTGTCTGGTGCTGGCCGGCGCCCTGATGCACGCCACCGCCGCCGCCACCCGCGCCGGCCGCTTCGACGACTGGGCTGCGCCGCTGATGACCGCCCTGCTCGTGGCGGGCCTGCTCAGTCTGGTGGTCGGGCTGGTGCAGGTGTTCCGCCCGGAGCTGGCCGACGGGCGCCTGGTCTCCTACCCCACCATCGCCGGCCGCGCCATCGGCAACATGCGCCAGCCCAACCAGCTCTCCACCTTGCTGATGTGGTCCGCCGCCGCCGCCGTCTGGCTGGGGGTGCGCGAGCGCCAGCCGCTGGCGTGGATGGGCACGGTGCTGGGCGCGCTGGTGTTCGGGGTCGCGCTCACCGCCTCGCGCACGGGCATGGTCGGCGTGCTGCTGCTGGCGCTGTGGGGCCTGCTGGACCGGCGCCTGCCCAAGCGCGTGCGCTGGCTGCTGGTGGCGATGCTGCCGCTGTATGCGCTGAGCTGGTGGGGGCTGGAGCAGTGGCTCTCGGCGCACGGCGTCATGTTCTACGGCGAAGACCAGCTCAAGAAGACGCTGCATGGCGACCCGAGCAGCTCGCGCGGCAAGATCTGGGCGAACACCTGGGACATGGTCCTGGCCCATCCGTGGACGGGCGTCGGCGTCGGCGCCTACAACTTCATCTGGTCGATGACCCCGTTCCCCGGCCGCCCGGTCGCGTTCTACGACCACTCGCACAACGTCGTGCTGCAGCTGGCGGTCGAGTCGGGGCTGCCGCTGGCCGTGGTGGTGCTGGGCTGTGCGCTGGCGGCACTGTGGAAGGCCCGTCCCGCCCTGCAGCTCGCCGACGACGACACCGCCCGCAGCGCCCGCACCGCCTTGTTCATGCTGGTGATGGCCGGCGTCCACAGCCTGCTGGAATACCCGCTGTGGTACGTCTACTTCCTGCTGCCCGCCGCGATGCTGGCCGGCTGGCTGACGGGGCTGGTGCCGCTGGCGTCGCCGTCTGCGCTGTCTTCCGCGCCATCCGTGTCCCGGCTGGCGGAGGTCTGGCGGCCGGTATGGGCCGCGAGCGGGGCGCTGGCACTGGCTGGATCGCTGTGGTCCACGGTCGAGTACGCCAGCGTGGCCGTCATCTTCGAGCCGGAGCTGTCCTGGAGCGAGCCTGCGCCGCTGCCCGAACGCATCGCCAACGGCCAGCGCAGCGTGCTCTGGGGCCACCACGCCGACTACGCCGCCGTGACGATGGCACCGAAGCCCGAAGCGGTATTCGAGCAGTTCGGGCGCCCGCTCTACCACCTGGCCGACACGCGGCTGCTGATCGCCTATGCGCGGGCCTTGCTGGCGCGTGGCGAGATCGAGAAGGCGACCCATGTGGCCGCCCGGCTGCGCGAGTTCCGCAATCCGGTGGCGGCGGAGTTCTTCGCGGCGTGCGAGGGGGCCGACCGCAGCACCACGCCCTTCCAGTGCCTGCCCGATCCGCGCTTGCCCGCCGAGGCGCTGCGCCCGACGCCGTGAGCGCACTGGCCTGAACCCGGTGCTGGATCGCCCTGCCGATCAGTCGGCGGTCCAGTCACCCGACTTGCCGCCGCGCTTCTCCAGCAGACGCACGTCGGTCATCGTCATGCCACGGTCGGCCGCCTTGCACATGTCGTAGATGGTCAGCAGCCCCACCTGCACGGCGGTCAGCGCCTCCATCTCCACGCCCGTGCGACCCAGCGTCTCCACCGTGGCCTGGCAATGCACGGCGCAGGCCACGTCGTCGATCTGGAACTCCACGGCCACCTTGGTGATCGGCAGCGGATGGCACAGCGGGATCAGGTCCGACGTGCGCTTGGCCCCCTGGATGGCGGCGATGCGGGCGATGCCGATCACGTCGCCCTTCTTGGCGTTGCCTTGCGCGATGAGGGCCAGCGTGGCCGGCAGCATGCGGATCGTGCCGGTGGCGGTGGCGACGCGGTGGGTCTCGCGCTTGGCGGCGACATCGACCATGTGGGCCTGGCCGTGGGCGTCGAAGTGGGTCAGGGGAGAAGTCATCGGTCGGGTCCGCTCAGCAGGGATTTACACAGGGGTGACACAGAGCGGGCATCATACGCAGCCCGCTTGCCTCTCCCGCTCCTGGCGGGTCTGCCATGACCGCTGCTTCCAGTTCTGCTGTCCGACGACGTGGTGCCCGGCAATGGCCGGTGTGGAGGGCCATGCTGGCGGCGGCGCTGGTCGCGGCGCCGTGGTCACTCGGGCTGGCGCAATCCCCGGCCACATCCTCCTCCCCGCCTGCCTTGCCTTCGCTGGGAGACGCCGCCGCCGAAGACCTCACCGTCGGCGCCGAGCGGCGGCTGGGCGACCGCATCCTGCGCGAGATCCGGCGCGACCCGGACTGGCTTGACGATCCACTGCTGCAGGACTACGTGAACGCACTCTGGCAGCCGCTGCTCACCGCCGCCAAGGCCCGCGGCGACCTCTCCGACGACCAGCAGACCCACTTTGCGCTGCGGACCTTCCTGGTGCGGGACCGCTCGGTCAACGCCTTTGCCTTGCCAGGCGGCCATGTCGGGGTCCACCTCGGCCTGATCGCGCTGACCAGCTCGCGCGATGAACTCGCCGCCGTGCTCGCCCACGAACTCTCGCACGTCACCCAGCGCCACATCGCCCGCAACATCGCCAGCAGCCGCCGACAGTCGATGCTGGGCGTGGCGTCGATGATCGTGGGCATCCTGGCGGCCTCGCGTGGCAGCAACGCCGATGCGGCCAACGCGGTGATCGTGGGCGGACAGGCGGCTGCCGTGCAGGGGCAGCTCAACTTCTCGCGGGACATGGAGCGCGAGGCGGATCGCGTCGGCTTCGGCATGCTCGACACCGCCGGCTACGCGCCCGAGGGCATGGCGGGCATGTTCGACCGGATGCAGTTCGCGGCACGCCTGAACGATTCCGGCCAGTTCCCCTATCTGCGCACGCACCCGCTGACCAGCGAGCGCATCGCCGAGGCGCGGGGCCGGCTGGGTACGGCGGCGTCGGCGCGTGCGGCGGCGGTCCCTGCACAGTGGTTGCACGCGGCGATGCAAGGTCGGGCGCGGGGCATGATGGACGGGCGCACGCAGACGCTGACCCGGCTGGCTGGCGGAGGGGAGCCGACCGCTGCCGCCGTGGCACAGACCCCCGAGGCGCTCACCACCGCGTGCGCCGCTGCCGTGGCCGCCACGCGCCTGAAGGACTGGCGGGTCGCCGACGCCGCACTCGCACGCGCCCGCACGCTGGCCACCCCGCACGGCGAGCCGGTGTTGCGCGTGGTGCAGGTGCTGCAGATCGAGTCGCTGCTGGAACGTGGGCAGGCGGGCGAGGCGGCGCGGGTGCTGTCGGGCAGCGTGGTGCTCGATGGCTCGCGGGCGGGGTTGCTGCTGGGGGCTCGGCTGGCGACGCTGCCAGGGTCCGAGGTGACGCTGCTGACGCGCACCCGCGAGGATCTGCAGACCTGGGTGACGCTGCACGCGGACGACGCGGGGGCGTGGCTGGCGCTGGCGCAGGTGAACGAGCGCCAGGGAGCCGCACTGGCGGCACTGCGGGCCCATGCGGAAGCGCGGTTTGCCGAAGGGGATCTCTCCGGCGCGGTCGACCGGCTGCGGGCGGGTCAGCGGCTGGCACGCAGCAGCGGACGGGTCGAGTCGATGGACGGGGTGATCATCGAGTCGCGCCTGAAGGCCATCGAGCAGCAGCGCCGCATCGAGATGGAGCAGGAGCGCAATGGCCAGCGCGACTGAGCGGCAGCAGGCGGTGTACTGCGGAGGTCAGCTCTCGTCGAACACCCGCTCCAGCACGGCATCGATCACCATGCCGCACAGGCTGTAGATCAGCGAGGCCACCAGCGCCGCCAGAAAGCCCGTCACCTGCAGCCCCGGCAGCAGCCAGGCCGCGCTGTAGAACACCAGCGCGTTCACGACGAACAGGAACAGCCCCAGCGTCACGATCGTCACGGGTAGCGTCAGCACGACCAGCACCGGCCGCAGCACCGTGTTCAGCAGACCAAGGATCAGCGCCGCCCCCAGCGCGGCGCCGTAGCCGTGGACCTGGATGCCGGAGTAGAAGTGTGCCGTCAGCAACAGGGCAGCGGCCAGGAGGAACCAGCGTGCGACGAGTTTTAGCATGCGCGGGAGCATACACGTGCTGTGGTGATCTGTGATGTGTGTCACGAATTGTTCGACACGCTGCAATTCCCCAGACTGTATGGGGAATGGATGGGCACTTTCATAATGGACCTGTCGAAAGGGGAGTAGCAGATGGCGCCCTGCCATCGCGCATCCCGTCAATACGGTGAACGCCGCCATCACGGCCATTCACCCGGGTTCGCAGGTGCGACAGAGGTGACGCCTGTCACCGTGTCCACCGCCAGACCTTTCGGCGCGAAGTGGCTGTCCGGGTCCAGATCCGACGGTCATGCTCTGCGCCGAAAGCCGCCACTTCGCATGTCCTTTGTCTCTCAACAACTGGATTGGAGTGGTCATGCACACAATGGCGCCTGATTGGCTGTGGCTGTTCTTCGGGGCGGTGGTACTGCTCGCCCTGTTCGTGGACTTCGTCGTGCTGCGTCGGCAGGGGGCGCACGAGGTGACCGTCCCCGAGGCGGTGAAATGGTCGGTGTTGTGGGTGGCGTTGAGCTTCGCCTTCAACGGGCTGCTGTGGTGGGCGACCTGGCGCGAGCACGGCACCGAGATTGCCAACACCCGCGCCCTCGAATTCCTGACGGGCTACCTGATCGAGAAGTCGCTGGCGGTGGACAACATCTTTGTCTTCCTGATGATCTTCACCTACTTCGCGGTGCCGCCAGCCTTCCAGAAGCGGGTGCTGATGGTCGGCATCATCGGCGCCATGGTGCTGCGCACGGTGCTGATCCTGGTGGGGGCCTGGCTGATCACGCAGTTCCACTGGATCCTGTATGTCTTCGGCGCTTTCCTGCTGGTCACCGGCATCAAGATGTGGTGGGCCGCGGGCCAGGAGCCGGACCTGGAGAGCAACCCGGCGCTGAAGCTGCTGCGCCGTGTGCTGCCGGTCAGCCAGCACTTTGACGGCGAGAAGTTCTTCACCGTCGAGAACGGCCGGCGCATCGCCACGCCGCTGCTGCTGGTCATCGCGCTGGTGGGCGTCACCGACGTGATCTTCGCGGTGGACTCGATCCCGGCCATCTTCGCGATCACCGACGACGCCTTCATCGTGCTGACCTCGAACATCTTCGCCATCCTGGGCTTGCGCGCGATGTACTTCCTGCTGGCGGCGATGGCGACGAAGTTCCACCTGCTCAGCTACGGTCTGGCGGTGATCCTGGCCTTCATCGGCACGAAGATGCTGCTGATCGACCTCGTCAAGATTCCGGTGTTCGCCTCGCTGAGCGCGGTGATCGGCATCCTGGCGTTCACGATGTGGCTGAGCGTGCGGACCGCGCCGAGGATCGACCCGCATCCGGCCAAGTCGATCCCCAACGGTTGAGCATGCAAAAAGCCACCCCGCGGGGTGGCTTTGTCCGCTGGGGGATGCGGTCTTTACTTCAGCAGCGCCTTGAGGAGCTTGGCCATCTCGGAAGGGTTGCGGGTGACGGTGAAGCCGCACTCTTCCATGATGGCGAGCTTGGCGTCGGCGGTGTCGGCGCCACCGGAGATCAGCGCGCCG
>JAAFKB010000109.1 GCA_013299055.1 Sphaerotilus sp.
GGCGTATGCGGCGAGCAAGGGCGGCGTGGTCGGCATGACGCTGCCGATCGCGCGCGACCTGTCGAAGAACGGCATCCGCTGCATGACCATCGCGCCGGGCATCTTCGGCACGCCGATGCTGTTCGGGATGCCGCAGGAGGTGCAGGACGCGCTGGCCGCCGGGGTTCCGTTCCCGAGCCGGCTGGGCACGCCGGCCGACTACGCCAAGCTGGTCCACCAGATCGTCACCAACGAGATGCTCAACGGCGAGGTGATCCGCCTGGATGGCGCGATCCGGCTGGCCCCGCGCTGATCCCGATGCGGCGGGCACTGCGCCTGTGACACGATGGCGGGCATGACGACCCGCCTCCCTGCCCGCCTCCCTGCCCGCCTCCTGCACCTCCCGCGCCTCTTGCGCCTGTCGCTGACTGTCTGTGCCACCGGGTGGCTGGCGGCGTGCAGCGTGCTCGACCTCTGGCGACCCGCTGAGCCGCAGCAACCGGAAGCGGCCTCCGCCATCACCGCCAAGCCCGGCTGGACCACCACCCGCTACGCCGTCGCCGCCGCGAACCCGCTGGCCGCCGAAGCGGGGCGCAGCATCCTCGCCCAGGGCGGCAGCGCCATCGACGCGGCGGTGGCCGTGCAGATGGTCCTCACCCTCGTCGAGCCGCAGTCCAGCGGAATCGGCGGCGGGGCGTTCCTGCTGCACTGGGACGGCCAGCGCGTGCGCGCCTACGATGGCCGCGAGACCGCCCCTGCCGCCGTGGACGAGCGGCTGTTCCTGGACAGCAGCGGCAAGCCCATGGCCTTCCACGACGCGGTGGTCGGCGGACGCTCGGTCGGGGTGCCGGGCACGGTGAAGATGCTGGAGCTGGCCCATGCGCGCCACGGGAAACTGCCGTGGTTCGTGCTGTTCGGGCCGGCGATCCGGCTGGCGGAAGAAGGGTTTCCGGTCAGTCCGCGGCTGCACACCCTGCTCGCGGCCGATGCCCACCTGCGCAAGGATCCGGTCGCCGCCGCGTATTTCTACCCGGACGGCCAGCCGCTGCCGATCGGCCACACGCTGAAGAACCCGGCGCTGGCGGAGGTGCTGCGCAGGCTGGCGAACGACGGTGCGCAGGCGCTGTACCAGGGCGAGATCGCCCAGGACATCGCCGACAAGGTGCAGCGCCACGCCACCAACCCCGGCCGCCTGACCACCGCCGACCTCGCCGCCTACCAGCCCAAGGAGCGCCCGCCGCTGTGCCACGCCCACACCGCGGGCGGGCGGGCGTGGACGCTGTGCGGTTTCCCTCCCCCCAGCAGCGGCGCCATCGCCATCGGCCAGATCCTCGGGATGGTGGGCCAGACCGACACGGCGCGTACACCGCTGACCAGCGTGGGCATGCCGTCGGCGGACTGGCTGCACACCTACCTGGAAGCCTCGCGGCTCGCCTTCGCCGACCGGGCGCTCTTTGTGGCCGACCCGGATTTCGTGGCGGCACCAGACGGCGACTGGCGCAGCCTGCTCGACCCGGCGTACCTGCACGACCGCGCCCGCCGCATCGGCCCGCAGCGCGCCGCGGACGCCCCTGCCGGCCAGCGCGGCGGCGTGCGAACCGGCTTCGCGCCCATGCCCAGCCAGCCCGAATACGGCACCAGCCACCTCAGCATCGTCGATGGCGACGGCAACGCCCTCTCGATGACCACCACCATCGAGGATGCGTTCGGGTCGCGGCAGATGGTGCATGGCTTCCTGCTCAACAACGAACTGACCGACTTCAGCTTCCTGCCCGCCGACGCCGCCGGCCGCCCCATCGCCAACCGGGTCGAGCCAGGCAAACGGCCGCGTTCTTCCATGTCGCCGACGCTGGTGTTCGACGGCCAGGGGGCGCTCGCGATGACGGGCGGCAGTCCGGGCGGGGCGCTCATCATCCACTTCACGGCCAAGACGCTGCACGGCGTGCTGCAGTGGGGCCTGTCGCCGCAGCAGGCGATTGATCTGCCGAATTTCGGGACGACGGGCGGGCCGGTGCTGCTGGAAAAGGGGCGGTATCCAGCCGAGGTGGTCGAGGCGCTGAAGGGACGCGGACACGACGTGCGCGAGGTGGACATGACCAGCGGCCTGCAAGCCTTGCAGCGCAGCCCCGACGCCACGTCCGCACGCCCGGTCTGGCGCGGCGGAGCGGACCCGCGGCGTGAAGGCGTGGTGCTCGGCTCGGCGCCCTTGTCGGCCTGCGACACGCCGGGCGTGCAGGTCTGCGCCAACCGGCTGGGCATGGAGCTGGTCCGCATTCCGGCGGGCACGTTCTGGATGGGCAGCGACGAGTCCCCCGCCGCGCTGGCCCGCGATTTCCCTGCCGCCGACGCCGAGCGGCTGGGCAAGTTCGACGACGAGGCGCCCCGCCACCGCGTGCGCATCACCCGCGACTTCCTGATGGGCCGCCACGAGGTCACGGTCGGGCAGTTCCGCACCTTCCTCGCCGCGTCGGGCCATGTGCCGGAGTCGATCGCCGACGGCACGGGCGGCTACGGCCACAACCCCGCCTACGACCCGAACACCTCGCCGCGCCGCGACGCCTTCGAGGGCCGCTCGCCGCGCTACTCCTGGGCCAACACCGGCTTCCCGCAGGACGACCGCCACCCGGTGGTCAACATCACCTGGCACGACGCGGTGGCCCTGGCGCGCTGGCTGACGCAGACCGAAGGCCGCGTCTACCGGCTGCCGACCGAGGCCGAGTGGGAATACGCCTGCCGCGCTGGCGCCGACAACACCCGCTACGGCCACGGCAACGACCCGCAGGGACTCGTCGGCCACGCCAACGTCTTCGACACCTCCGCGGCCAAGCTGTGGCCTCAGTGGCAGCCGCACGCGCTCCAGGCCAACGACGGCCATGTCTTCACGTCCCCGGTCGGCAGCTACCCGCCCAACGCCTTCGGCCTGCACGACCTGCACGGCAACGCCTGGGAATGGACCGCGGACTGGCACGCCGACGACTACTACGCCCGCTCGCCCGGCGAGGATCCGCAAGGGCCGGCGACGGGCGACGTGCGCGTGCGCCGAGGGGGGTCGTGGCACACATGGCCGCTGTATGCACGCTGCGGGTTTCGGAACTGGAACTCGCCGGAGACGCGGTATCCGCTGGTGGGGGTCAGGCTGGTGATGGAGCTGGGGCGGTGACGCCGCATCACCCGCGTCATGCGCTCGCCTGAAACGCCAGCCACCCCGCCGCGATCCCCAGCGTCACCACCGCCACCGGCACCCCCGTGTACGCATGTCGCCGCCAGTCGATCACGACGCCGCAGCGTTTGGCCGCGTCCACCACGATGATGTTCGCGATCGACCCCACGATCAGCAGGTTGCCCGCCAGCGTGCTGACCAGCGCCAGCGTCAGCCCGACGTGGTCCCCCTTCGCCAGCGGCATCAGCACCATCACCGCCGGCACGTTCGACACCAGGTTGCTCAGGCCCAGCGTGGTGAAGAACAGCGTCGCCGGCTGCGCGAGGTCGATGCCCTGCGTGGTGAGCCAGGCGACGAGCTGCTGCGTCAGGCCGGTGAGTGCCAGCGCGTGGTTGACGACGAACAGCCCCATGAACAGGATCAGCAGCTCCCAGTCGATCAGGCCCATGACCTTCGACGAGTGAAAGCGCTGGCTCAGCAGCAGCACGCCCGCGCCCACCAGCGCCGCCACATCCCGCGGCCAGTCGGTCAGCAGGAACACCGCCACCAGCGCCAGCGCGACCAGCAGCCCCTTCGCGGTCTGCCAGCGGTCGAACGGCGGCACCTCCGAGGCGATGGCGGCCAACTGCGCCGGGTCCGGCTCGGCGACCGGCGGCGTGCGGCGCATCGTCCACGCCAGCAGCGCCCACAAGGCCAGCAACCCGGCCAGCACCGGCACGATCGCATCGCGCAGGTAGCCCGCGAACGGCATCTTCAGCACCTCGCCGATCAGCATGTTCTGCGGATTGCCGATCAGCGTCGCGGCCGAGCCGATGTTGCTCGCGCAGGCCAGCCCGAGCAGGAACGGCACCGGGTCCAGCCGCCGCCGCAGGCACGCCTCGGCCAGCACCGGCGCCACGGCCAGACACACGATGTCGTTCGAGAACACCGCCGACAGCACCGCCGCGACCCCGATCACCACACCCATCAGCGCCACCGGCCCGACCGGCAAGGCCGCGATGCGCCGCGTCACCGCGCTGTAGAAGCCGCCGAGCCGCATCTGGGCCGAGATCACCATGAAGGAAAACAGCAGCAGGATGGTGGGCAGGTGGATCGACTGCGCCGCCTGCTCCGGGGTCATCACGCCTGCGCCGACGATGGCGATGGCACCGAGCAGGGCGACGCCGGTGCGGTCCAGGTGCAGCCACGGCAGGCTGCCGAGGACCATGCCGAGGTAGACGACGGCGAACACCACCAGTACCAAGCCGTCTTGCAAGGAGGAAAGTTCGTTCATCGGAAACACCTGCTTGGCGAGGACATCGCCCTCCCATTAATGGGGGTGAAATGCGTACTGGCGGCCACGCTCGTTGACCTGCGCCAAACGCACCAGCGCCTGTTGATCACTGTGACCCTCCTGTCGCAGCACCGCGTACAGGTGATAGAACTCGCTGCTCAAGTCGCCCGCAAAGATGCCGGGGTCATCAGAACCCAAGGACACCAGCACGTCCGGGTCACCCTCCACCACATGACCGGGCGCTTTCATCCAGCGCAGGGCATGGTGTTCAGCAAACTGCGCATACAGGCTGATGCGCACATTGCTGGACGGCAGGGTTTCCACAATCACCCGCCGCTGGAACAGCTCGCGCATCAGGGCCTGCTGCAGCGCGGTCAATTGGGGTATGCCCAGCGCATTGGCTTGGACTTTGATGGGGTTTGAGGTGCGCTGACGGAGTTCCTTGTCGTGGTGCCAGGTCCAGTACAGCGCGAGCGCCTGAGGATGCTTTGCCCTTGATTCCTGGATCAGGTCGATTTCGAGCCGCTCGCGCGAGGAAACCGACCACGGCGGCGCGTCATCGGCAGAAAATTCTCCTGCGGCAGTGTCTTCCGGCAATTCCCCGCGGTGTCGGAGCACCCGCCGCACCAGCCGCGGATCCAGATCACGGCAACTCATCACCGATTCGAACGTGGAAGCCGACATTTCGCGGGCGAACACCCGGCTCGCCCCGGTGGTCAATTCTCGTTGCAGCCTCTGTGCGCAGCCGACGTGTTCTGGCTGGTCACGCAGCAGTTTCCACGCCGCCAGTTGGTCCAGCAGCCAGTCGCCTTGCTCGACGAGAATGGTTTGCGGGGAGCGTGTGAGCCACAACTGCGGATCGATGCCCATGGCCGTGCCGTGTCCGAGCCGGTCGCCATCCCGCAGATCCAGCAATTCCACGGCGTCCAGCATGGCCCGGATGCCGGACATCAAGTGGACAAAATCTTCTCCGGCGTGGTAGGTGCGGTGTGTCAGGCCGGCGCGTTGGCAGGTGCGATAGCAAACGGCGAAGACCTCGGCAGGGGCATCCAGTTCGTTGGAAGCGGCGTCGATCCCTCGCACCCAGTCGCGCAATGTTGGCCAGCGGCTCAATGTTTCGGCCAAAGCGTCGGCCTTGCGGTCCAGGCCGTCGCGCAGCGCGTGGTGTCGATAAGGGCCTTTGCCATCCCAGCGTGACTTGATGAAATGGGCCACGAGCGCCAGGTGATGCACGCGACGGTCCTGTGCGGTCATTTGGCTGGCCAGTGGCTTCAGCATTCTTAAAATTGCCGACAGGTTCCCGGGAAACTTCTTGTCCTCGGTTTCCTGACCCGCCGGGGCCGATCTCAACTTTGCTCTCAAATAGCGCAAATAAGCCACCAATATATCTTTGAACAACTCTGAATTTTTGACTGCAGTTTCTTTAGGTGCAAATCGGCCTTCAAATTTCGCAGTGCGGCTCCAGTCCTTGTCTTCACCGTGCATCAAGTTCATGCGATGGCTGAAATGTTCTTCTGCTGTCCAGCGAAAGGGTGCGAATGTGAACCGCTGGAATTGGTCGAATCCATACTGGCTCTCTCCTTGGACAAGGATCTGGTAATACTGATTCTGTAGCAGCAAGTAGGTAAAGAACAGGCGCTCGACCCAATGCCCAGGCTGGTCTTTCAAGCACGCCAGCAGCCGGGCCATCCAGACCACCTCGGCCTCAATCACTTCAGCAGTGAATGCGTCTTTCAAACTCATCGGAAGCGGCCGGTCGGGCCAATCCTCCATGTTTCTCGGCAGGTCCATTGGCACTGCCGAGCAGAAATCCAACCGGGTCTCGGCGGCAAATTTCAACCAGCAGCGCAGACTCCGGGCCAGCTTCAGTTGGCGCCGCAGCTCCACAGGTCGCAGCGCGGGATTGATCTGAAGGCACAGTTCCCTGACGCGCACGGCCTCATGGTCAGATTTGTTCTGGATTTTTTTACTCAGTTCTGCAACCTCTTTGTCGATGTTTTGCAGCGCCAGCAGCCAGCAATTCTCGGCATGGGTGCTGCCATTGAGGTGCAGGTGGGTTTCGTGAACCCCTTCGCGGCGAATATAGTCCTCAACCGCCCCATCCCAGGGGCGCAGCAGCGGTGAAACGTTGTCGAGTTGGTTGTTCTTTTTCTTAGCCTGCCACGGCGCGCCATGCGATTGGGCATAGGCCCAGCGGGCGGCTTGGATGGGTTGCCCGCTGACGCGGCTGACGACACTTTGCTGCCACGTTCCGAAGACATCGAGCTTGACGTGGACCCGGCCATGCTGGAGTTGCAGGAATTCGTCGGCCAGACAGCACAGTATTTCCTGGAGACCCGGTTTTTTCTGGTCGCCGCGGAGATTTTTCCATGCGGCTCGAAACACATGGTCCGGGTGTCGCGCCGCCCAGGGCTGCTGGGTCAGGTAAACCGCTTCCTCGAATTTGTCAGGCGGCAGCGGCTGATGAATGGGCGTTGATTGCAGCAAGTCCAGGATTCGGTAGCCGCTGAGGGTGGCGACGGCGATGCGGGACGTTGTGCCGATTTCGCTGTGGTGGTTCATTTTTTGGGTGTTTTTTGCGTTTTTGCCTTGGGTGCTTTCGGCCCTGAATCTTGTTCACCACAAAATAGCCATGTAACCAGCGGGCACGACAAAAGTAAATTTAATATCGGAAATTTTCTCAGGTGTTCTTTTTTATTTTTATCGTCTTCATAATTTTTACAGAAAGTAGCATAACTCCAACTCATCACACCATGAAAATCAGCTCCAGTCACTTGGTTGGACATAGCGTCACGATTCTGAGAACTCACAATATTATTGTACTCATGCGGGGGAAATCCTTCAATATACAGCGCCTTCAAAAGACACAAAAATAATTCCCGCATGATTCGCACAGGATCAGAATAATTTTTTTGCCGTTCAATATTAAAATATAATCTCGTCCACACTTTTCCGACAAAAACAGCCGATACAGCGACAGACTCACTCAAATTCCTGACATCACTATCGGAACCAACCAGCCACTGGTTTACATCCTGCAGAAGTTTTTCAAAAATCTCCAGAAACCCTTCAGCCCTTAGGCTTACCTCAACATAATCCTCTTCATTTTCATGCCTAGCCACCAGAGGGACAAAAGAATACCCAACAGTCCCTGTTGGAATACGCCAAGTACGCTCCAGAACAGCGCGCACATCAATTTCCAAAGGAAATCCGCCATTCCGAACGAACAACAACCTTTCAATCAAGCCGAGCAAAATAAATCCAGAGCAATATAAATCCCTGGTCATGTCATCATTTTGCTGATATGAAAGACTCAAGCGTGCCACCAGAGCATTCTTCAAACCATCACCAGAATATTGCGAAATTTTCGGAAATTTTACCTTGCTACCCAAAAAAGGTGCTGAGCACCAAGCCCAGTGCAATGCATCTTCACTGCTCTCCAATCCGATATACTTGACAAAATCTTTCGAGGGATTTTTAATTTTGTCTTTAAATGATCCATAGATGGCAACGCTGCCTGCTGCCTGCATCAAATAGCGCAAGAACCTGTCAGGCCGCCCACGACACATTCGAGCAACCTCGGCGGCCAGCATGAAATAACAAGCTTGAACACCCTCATCCTGAGACCTTGGTCTCAAATAAGCACCGGTGTCGTACTGACCCTCTTTCACAACAAGATGAAAGACAGACGAAATGAGCGCCGACATATCTCCCGCAACGATCGCATCGACCTTAATATCATGGTCATATAATCCGACCATCGAAATAGAGCGCGCACCCTCTGCAAAAACACTCCGAAAATCAGCGCCTTTGTCTATAGTATATTTTTCAGACAACTTTAATGCCGGAACCACCTGCCTATCCGGATTAATGTCAAAAAATGGTGCGCACCTCTTAAGCATCTGAATGATTGATCGAACAGGCAGGCCCAACAAGTATTCCCGATACAATCGAGCTTCACTGGCTGAACAGACAAAAAACCCCAACCTAACCAGAGAATCGATCATTTCAATCAATGAAGCATTGCGATCATCCCCCCATTTATAATGCTTGACAACAAGAAATTTATCCTCACCCAAAAGTGCCTGCAGCGACACCAGTCGAAATCGACGATGCGCAGGAAACAGCTTTACAGCATATTGCTCCTCCAGATGTCCCAGCATGGACGCTCGCTGCGTATTTCTCGATTCATCTAAATTTGATTTCCCAATTTTAGATGCATTAATAAAATGTTCCCTCACCAAGAGAGAATACAATTCCATATCGCCCGCAACCAATATCACAAGTCTGGGGCTGTTGAGATATTTGCGGATACATTCCATCAACTCAATGCCTTTGTGAGCATTGGTATCAGCATCATCAAACGCCAGCACCAGCGCATCAGCACACAGCACCCGACAGGCCGCGTCAATCAACTCATGCACCGCAGACCGCAGGCCATCCCCATGCTGAATGCGCTCCAGCCCAGCCTCCAGAAAAACCTCGGGATCAACGTCTTTCAAAGGATCATGGTCGCCCTTGAGCAAACTAAGACCGCCAGCGAGTTTCTCCAGACAGTGCTGAAACTTTTTCAACTCCTGCTGCTGACTGCGTGACTCCGAGATGCATCGTGAATTCGCCATCACTCTTTTATGCAACAGCGTCACCACATTGAGCAGCAACACTTCCCGCATCTCGATGCGACTCGGATCGATCAAAGACAAAAACCCGATTTGCGGTCGGCTGGCCACACCGGCATTGACCGTTTTCGGCTCCAAGTCATGGCACAAATGCTGACAAGCAGCCCGCAGGAAGGTGGACTTCCCTGCCCCTCGGGTGCCATCGATGAAAAACACCACCCCGTGGTCGATGGGCCGCAAAGAGGCTCCCAAATCTTTGTCACAAGACAGGCTGCAGTCTGCGGCGAGTGGCGACGGGATGCGCCCGATCGCTTCATGCACCTGCTCCTGCAGTTTTTCGAGCACATGCCCATGCACCGTGCGATAAACCTTCTCCCCCGGGTCGCCATGGCTGAGGTCAATGATGTGGTGGGGCAGCGGCGGGGGAGAAATAGCCATGAGCATTCCAATTTAAATCAGTGTTAACGCAAACTTAAGTCAATGAAGCGACGGCAAGTTAGCAGCCGAAGGTCCGCTTGACCAGTGCCCATCGGCTCCTAGTCGCAACACAACGTAACCACAAGAAGCGCCCATCCAAGCCTTCACCCGGACGCACGGCAACCGCACTGAGCCTCCGATTCAACGGCTAGACTCCCCCGCGTGATCCCCCAAGGCTTCATCCAGGATTTGCTCGCCCGCGCCGACATCGTTGACGTGGTGGGTCGCGCCGTGCAGCTCAAGAAAGCCGGCATCAACTACAAGGGCCTGTGCC
>JAAFKB010000011.1 GCA_013299055.1 Sphaerotilus sp.
GGTGGCGATCGGCGACACGATCCGGGCGCGGCTGACCTGCAAGCGCAAGATCGACCGCAACCGGGTCGATCCGAGCGGCGTGGGGCAGGGCGTGGTGGCGTGGGACGTGGAGGTCAGCAACCAGCAGGGGGAGCTGGTGGCGAGCTACGACATCCTGACGCTGGTGGCCAAGAAGGCGAAGTCGGCGAAGGCTTGAAGCGAAGCCTCAAGGTGGCGTGATCGTCTCGACCGCGAAGCCGACGAGGTTGCGCGCCACCCGGCCGAACTCGATCCCGACCAGATGCACCGGCTCGCCCCGGCCGAGGTACTTGTCGGCATAGCCCAGCGCCTTGATCTGCGCGAGGGCGTCACCCTTGGCGGTGTGCTCGACCACCTTGAACTCGAAGACGAAGACCTGGCCGTGGAAGAGCAAGGCCATGTCGATGCGGCCGTGGTTGGTGGAGTCTTCGAGCCGGATGTCCAGACCCAGCGCGGCGAAGTGGCTGTAGAACACGCTGGCGTAATGCCCCTCGAACCGGGCCAGCGGGTTGTTGCGGTACCAGTCGTGGGGGATGCTGGCGAACAGGGCGTGCAGCACCCCTTCGAGCGCGGGCAGGTCGCCGACTTTGAGCGCCTCGACCAGACGCGATCGACCCACGGCCAACGAGGCCGCCGGCACCCCGTAGGCGGGCAGCAGCGCATGGTTCAGGCTGGCCTCGACCTCGCGGTTCGGGTAGCCCAGCGTG
This sequence comes from Sphaerotilus sp., assembly GCA_013299055.1. Taxonomy (GTDB): domain Bacteria; phylum Pseudomonadota; class Gammaproteobacteria; order Burkholderiales; family Burkholderiaceae_C; genus Sphaerotilus. The sequence continues at coordinate 726 of JAAFKB010000011.1, forward strand.
TACTGCCACTGCCCCAGCACCAGTTCCTGCGTGTCGTGGATGGTGAGGTAGCCGGTCTGGAACAGCAGGGCTTCGGTGCTGAGGTGCTCCACATCGAAGGTGGACAGGAGTTCGGTGTCGCTGTAGAGGCGGCTGAGGTCGGGGGTGAAGAACTGGCGGTCGGCAAGCAGATCGATCAGGAAGGTGGGCGTGCCGGTTCGGAACCAGTAGGGCTGGAATTCGCGGTCCTGGAACAGCAGGAGCAGATCGAAGGGGTTGTAGACGGAGGTGCCGCGCCAGTTGTAGCCGTTGTACCAGCGGCGGACCTGCTCGCGGTCCAGCCCCGGCAGCTCGGGGGCGAAGACGGTGTCCACGTCCTCGTCCGTGTAGCCGCACAGGGCGCTCCAGCGGGGCGTGAGGGTGATGTCCTGAAGGTGGTTCAGGCCCGAGAACAGGCTGACCTTGCTGAACTTGGACACGCCCGTGAGAAAGACGAACTTCAGGTCGGCATCGGCGTCCTTGAGCACGGCGTACAGGCTCTGCAGCGCGTCGCGCATGGTGCGGGCGGTCTCGGGGCTGGCGAGGTGGTCGAGGATGGGCTTGTCGTACTCGTCGATGAGGACGACGGTGCGCTGGCCGTGGCGCTGGCGGGCCAGGCGGATGAGCGCGGCGAAGCGGCCGGTGAGGGTCTGGGCGCTGCCGAGGGTGTCGATGCCGAGCCGCTCGCGGTGCTCGTCGAGCATCTCGGCGATGCGCTGCTCCAGCTCGGCGCGGTCGCGCATGCGGCCCCCGCCAAAGCTGATGCGGATGACGGGATGGGGCCGGGACCAGTCCCAGCGCGAGTCAGCGGCCAGGTCGGTGAAGAGCGGGCGGTTGGCCTCGAAGAGTTCCTTCAGGGTATCGACGAACAGGCTCTTGCCGAAGCGGCGGGGACGACTCAGGAAGAAGGCTTTGCCGGAGGCGACGAGATCGCAAGCCTTGCCGGACTTGTCCACGTAGTAGTGACCCTCCTCGCGCAGTTCGCGCAGGGTCTGGATGCCGATGGGCAGCTTGCGGCGGGGCAGGATGGCGGGCATGGTCATTCGGGCAGTGTAGTGAAGGTGCGGGTGGATCCACCGGCATCCGGTGGATCGCCTCTTGCTCGATTTCCGATCGGGGTCATTGCCAAGGCGTGCCGGGGAGGTGCTGTGGTTGAATGCCTCCACGCTCAGAAAAGCATTTGAAGCCTTTCCAACAACACCCCTCTCTTCACGGAGCCTGTCCCATGCCCGGTCTGCTGCCCCACGTCGATCCCGACGGCCTGCTCGAATACTCGGTCGTCTACACCGACCGCGCCCTCAACCACATGTCGCAGCGCTTCCAGGGCGTCATGCGCGGCATCTCCGGCGTGCTCAAGGAAGCCTACAACGCCCGCTCGGCCATCGTCGTGCCGGGCAGCGGCTCGTTCGGCATGGAGGCCGTGGCCCGCCAGTTCGCCACGCAGCAGCGCGTGCTGGTGATCCGCAACGGCTGGTTCAGCTTCCGCTGGTCGCAGATCTTCGACATGGGCGGCATCCCGTCCGAGACCCGTGTGCTCAAGGCGCGCCAGGTCGCCAGCGGCGCACAAGCGCCGTTCGCTCCCGCGCCGATCGAGGAGGTCGTCGCCACGATCGCCGAGTTCCGCCCCGGCGTCGTCTTCGCGCCGCACGTCGAGACCGCCAGCGGCATGATCCTGCCCGACGGCTACCTGAAGGCGGTGGCCGACGCCGTGCATGCGGTCGGCGGCCTGTTCGTGCTCGACTGCATCGCCTCGGGCGCGATGTGGGTGGACATGGCCGAGACCGGCGTGGACGTGCTGATCAGCGCGCCGCAGAAGGGCTGGAGCGGCTCGCCGTGCTGCGCGTTCGTGATGCTGAGCGAACTGGCGCGGGCGCGCATCGACGGCACGACCAGCACCAGCTTCGCCTGTGACCTGAAGAAGTGGCTCCAGATCATGGAGACCTACGAGGGCGGCGGCCACATCTACCACACCACCATGCCGACCGACGCGCTGACGAAGTGCCTGGAGGCGATGGAGGAAACCCGTGCGGGTGGCTTCGCCTACCTCAAGGCGCAGCAGGTCGAACTCGGCCGCCGCGTGCGCGCACTGATGGTGCAGCGCGGCTTCCCGAGCGTGGCGGCCGAAGGCTTCCAGGCGCCCGGCGTGGTGGTGAGCTACACGACCGACCCGGAGATCCAGTCGGCGAAGAAGTTCATCGCGCTGGGCCTGCAGACCGCGTCGGGCGTGCCGCTGCAGTGCGACGAGCCGGCGGAGTTCCGCAGCTTCCGCATCGGTCTGTTCGGACTGGAGAAGCTGCACCACCTCGACCGCACGGTGGACCACCTGGCGCAGGCGGTGGACCGGATCCTGGAACCCGCCTCGGCCCTGCCAGCCTGAGCGGTCAGACGCTGTCGCTCAGGTCAGGCCGTCCTGCAGGTCTTGCAGGGCTTTCTGGCCGCGCCCGACCTCGTCGGCCAGCGCCTTGAACCCGCTCTCCACCGCCCGCAGGGCGTGTTTCTGCAGATCATCGTCCGAAGGGTGTGTGCCTTCCGGCAGCTGGGCCCGCAGCACCAGCAGATCGCGCAGCACAGCGCCGAGCATGTACTCGTCGATGCGCTGCAGCAGTTCGGGCGGCGCGTCGTAGCGGTCCAGGTCGAACAGTTTGCTCAGCCGCGGGTGGTCCACCAGAACCTCCCACCAGCCCTGCACCTGGCACCGCCCCGCCATCTTCACGAGCACCTGCCACGCCTGATGGCCGATCTCTTCGATGGGCATGTCGGCGCGCAGGTCTGCCTTGAGCGGAAAGCGGTGGATGGCCCCCCACAAGGCTTTGCAGGCCATGCAACGCTGCCGGGCTGGCGGGGCCAGCCAGAGCGCAACATTGCGGAAGTAGTTGCGGATGCGGTCCAGTGCGGCCACGCCGGCAGGGGTGTCCAGAAAGCCTTTCTGCTTGCGGGCATCGCCGGTCTCGATGTTGCCCGGCGCATCGTCGAACAGCACCATGCGGCCTGTCAGGTTGACATCGAACCAGTGGTGCCAGGTGGAATCGACCACCACGCGGCCCACCCCGACGCAGTGGCCATCGTATGCGCCCACCACGCCGAATTCCTTGGCATTGACCGACCCCTTGAAGTCGCCCACCTTGTGGTCATCGCGCACGCGGGCCCAGGCCACGATCTGGGGCGACAAGGGACTGGCGCCGAGGTCGGGGTATTCCCGTGCGCTGTAGGCACAGAACGCCGGGGTGTCGCCGAGCGTGGTTGGGACGCGCACCTCTCCCTCGTGCGGGTGGTCCGGAAACACGGTGATCGGTCCTGCCTTGCCGCACAGCAGCGGGTGCGGCACCCGTGGGAAGCGGTACCAGCCCGGGTGCAGCAGCTTGAAGCCGACGCGACACTGGTAGCGCAGCGTGTACCAGCGCAGCCGCAACGGCATCGGCAGATCGTCCGATTCATCGTCGAAGGTGTACTGCGCGGCCTCGTCGTTCGCGGTGTCTGCACGGTCATGCCCGGGAACCAGCGTGTCGTGGCGGTTGACGCCCGTGTTGTTCGGCGCACTGTTGGCCGGATCCCCCACCGGGTTGAACGCCCACTTGCGCATCGAACGCACACGCGGGATGCGCGAGCACAGGGCCTCGCCAAGATTGGCATGGTCGCCGGTGGCGAACACGCCACCGTCCCGCTCGTTCATCCAGCGGTACAGCACGGCGAGTTCGGCATCGGTCAGGGCATTGGGCGGGATGCCCGTGAGGGGTGCGCACGTGCCGGGCGTACCAGCGCCGCTGTTGAAGCCGTAGAACCAGACCTCGTCGAAGGTGTCGAGGTCGAATCCGGCCTGGTTGAAATGGAAATTCTGCAGGTGTGGCCCGTACAGCGCCATGCCTGCGGGGGTGGCAGGCGGGTTGGGATCGGTGTGGCGGTGGGCACGGGTGATGTCAAACCGCACCCACCATGCGGGTGCGCCGCGCAGCGTATCCAGCACTTCGGAGAGGCCGAAATAGAACTGGTTGTACGAGATGCCGTCGTCCACCAGCATCAGGATGCGCACGGTGCAGGGCCGCGGCAGGTACTTGATGGGGATGAGCCCGGCATCGATGAGCCGCATCCGCTCGCGTTCCGCCTGGCGCAGTGCGCGCAATTCCGGTGATCCGGGCAGTGGCGTCTTGATTGCAGTGACCATCGTGTCTCTCCCGTGGTGAGAACCAGCGAGGTCCGACTGTAGGCGCCGTGCGGGGCGAGAGCATCCTCAAGGCTGAGGAAGGATCCCGCCATCTGGTGCACGGACTGCGGATCAGGCCGACCGCTGGAACTGGTCGTGCGCCGCCATCCCGGCCAGCATCGCCGCGACGAAGATCGCCGCATCCCCCCAGCCGCTGGCCAATGCCACCAGCGCCGGGCCAGGGCAGAACCCCGCAAGTCCCCAGCCGATGCCGAACAGCACGCCACCGACCAGCAGCGGCCGGTCGATGCGGGTGGCGGTGGGCCAGTCGATCGGTGTGCCGTCCCAGGTCTTGCCCCGGCGCCGTGCCAGCGCCACTGCCACCAGACCGACCGCCACGGCGCCGCCCATCACCAGCGCCAGGCTGGGATCCCAGGATCCTGCCAGGTCGAGGAACCCCTGGACCTTGCGCGGCTGCGTCATCCCCGAGGCGATCAGACCCAGGCCGAAGACGAGGCCTGCCAGCAGTGCAAACATGTTTTTCATGGTCATGGTCCTGTTGTCAGTCGATCAGGCTCAGGCGATCAGGTGGCGCATCACGAAGACCGTCGCAAAGCCGGCGCCCATGAACGCGAGCACATTCGCCAGCGAGCGTGGCGACAGCCGGCTCAGTCCGCACACGCCGTGGCCGCTGGTGCAGCCGTGGCCCATGCGCGTGCCGACACCCACCAGCAGCCCCGCCACGACCAGCGTGCCCGTGGACGCCCCGGACTCCATCGGCGGCCAGTCGGCGAACACGCGCCACAGCCAGGGCGACAGCAGCAGGCCCACCACGAAGAGCCCCTGCACGGCATGGGAGGCCAGCGACTGGCCACGGAACACGGCGTTGAGCAGCGTGCCGACGATGCCCGAGATGCCGGCGATGCGCGCGCTGCCCAGCAGGTAGAGCGCCGTTGCCAGGCCGATGAGCGCGCCACCCGCCAGCGCCGAGCCGGGAGTGAAATGGATCCAGTCGATGGTCATGGTGTCAGGGGTCAGGAGCGGAGTGCGGATCCTACCGGCCCTGGCGGCGGCTGGCAAGACACCCCATGGGGTATATGGGGCCTGGGCCTGAAGTGTGAACTATCCACGTCATCGGCGGCGTGATGGACCCGCTTTCTGGTGGGCGCCGTGCAGTTTGCATGGTGTATCCATGGCAATTCAAGCCATGGTACAGGGGCGTTTATTGCATGATTCCGGCACGAACCCCCAGTGATCTGCCGAGTGATCCATGCCCGCCTCCATCTCTGTTCTCCACGTCGGTGCCGATGCGCCGCAAGCGTCCGATTCCCGTTTCGGGCGCTGTGTCTGGCGCTTGTGTCCGACGCTGGAGGCCGCCCAGGCGGCGCTGGCCGAATCGACACCCGAGGCGATCCTGATCTCGTGTGCGGACGAGGCCCAGGCGAAGGCGCTGCCGTACTGGGCGGCGTGGACCCAGGCGGTGCTGGCCGCGGCGGTGGTGGTGCGCACGCCGCAGCCATCGCGTGAGCTGATGCTGAACCTGCTGCGGGCGGGGGTGCAGGATGTGCTGCCGTCCGAGTTGTCGGACGACGAGTCGATCGGGCGCAGCCTGTGCCTGGCGATCGAGCGCAAGCGACAGGAGCAGGAGCTGCGCCGGGCGTGGTCGATCGATCTCGCCACGGGGCTGCCGAACCGGGTGCAGCTGATGGAGCTGCTGCACCATCTCTGTGCGTTGCGCGAGCGCGAGCCGGCGCCGATGGCCCTGCTGGTGATCCGGGTCGAGGGATTGGCGACCGCCGAGGCACGCCTGGGGGTGGCGGCCACGCAGGCGCTGCGGCGCAAGCTGGCGGTGCGGCTGCGCAGTGGCTTGCGGGCCAGCGATGTCGTGTCGGCCTTGGCGCCGGACGCATTCGCCGTGGTGCTGACCCGGCTGGAGGCGATGCAGGACGGGGACCGCGTGGCGCTCAAGCTGTCGCAGATGCTGCGCGAGCCGTTCATGGTCAGCGCGCAGACGGCGGTGGTCACGGTCTCCACGGGGCTGGCGGTCTACCCCACCGATGGCCGCAACGCCGACGAGATGCTCAAGCTGGCCTTGTCGGCCGCTGCCGCGCGCCGCGGGCTGGGTCGCCAGGGCTTCGCGGACCGCCAGGAGCGCGGCGCCGTGTCCGCCGCCAACGACGACTGAGGCCACGCCGCGGGTTCAGCGCAGGATGTCGGCGATGCAGAGGTACTTGGTCTCGACGTAGTCCTCGATGCCGTCGTGCGAGCCTTCGCGGCCCAGCCCTGACTGCTTGACCCCGCCGAACGGCACCTCGGCCACCGAGATCAGCCCGGTGTTGATGCCCACCATGCCGTACTCCAGCGCCTCGCCGACGCGGAAGATGCGGCCGATGTCGCGGCTGTAGAAGTAGCTCGCCAGCCCGAACTCGGTGGCGTTGGCCAGCTCGATCACCTCGTCTTCGGTCTTGAAGCGGAACACCGGGGCGACCGGGCCGAAGGTCTCCTCGCGGGAGCACAGCATGGCCGGCGTCACGTCCGCCAGCACGGTCGGTGCGTAGAACCGCTCGCCGACGCGGTGGCCACCGACCACGACGCGGGCGCCCTGGGCCAGCGCGTCGGCCACATGCGACTCGACCTTGGCGATGGCGTGGGCGTCGATCATCGGGCCTTGGTTGACACCGGCCTCGAAGCCGTTGCCGACCTTGATGCCGATCGCCTTGGCCGCGAGCTTGTGGACGAAGGCGTCGTACACGGCTTCCTGCACGTAGATCCGGTTCGCGCAGACGCAGGTCTGGCCGGCGTTGCGGTACTTGCTGACCATCGCGCCCTCGACGGCAGAGTCGATGTCGGCGTCATCGAAGACGATGAAGGGCGCGTTGCCACCGAGTTCGAGCGAGAGCTTCTTGACGGTCGGGGCGCACTGCTGCATCAGGATGCGGCCGACTTCGGTGGAGCCGGTGAAGCTCAGGTGGCGCACGGTGTCGGAGGCGCACAGCACCTTGCCGATGGCGACCGACGAGTCGGCGTCGCCGGTGAGGATGTTGAGCACGCCAGGGGGCATGCCGGCACGCAGTGCGAGTTCGGCGCAGGCCAGCGCCGACAGCGGTGTCTGCTCGGCCGGCTTGATGATCACCGGGCAGCCGGCGGCCAGCGCGGGGGCGACCTTGCGCGTGATCATCGCGATGGGGAAGTTCCACGGCGTGATGGCCGCGCAGACGCCGATGGGCTGCTTCAGGATGACGAAACGCTTGTTCGGGTCGGTGGTCGGGATGGTCTCGCCGTAGACGCGCTTGCCCTGTTCGGCGAACCACTCGACGAAGCTGGCGCCGTAGACCACCTCGCCACGGGCTTCGGGCAGCGGCTTGCCCTGCTCGGCGGTCATGATGCGGGCGAGGTCGTCGGCGTGCTGGAGCAGCAGGGCGTGCCACTGCATCAGGATGGCCGAGCGTTCCTTGGCGGTCTTGCGGCGCCAGGCGGGCCACGCGGCGTTGGCGGCGGCGATGGCGGCTTCGGCCTCGGCGGCGCCCAGCAGCGCGACATCGACCAGCTTGTCACCCGTGGCGGGGTCGGTCACGTCGAAGCGGCGGCTGCCGGCGACCCACTGGCCATTGACGAAGGCGTCGGTCTTGAGCAGCGACGGGTCGGCGAGCAGGGCGAGGGGGGAGGTCATCATGGGTGTACGCGGTGAGGGGTGGTGTTGGCGGTGACTGTACGCCTGCCTCTGCGGCGGCCATGCCGGGAAGTCCTGATTGCATCGTGCGCGGCATTCGCTATGGTGGCCTCTGGATCTGGCTCAACGACCTCGGAGACACGCCCCATGACCTTGACCCGCCGTACCCTGGCCCCGCTGGCCGCCACCGCCACCCTCCTGGCCTGCGCCACCAGCACGCAGGCGCAGGACGTGACCCTCAAGTTCCACCACATCTGGAACACCCAGGCGATGGCCTCGGTCAACGTCATCACGCCGTGGTGCGACAAGATCGCCGCCGAATCCGCTGGCAAGCTGAAGTGCCAGATCCTGCCGGCGATGTCGGGGGGTGGCACGCCGCCGCAGCTCGTGGACCGCGTCAAGGACGGCGTGGACGACGTGGTCATCACGCTGCCGGGCTACACGGCCGGTCGCTTCCCGGCGATGGAGGTGTTCGAGCTGCCGTTCATGACCAACTCGGCCGAGGTCGGTGCCCGCGCCGCGTGGGACTACCTGCAGAAGCACGCGATCAAGGAATTTCCCGGCACGAAGATCCTGGCCACCTGGGTCCACGACGAGGGCTATGTCCACACCCGCGAGAAGCCGGTGAGGACGCTGGCGGATTTCAAGGGCCTGAAGATGCGCGCCCCGACCCGCCAGACCAACAAGCTGCTGGCGTCGCTGGGGGCCTCTCCGGTCGGCATGCCGCTGCCGGCCGTGCCGGATGCGGTGAGCAAGGGCACGATCGACGGCTTCCTGCTGCCGTGGGAGGTGATGCCGTCGCTGAAGCTGCACGAGATGGTCAAGTACCACACCGAGACCGATCCCTCGCGCCCGGCCCTGTACAGCGCGGTGTTCGTCTTCGCCATGAACCAGGCCAGGTACGACAGCCTCAGCCCTGACCTGAAGAAGGTCATCGACAACCACAGCGGCGCCGCTTACTCGCAGGCGATCGGCAAGATCTGGGACAACAGCCAGACCGTCGGGCGCAAGGCTGCGGTGGACCATGGCAATGTCTTCTACCGCCTGCCGCTGTCCGAGATGGACAACTGGGTCAAGGCGTCCGCCGGGCTGTACGACGACTGGACCGCCGACATGGACAAGCGCGGCCTGAACGGCAAGCAGCTGCTGCAGGATGCCCGTGAGCTGCTGGTGAAGTACAAGAAATGAACGGCCGGGGCGAAAGCGGGGGCGGGCTGGCGCGGATCGCCTGGGGGTTCGCCATGCTGGGCGGGCTGTGCGCGGCGGCGGCGGCGGTGATGGTGGTGGTCAGCATCGTCGGCCGCGCCGGCTGGTCCAGGCCGATCCCGGGCGATGTGGAGCTGACGCAGTTCGCGGTGGCGCTGTGCCTCTCGCTGTGCCTGCCGTGGGCGCAGGTGCATCGGGCCAACATCATCGTGGACTTCTTCACCCAGCGCGCCAGCGTGCAGACGCAGCAGCGGCTGGACCGGATCGGCGCGCTGCTGCTGGCGCTGATGGTGGCGCTGCTGGCGTGGCGCACGGCGGTCGGGGCGCTGGCGGTGCGCGAGGCCCACGAGGCGTCGATGATCCTGGACCTGCCGATGTGGTGGACCTACGCGATGCTGGCGCCGGGGCTGGCGCTGACGGCGCTGATCGCGCTGGTGCAGGCTGTAACGGGCGACGCGGGGGCCACGGGCGCCGCGCCGCAGGAGGCCACGCCATGACGCCCACCGTGATCGGCCTGGTGATGTTCGCCGGGATGCTCGGGATGATGGCGCTGCGCGTGCCGATCGCGGCGGCGATGTTCGTGCCCGGCGCGCTCGGCTACTGGGCGCTGACCAACGACATGGCGCTGCTCAACCAGCTCAAGGGTGCGCCCGTCGCGCGGCTGACGGTGTACGACCTGTCGGTGATCCCGCTGTTCCTGCTGATGGGCCAGTTCGCCACGCAGGGTGGACTCAGCCGCGACCTGTTCAAGGCGGCTGCCGCCTTCGTCGGCCACATCCGGGGCGGGCTGGCGATGGCGGCGGTGCTGGCGGCGGCGGCGTTCGGCGCGGTGTGCGGCTCGTCCGTCGCCACGTCGGCCACGATCACGCAGGTCGCCTACCCCGAGATGAAGGCCAACGGCTACCACGGCCGGCTGTCCACCGCGACGCTGGCCTGCGGCGGCACGCTCGGCATCCTGATCCCGCCGTCGGTGCCGCTGGTGGTGTACGCGATCCTGACCGAGCAGAACGTCGCCAAGCTCTTTGCGGCGGCCTTCATTCCCGGGCTGATCGCGATGGCGGGCTACCTGCTGGTCATCGCCATCGTCTGCCGGCTGCGGCCCGGACTGGCGCAGCCGACTCCGCCGCTCGCGTGGCTGGCGCGCTGGCGGGCGCTGCTGAACATCTGGCCGATCGTGCTGATCTTCCTGAGCGTGTTCGGCGGGATCTACGGCGGCATCTTCTCGCCGACCGAGGGCGCGGCGGTGGGCGCGGTGGGCACCTTCCTGGCCGGTGTGGGGCGGCGCGAGCTGGACCGGGCCGGCATCGTGCGCAGTTTCCTGGGCACGGCCGAGACCTCGGCGATGGTGTTCATGATCTTCCTCGGCGCCGACATGATGAACGCGGCGCTGGCGCTGACGCAGATGCCCGCCGCGCTGGCGCAGTGGGTCAGCCACCTGGACGTGGCGCCGCTGATGATCGTGGCCGGCGTGCTGCTGCTGTACGTGGCGCTGGGCTGCGTGATGGACGAGCTGTCGATGCTGCTGCTGACCATCCCGGTGCTGTTCCCGGCCATCATGGGACTGCCGCTGATGGGCCTGGACGCCGAGCCGAAAGCCCTCTGGTTCGGCATCCTGGTGCTGATGACGGTGGGCATCGGGCTGGTGGCGCCCCCCGTGGGGCTGAACGTCTACGTCGTCAACGGCATCGCCCGCGACGTGTCGATGAACGAGACCTACAAGGGCGTGTTCCCGTTCCTCGCCAGCGACGTGCTCCGGCTGGTGGCGCTGCTGGTGTTCCCGTCGATCAGCCTCGGGCTGGTGGCGCTGCTGTTCTGAGCTGCCCCTGTCGGCTGTCGGGCCTGGCTCACGTTCACTTCACCAGTGGCCGGATCTGCGTGAAGCCGCCGTCCACCGCGATCACCTGCCCGGTGAGGCGGCTGGATTGCGGACCCAGCAGCCACGCCATCACGTCGGCCACCTCGCCCGCCTGCTGCACGCCACCGAGCGGGTATTGCTTGTCGGCGGCTGCGCGCATCGCGTCGAGCTTGAGCATGCCGGCGGTCATCGGCGTGTCGGTCATGCCGGGCGCGACGGCGTTGATGCGCAGGCCCGCGGCGGCGTAGGTGGCGGCAGCACTGCGCACGAGGGCTTCGACGCCCCCCTTGGCCGCCGCGATCGCCTCGTGGTTGGCCACGCCGATGCGCGACACCACCGAGCTGGCGAACACCGCCGTCCCTGGCACGCCCGCCGTGCGCAGCGCCTCGACCCAGGCGCCCAGCATGAAGAAGGCGCTGTCCAGGTTGATGCGCAACACCTCGCGGTACTGCTCGGGGCGTGTGCGGTGCAGCGGCGCGATCAGCGTGCTGCCGACGCAGTGGGCCAGATGGGTCGGCACATGCCCGAACGCTTCCCGGCACGCCGCGATGGCCAGCGCAGCGCCTTCAGGCGTGGTGGTGTCGGCGGCGATGTGCAGGTCGGCGGGCACGCCGAGCAAGCCGTCGCCTCCTCGCCCGACCGCTGCCACGGGCAGGCCACTGTCACGCAGCCGCTGGCACAGGGCCTGGCCGATGCCACCGCGCGCGCCGGTCACGAGTGCGAGCGTCTGAGGCGAAGGCCAGTGGGGATTGCGGTGGGGGATTGGCGTGTGCGTCATCGGGGGTTCCATTCGGGTCCAGTTGCAAGGCGGCGAGCAGGGCGGAGGACGGCGTGCGCGACACCCGCGTCCACCACTGCGAGAACGAGGTGCAGGGCCGCTCCACCTCGGGGAACAGCGCGGCGGCCGGGCGCAGGGTGGCCAGCGACTCCAGCCGGCGCGGCAGGTGCAGGTTGTCCATGCTCTGGACTGAGCGTGCGCCTTGCAATGCCAGTGGCCAGTCGTGGACCGAGGCGATCCAGCGGTGCGGCGTCAGCTCCTGCAGCCGCTCGCCGACGAACTGCCAGCGCGCCGCCGTCCACGGGCGGCTCTGGTGGACCTCGCGCACGGCCATCGCCAGCACCAGCGTGTCGGGTGGCAGGTCCGATGGCAGCACGCCCAGCGCCCACGGGTGGACCAGCCAGACGTGCCGGTGTCGCACCAGCGCCGGCTCCGGGGTGTGGAACCCCAGCGCAGCCGGTGGGCCTTGCAGCAGCGCCGGTTCGGCCACCCCGTCCACGCAGGGCCGGGTGGGCACGGGCCGGGGCTGTCGCGCCAGACGTTCGAGCACGTCGTAGGACAGGTCCACCACGGTGCCGGGGCTGTGCCAGGCGCTGGGTGCGTGGCGGGCCACGTTGTCGGCGTTGAAGAGATACGGTTTCTGGCTGCTGGTGCCGGCCACCCACTGCCAGCTCAGGTGGTTGCTGCCCACGTCGCCGTCGAGCAGGTGCCCGATCAGCCACTCCGCGCCGCTGCGCCAATGCACCTTGCGCAGGTGCACGAGGTAGCTCGCCAGCCAGAGCCGGGCGTGGTTGTGCAGCGTGCCGGTGGCGTAGAGCGTGCGCACGGCCTGGTCGATCACGGGCAGCCCGGTGCGGGCTTCGCGCACGTCCAGCGGCACGCCGTGGGCGTAGGCGGCGTCGGGCAGCGGGCCGTCGTGCAGCGAGCGCAGGATGGCGTCCCCCCGGTGCGCCCAGACATGCTGGAAATACGCCCGCCAGCCCAGCTCGAACACCAGCTTGTGCTGCACGCCGATGCGCCGATCCGGAGGCTGTACCGCCGCGATGCCGGCGAGCACGTCCGGCAGCGTGACGGTGCCGTGCGTGATCCACGGCGACAGTCCGGTGACAGCGCCCTCCAGCGCGTTGCGGGTCTGGGCGTAGGCGTGCGCATCGACCGTGGCCAGCCGTGCCAGTGCGGCGGCGCGGGATCCGGAAAGCAGTGGTGTGTGCATGGTGAACGCATCATGTCCTGTTTTTGTGGCGGGTCAAAGCGATTGAAGATTTCTTCAGCACGTTAATCAGAGGCAAAATGGCGGCATTACAGCGACATTCAGAGTACATGCCATGTCCACGTTCCCCCCTGATGACGACACCAGCCCCCGCTTCCGCAGTGCCGCCGTGGCCCGCATGACCGGCATCGCCGTGGCCACGCTGCGGGTGTGGGAGCGCCGCTACCGCGTGGTGGCCCCGCCGCAGTCGCCCAGCGGCCACCGGCTGTACTCGTCTGCCCATGTGCGCCGGCTCGGGCTGATCCGGGCGCTGATCGAGCGGGGCCACGCCATCGGCACGCTGGCCGCGCTGGACGACACCGCCCTGCAGCACCTGCTCCTGGACGCCCCCAGTCCGCCACCGCTGCGCCCCGCGGAGTCCGCCGCCGCACCGCTGCCTGCCAGCGCGCTCGGCATCTGGGCGATCGGGCGCACGCTGCCAGCGGCGGTGGTGGACCAGGCCAGCCGGCTCGCCAGCACGGCGCGGCTGCAGACCTGGTCCGAGCTGGCGCAGGCGCAGGCGGAGGCGGCCCGGGTGGCCGAGGCACCGCTGGACGTGCTAGCGGTCGAGCTGGACACGCTCAACACCGTCCACGCCGACCGCCTGCTCGCGCTGCGCAGCCAGGTGGCGGCACGGCAGACGCTGGTGGTGTACGGCTTCGGCTCGGATCTGGTGGTGCAGCGCCTGCGTCGACAGGGCATCACGGTCTGGCGCGGGCCGCTCGGACGGGCGGAGATGGGGCTGCTGCTGCGCACGGTGCTGGGCGTGGCGACCTCGTACACGGCCGCGATTTCGGCCAGCCCGGAGGCGCCGCGCCTGTCGCCCGATGCGCTGGCGCTGGCGGCGCGCTCGACCAGCCGGGTGCTGTGCGAGTGCCCGCGCCACCTGGCCGAGCTGATCCAGCTGCTGGGCGACTTCGAGGACTACAGCGGCCAGTGCGCCACCGATTCGCCGGCCGACCGGCAGCTGCACGATGACCTGGGCGCCGCCGCTCGCCATGCGCGGGGCGAGTTCGAGCAGGCGCTGCGGCGGCTGGCGGCCGAGGAAGGCTGGGCCTTGCCGCAGGGGCTCCAGCGCCAAGCTTGACGCTGGCTGAACTCCGGGTTCGTCCGGGCATCGGGCCGATCGTCCTCGTCTATTCTTCGGCCGCGTCTCATCCCAAAACCAACGAAGGAGTCATCCCCATGCCAGGTACGTTCGAACTGAAGGCGTCCGGTCAGGACCAGTTCCGCTTTGCCCTCAAGGCCGGCAACCACCAGACCATCCTCACCAGCCAGTCCTACGCGAGCAAGCCATCTGCGCTCAACGGCATCGAATCGGTGCGCACCAACAGCCAGATCGAGGCCCGCTTCGACCGCCGCACCTCCAAGGCCGGCGAGCCGTACTTCGTGCTGCTGGCAGGCAACGGCCAGATCATCGGCCAGAGCGAGATGTACTCGTCGGCTGCCGCGATGGAAAACGGCATCCAGTCCGTCACCCGCAATGGCGCCGATGCGGTGCTCAAGGACGTGACGGCCGAGGCCTGACCGGGACGCCCGACATTCCGTTGACAGGCGGGGTTCCTACAATCCTCGGATGGAACCCTTTCTGATCTCCACCGGCATCGTCGCCCTCGGCGAGATCGGCGACAAGACCCAGCTGCTCGCCTTGCTGCTGGCCGCGCGCTTTCGCCGGCCGGTGCCCATCATCCTCGGCATCTTCGTGGCCACCGTGCTCAACCATGCGCTCGCGGGCGTGGTCGGCGAGACGGTGGCGCGCTTTCTCGGGCCGGACGTGCTGCGGTGGGTCATCGGCGTGTCCTTCCTGGCGATGGCCGCCTGGATGCTGGTGCCCGACGAGATCGACGACGCCGAAGGGGGCGCGCAGCGGTTCGGCGTCTTCGGCACCACGGTGATCGCGTTCTTCCTGGCCGAGATGGGCGACAAGACGCAGATCGCCACCGTGGCCCTGGCGGCGCGTTACAGCGAGCTGTTCCAGGTGGTGGCGGGGACGACCTTCGGCATGATGCTGGCCAACGTGCCGGCCGTGCTGCTGGGCGACCGGGCCGCGCGGGCGATCCCGATGCGGCTCGTCCACGCCATCGCGGCGGGGATCTTCGCCGTGCTGGGCGTGCTGACCTTGTGGATCGGAATTCCGACGCCCTGAGACGCGGGTTGACGGTTTGTCGGACCTGTCGCGGTGTGCCGCGCCGTGCTGCACAGGCAAAGCGACCCGTGACGTACTTGGCACGCTCCGTGCAATCTCGCTGCGACATGTTGTTGCCGCACCTGCTGTCGCGCTCCGTCACGTTCCGCTGCCCCGCGCTGCTGGCACTGGCGTTCGCGTGTTCGGCGGTGTCCGCGCAGGAGGCCGACACCCTGCGCAAGATCGCCGAGACCGGCACCATCAACCTCGGCCACCGCGAGTCCTCGGTGCCGTTTTCCTACTACGACCAGCGCAAGCAGGTGGTGGGCTACTCGCACGAGCTGATGCTGCGGCTGCTCGACACCATCAAGGCCGAGCTGAAGCTGCCCGCGCTCACCATCAAGCTCATCCCGGTGACGGCGCAGAACCGCATCCCGCTGGTGCGCAACGGCACGGTCGATCTGGAGTGCGGCTCGACCACCCACAACGCCGAACGGGCACGGCAGGTGAGCTTCTCCACCACCTTTTTCCTCGCCGGCACGCGGCTGATGACGCAGCGCAGCTCGGGCATCCAGGACTTTCCGGATCTGGCGGGCAAGACCGTCGTGGTGACCTCGGGCACCACGTCCGAGCGGCTGCTGCGCACCTACACCGAACGCAACGGCCTGCGCATCACGACGCTGCCGGCGCGGGACCACGGCGATGCGTTCGAGGCGCTGGAGTCCGGCCGGGCCGAGGCGTTCATGATGGACGACGCGCTGCTCTACGGCGAACGCGCCAAGGCCGTGCGCCCGGACGACTGGGTGGTGGTGGGAACCCCGATGTCCACCGAAGCCTATGCCTGCATGATGCGGCGCGGCGACCCGGCGTTCAAGGCCGTGGTCGACCGCGGGCTGACCACGCTGATGCGCTCCGGCGAGGCGCTGAAGATCTACACCCGCTGGTTCCAGGCCCCCATCCCGCCCAAGGGACTCAACCTGAACTGGCCGCCCTCACCGGCGCTGCTGCAGCTCTACCAACAACCCAACGATCGGCCGCGAGGCTGAGCCACCACCAAGGAACCCCGATGAAAAAGTCACTGCTGGTCATTGCCGCTCTGCTGGCCCTGGGCACCGCGCAAGCCGACACGCTCAAGAAGATCAAGGACGCCGGCGCCATCACGATGGGCGTGCGCGAATCCTCGGGCGCGCTGTCCTACACGCTGGGCGACAACAAGTTCGTTGGCTACCACATCGAGCTGTGCGAGCGCGTGATCGCCGACCTGGAGAAGTCGCTGGGCACCAAGCTGGCCGTCAAGTACCAGCCCGTCACCTCGCAGAACCGCATCCCGCTGGTCGAGAACGGCACCGTGGACATCGAGTGCGGCTCCACCACCAACAACGCCGCCCGCCAGAAGCAGGTCGCGTTCGCCGTGACCACCTTCGTCGAGGAAGTGCGCATCGCGGTCAAGGCCAGCTCGGGCATCACCTCGATCGCCCAGCTCAACGGCAAGAACGTGGCCACCACCACCGGCACCACCTCGGTGCAGCTGCTGCGCAAGAACGAAAAGGCCACGGGCGTCGATTTCAAGGAAGTCTTCGGCAAGGACCACGCCGACAGCTTCCTGCTGCTCGAATCCGGCCGCGCCGACGCCTTCGTGATGGACGGTGCCATCCTGGCTGGCAACATCGCCAAGTCCAAGGCCCCGGCAGACTTCAAGATCGTCGGCGAAGTGCTGGCCGTGGAGCCGATCGCCATCATGATGCGCAAGGACGATCCGGCCTTCAAGACCGCCGTGGACAACAGCCTGAAGGCGATGATGAAGTCGGGCGACATCGGCAAGGCGTGGGACAAGTGGTTCCTGCAGCCGATCCCGCCGACCAATTCCAAGGTCGGCATGCCGGTGAACGACAACACCAAGGCGGCCTGGGCGACCCCCAACGACAAGCCCGCTGAAGACTACGCCAAGAAGTAAGGAGCAGACCCGTGACCACCTGGGACTGGCAGGTCTTCTGCAAGAACACCGTCGATGGTGAAGTGATTCCGCGCTGCTTCGGCGAGGGCGGCGACATCACCTACCTCGACTGGCTGCTGTCGGCCTGGGGCTGGACGGCGCTGGTGTCGGTGCTCGCGCTGGTCGTGGCGCTGGCCTTCGGGGTGCTCATGGGCATCCTGCGCACCACGCCGAGCAAGGCACTGGTCTTGCTCGGCGATGTGTGGACGGAGCTGTTCCGCAACATCCCGGTGCTGGTCCAGGTCTTCCTCTGGTACTTCGTGATTCCCGAGCTGGTGCCGCCGCTCAAGCAGGTGCCGAGCTTCGTGCTGGTGGTGCTGGCGCTGGGGTTCTACACCTCGGCGCGGGTGTCCGAGCAGATCAAGGCCGGCATCCAGAGCCTCCCCAAGGGGCAGCGATACGCCGGCCTCGCCATGGGCCTGACGCTGCCGCAGACCTACCGCTACGTGCTGCTGCCGTCGGCGTTCCGCATCGTCGTGCCGCCGCTGACCAGCGAGAGCATGGGCATCGTCAAGAACTCGTCGGTGGCCTTCTCGGTCTCGGTCGCTGAACTCACCATGTTCGCCCGCCAGGCGCAGGAGGAGACCTCGCGCGGCATCGAGGTCTACCTTGCCGTGACGGGGCTGTATTTCCTCACCTCGATCCTCGTCTACCAGGTGGCGCGTGTCATCGAGCAGCGCGTGCGCATCCCTGGCCAGACGAGTGGAGCCAAATGACCATGGCCACCTCCGGACTCCAGCTCGACTTTTCCTTTCTCACCGCCGACGTGGTGGCCAGCTACATCAGCCAGGGCCTGTGGTTCTCGGTGCAGCTCACGCTGGTGGCGATGGTCGGCGGCATCGTGCTCGGGACGCTGCTGGCGCTGATGCGGCTGTCGGGCAAGAAATGGCTCGAAACGCCCGCCGCCTTCTACGTCAACACCATGCGCTCCATCCCGCTGGTGATGGTGATCCTGTGGTTCTTCCTGCTGATCCCGCTGCTGATCGGCCGTCCCATGGGGGCGGAGCTGTCGGCGGTGGTGACGTTCACGCTGTTCGAGGCCGCATATTTCGCCGAGATCATGCGGGCGGGCATCCAGTCGATCCCGCGTGGGCAGGTTCACGCCGGCTATGCGATGGGCCTGGACTACCGCCAGACCATGCAGCTCATCGTGCTGCCGCAGGCGTTCCGCAACATGCTGCCGGTGCTGCTGACGCAGACCATCATCCTGTTCCAGGACACCTCGCTGGTCTACGCGATCGGCGCCTACGACCTGCTCAAGGGCTTCGAGATCGCCGGCAAGAACTTCAACCGCCCGGTGGAAACCTATCTGGTCGCCACGGTGGTGTACTTCGTGATCTGCTTCTCGCTGTCGATGCTGGTCAAGCATCTGCAGAAGAAGATCGCCATCATCCGCTGACCCGACGACACGCTGAGGACACACGCTGTGATCGACATCCAGAACATCTCCAAGTGGTACGGCAGCTTCCAGGTGCTGACCGACTGCACGACGACCATCCACAAGGGTGAAGTCGTCGTCGTCTGCGGCCCGTCCGGTTCGGGCAAGTCCACGCTGATCAAGACCGTCAACGCGCTCGAACCCTTCCAGAAGGGCGACATCGTCGTGGACGGCATCTCCATCGCCGATCCCAAGACCGACCTGCCCAAGCTGCGCAGCCGCGTCGGCATGGTGTTCCAGCACTTCGAACTCTTTCCTCACCTCTCCGTCACCGAGAACCTGACGCTGGCGCAGATCAAGGTGCTCGGCCGCAGCACGGACGAGGCGAAGCAGCGCGGCCTGAAGATGCTCGACCGCGTGGGTTTGATGGCGCACAAGGACAAGTTCCCCGGCCAGCTCTCCGGCGGTCAGCAGCAGCGCGTGGCGATCGCGCGGGCGCTGTCGATGGACCCGATCGTGATGCTGTTCGACGAGCCGACCTCCGCACTCGACCCCGAGATGGTGGGCGAGGTGCTGGACGTGATGGTCAAGCTGGCGAACGAGGGCATGACGATGATGGTCGTCACCCACGAGATGGGCTTTGCCAGGAAGGTCAGCCACCGCGTGATCTTCATGGACCAGGGCAAGATCATCGAGGATTGCAAGAAGGACGCCTTCTTCGGCGATCCGGACGCCCGCTCGCCCCGTGCCAAGGAATTCCTGTCGAAGATCCTGGGGCATTGACCGGGGACACGGCCACGCAACCCTCCCGCATCTTCGGGCCGCGCCGCCCGGTCTGGCCTTCGCTGCACAAGCTGTGGTGGGTGCTGCTGGCGGCGCTGGCGGTCGGGCTGGCCGGCTGGAGCGGCTTCCACCTCAGCGAGCGCCATGGCACGGCCGCCCTGCGCGACGAGTCCAACCACCGGCTCGACCTGTTCGCCTCCGCGGTCGAGGGCATGGTCAAGCGGCTGGAGCACGTTCCCGCCACCATCCAGCTCCACCAGGATGTGCTGGCGCTGCTGCTCGAACCCCGCCACGCGCTGCGCGTCAGCCGCGTCAACGACTACCTGCGCCGCCTGAACGCCCACCTGGGCAGCATGGCGGTGTTCGTGCTGGACGAGCGCGGCGTGGTGGTGGCGTCGAGCAACAGTGAACTCGGCGACGACAGCCAGCTCGGCGAAGACCTGTCGTTCCGGCCGTACTTCCTCGAAGCCTTGTCTGGTCAGGTCGGACGCCATTTCGCGATCGGCGCCAAGAGCCGCCGCCCCGGCTACTTCGTCTCGCACCCGATCCGCGACGGCGCCCGCGTGCTGGGCGTGGCCACCATCAAGATCAGCCTCGACCCGATCGAGCAGGTCTGGGACATGCTGGGCGCGCCCGCACTGCTGGCCGACACCAACCAGGTCGTCATCCTGTCGTCTCGGTCGGAGTGGCGCTACACGGCGCTGGCCGAGCTGTCGCTGGAGCGCAAGGTCGATCTGCAGATCACCCGGCTCTACGACAACCGGCAGATCCCGCGTTTCCCGCTGCCGGTGCAGCTCTCGGTCGACGAGGACAGTCAGGTGCTCGAAGGGGTACTGCCTGGGGGATTGCCGCCTGAGTCCGACGCCGCCCGCCCGGTGCGCAGCAGCACGCTGGTGCTGGGCCGCACGCTCGACGGCATGGACTGGCGGCTGCTGATCTTTTCGGACCTGCGCCAGGTGCGCAACCAGGCCGTGCTGCACAGCCTGCTGTCGGCGGTGGCCGCGGGGTTCGTGGTGCTGCTGGCGCTGTTCCTGCAGCAGCGTCGGCGCATCGCCCGCCAGAAGGTGGAGGCCCGCCAGATGCTGGAGCGCGCCAACACCGAACTCGAACACAAGGTCGCCCGCCGCACCCGCGCCCTGACCGACTCCAACACCCGCCTGCGCCGCGAGATCGCCGAGCGCGAACAGGCCGAGCAGACGCTGCGGTCGGCGCAGGACGAGCTGGTCCACGCGGCCAAGATGGCGGTGCTGGGACAGCTCGCCACCGGCATCACGCATGAGCTGACCCAGCCGCTGGGCGCCATCCGCACGCTCTCGGGCAACGCGCTGGAGTTCATGCGCCGGGGCGACCTGAAGGCGGTGCAGGGCAATCTGCAGTTCGTCACCCGGCTGGCCGACCAGATGGGCCACATCATCCAGCCGCTCAAGGGCTTTGCCCGCAAGTCGCTGGCCCAGCCCGCGCCGACCGATGTGGCCCACGCCGTGGGCAACGCGCTCTTCCTCTACGACCAGCGCCTGCGCAAGGAGGGTGTCACGGTCCATAACCGCTGCGAATCCGGCCGTGTCATCGCCTGGTGCGACCCGAACCGGCTGGAGCAGGTGCTCATCAACCTGATCGGCAACGCGCTGGACGCCATGCGCGACACGGAGCACAAGCTGCTGACACTGGCCGCCCGGTCTGACCCCGCGTGTGATCCACCGCTGCGCATCGACGTGGCCGACAGCGGCCCCGGCGTCCCCGACGAGGTGCGCCAGCGGCTGTTCGAGCCCTTCTTCACCACCAAGGAAGCCGGGGTCGGCCTCGGTCTGGGCCTGGCCATCTCGCGCGACATCGTGCGCGAGTTCCACGGCGATCTGGAAGCCGACAATCGCCCCGAGGGCGGCGCCTGCTTCACGGTGCGCCTGCCCGCCGCCTCTTCCGACGACTCTGCCGCCCCATGACGTCCACTTCCGCACTCACCGTCCTCATCGTCGAGGACGATTTCCACATGCAGCTCGGCTGCGTCCAGGCGTTGCAGCTCGCGGGCCTGACGGTCGAGGCCGTCGATTCCGCCGAGGACGCCATCCCGCTCCTCACCCCTGGCTACGCGGGGGTCGTCGTCACCGACATGCGCCTGCCCAAGGCGGACGGCCTCTCGCTGGTGCGCCACTGCCACGCCCTCGACCCGGACCTGCCCGTCATCATGATCACCGGCCACGGCGACGTGACGCTGGCGGTGGAAGCCATGCGCAGCGGCGCCTACGACTTCATTCCCAAGCCGTTCTCGCCGGAGATCCTGGTCGAGATCGTGCGCCGGGCGATGGAAAAACGCAGCCTGACGCTGGAGGTCGCCACGCTGCGCCGCGTGCTGGCCCGGCGCGACGGCATCGAGGGCAAGCTCATCGGCCGCTCGCCGCAGATCCAGCGCGTGCGCCGGCTGGTGATGGAGGTGGCGGACAGCCCCGTGGACGTGCTGATCCAGGGCGAGACCGGCACCGGCAAGGAGGTGGTGGCCCGCGCGCTGCACGACTACTCCGGCCGGCGCGAGGGCAGCTACGTGGCGCTGAACTGCGGCGGTGTGCCCGACACGCTGCTCGACAGCGAGCTGTTCGGCCACGAGGTCGGCGCCTTCACCGGCGCGCAGAAAAAGCGCATCGGCAAGATCGAATACGCCAACGGCGGCACGCTCTTCCTCGACGAGCTGGAGACCATGCCGATGGGCATGCAGATCAAGCTGCTGCGGGTGTTGCAGGAGCGCGAGATCGAGCGCCTGGGGTCGAACCAGCCGCTGCCGGTGGACGTGCGCGTGGTGGCCGCGACCAAGGACGACCTGCTGCAACGCTCGCAGCTGGGGGGGTTCCGGGCGGACCTGTACTACCGGCTCAACGTCGTCACCATCGACCTGCCGCCGCTGCGTGAGCGGCGCGAGGACATTCCGGTGCTGCTGGAGCACTTCATGCTGCTCGCCACCAGCCGCTTCAACCGCCCGCCGCCGCAGGTCACCACCGAGCAGATGCACCGCCTGATGGCCCACCACTGGCCCGGCAACGTGCGCGAGCTGCGCAACGCGGCGGACTGCCTGGTGCTGGGGGTGCGCAAGGACATCCTCGGGCCGGGACCGGCGCCCGAGCCGAGCAGCGAGGCCGAGGAAGGGCTGTCGCTCTCGGACTCGGTGGACAGCTTCGAGCGCAGCCTGATCGCGGCCGAACTGCGTCGACAGGAAGGCAACATCGCCCGCACCGCCAAGGAGCTGCGCGTGCCCAAGACCACGCTGAACGACAAGATCCGCAAGTACCGGCTGCAAGGCGAATGAGCGCTGCACCGGCGGTTCTCCCCACGACGCCGCACTCCCGGCTGGAAGACGCCTTCGCGCTGGTGTGCGGCACCGTGCTGGTCACGCTGGGGGTGGCGATGTTCCGCGATGCCTCGATGGTGGCTGGCGGCACCACGGGCATCGCCTTCCTGGCCCACTACGCCAGCCACGTCAACTTCGGGCTGGCGCTGTTCCTCCTCAACCTGCCGTTCTACTGGCTGGCCTGGCGCCACATGGGCCGCGAGTTCACGCTCAAGACCTTCACCGCCGTGGCGCTGATGGCGGCCGAGGTGGAGCTGCTGCCGCGGGTGTTGACCTTCGGGACGCTGCACCCGCTGTTTGCGGCGGTGGCGGGCGGGCTGCTGATCGGCACTGGCATGCTGATCCTGTTCCGCCACCGGGCCAGCATCGGCGGGATCGGGGTCGTGGCCGTGCTGCTGCAGGAGCGCAAGGGCTGGCGTGCGGGCCAGGTGCAGATGGCGATCGACTGCACCATCGTGCTGGCGGCGGTGTTCGTGGTGCCGCTGGCCCAGGTGGCGCTGTCGGTGCTGGGGGCGCTGACGCTGAACCTGGTGCTGGCGATGAACCACCGGCCGGGGCGGTACGTGGCGCGGTGAGCGGACGGTGCCGGGTGGGCAGCGTCGGCCCGTTACCTCACGCCCTTGAGCGGGGTGCCGTGGGCGTCTCGGGTGACGGGGCAGTTCACGACGACCTGGGTGTCGGTGATGGACACCTCGCCTTTGTCCTGCGCGGCCAGCAGGGCTTCCTCTGAGCGCAGCTCGCGGGGTGTTGCCCCGGCCAGCCAGCGCACTTCTGCCACGCGCCATAACGGGCTGTAGTTCCTGTCGGTGTTGTCCGGGCCGGCGGGTGAGGGGGCGGACTGGAAGATGCTGATCTGTTCGTTGTGGATGAACTTGTAGACCCGCTCGACCAATGCGGTGCGTGAGGGGCCGCCGATGGCATCGCGCAAGCGGGGGACGTGGTTGGCGCCCATCATGCGGGCCATGCCGGCGTCGGAGATGTCGGTCACGATGTACTCGACCACGCGGCCGTCAAACCAGGCCCTGCTCAGTGGCAGGACGGTTTCCGTTCGGCCAGCGTCAAAGAATGGATTGGCGCAGCCGGCCAGCACGGCGACGACGGCGAGTGAAATCAGGTGTGTTTTCATGGGGGGAGTCGAACGACACGCGCTAGGCGGTATCTAGGCGGCATTGGCGCGCTTGCTACTTGCCAGCAAGCCTGCGGCAACGAGAAACACGACGCCAGTGGCCCGGTTGAACAGCGTGGCTCTGCGCGGCTGCTGGAGCCACTGCTTGGCTTTGGATGCCGAGAGCGCGTAGAGGGTCAGCCACGACAGCTCGAAGAAAATGAACGTGGCGCCCAGCACCAGGAATTGAGGAAGCTGCGGAGCGTTCGGAACGATGAATTGCGGAAACAGCGCACCGAAGAAGAGCAGGGCCTTTGGGTTGCTCGCGCCGACCAGGAAGCCCTGCGCGAAAAGGCGCCCGGTCGTTGACGATTCGACACTGCCGGAGACGGCGATCTCCGAGGCGGACGACAAGAGTGACGCGATGCCAAGGTAGGCGAGATAACCCGCACCCAGCCACTTGAGCACGGAGAACAGCGTTTCAGACGCGGCCAGCGCCGTGCCCAACCCCAGCGCAGACAGGGCCATGATGCCCACGATCGCCGTCGTGCTGCCCAGCGATGCGATCAATGCCTTGCGTGCGCCGAGATTGACGGAAGTGGAAACGCACATCAGGACGCTCGGGCCGGGCGTGACGGTGAGCACCAGAACGGCTGCGACGTACAGGAGCCAGGTGGTGAGGGTCATGGAAGAGGTTTCTCAAGTTTCACGGTGCCACGACAACCAGGCGTGGAAAGTAGTTTCTGTACGGTGTGGGGTCGCGGGTCAGCACGCTCAGATTCGCGACTGCGGCGTGAGCGCCAATGTAGAAGTCGGGTATTGGCTTCTGCTTCGACCCCCCTCGGCTGCGGTACAGCGCGAATGCCGCGGCTGTCAATGCTGCGCATGCCCATGGAAGAGGGGTTCGCAACGTGTCATAGACATCCAGCAGCGCGTCCAGAGCATCGACATCGGGACCGGGAACCAGCAGCTCGGTATAGACAATCAGGTTGACATGCAGAGGAGACCGTTCGCTGAGCTTCTGAAGCTGGTCGATGGCCCACCCGTGCTGCGGACTGTTGGCGTCGATGCAGTCGATCCAGATGTTGGTATCGACGAGCGTCCCGGCACTGCCATCGTAGCGCGCGAGATCAGCGCCGGTCACGGTGGGCAGGCGTTGGAGCGACCTCTTCGCCGCGGAGGAAGGCCATGATCTCATCGGCTCCGAGCTGCTGGAACTCCGGCTTCAGGCTGCTTTGAACGCGGGCCGCCGCTGCGCGCAGTTTCGCGCGGCGGTCTTCCTTGATCCCGGTGCCAACCGGCGTGATCACGATCCTGCTGCCCTCCAGACTGAACGACACCTCGCTTCCAGGGGCGACACCCGCAGCCATGCGGATGTGCTTCGGGATGGTGACTTGTCCCTTGTCGGTGATGTGCATGCTGGCTCCGGTAGGAATTCTGAGTAGGAATCCTACCATCCCGGCCGCTGCCAACTTCTGCGCGTGCCTGGAAAAGACAAGCGACGCATGGTCGGTGGTGTCATTTCAGGGTTTCCTTGACCGAGCCATCGAGCGATTTCCATTCGGCCAAGGCTTGGGGCAGGAAGCGCAGTCGGTATTTGCGCTTTTCAGAGGTCGTCAAGATCGACCTCGATGGCGTTGACCTTGTCCGCCATCCGGGCCAGCACCTTCTGGTACAGATCCTGATCGGCGATCTCTTCCATCATCGCCTCGAACAATTCCGGCTTCTTCTTGAATTCGGACATGCTGACGGCGAGGTCGGCAAGAATGGTCTGCATGGTCTTCCTTGAGAATCAGCTACGAATTTAGATCTGAATTTGTCTCTTTTCAATGCGCCATGACCTGACCGATCGACCTTGCGCCGGGCGCATGGATCTGCATGGCGGCACCTGCTGCGGCGAGGAAAACGGCCGTCGCCAGGAACGGCAACAGGGTGCGCCGCAGCGCGCTTCGCAGCCAGTGGCGCTGTTCCTGTTCCCGGCGGAGGCGGTGGAACAGGGCGTAGGACAGCGCACCATCGACCAGGACTTCGGCAAAGAGCAGCGGGGCGATGGAGACCACGTAGACCGAGGCCACGGCGATGGTCGCGGACAGTGCGATGACGGCGAGGGGGATGGTCAGTTCGTCTGCGTCTGCATCCGGGAACGACAGCGTGGACTGGCTGGCGGGCGCTGTGGCCTCCGTGGACACCGGGGGGGACGATCTGCCGGTCACGCTGGTCGGGCCGTCGAAGGCTCCGCTCGCACCACCGCCGCCGAAATCGCCTCCACCGCCACTGGTGAATGCTGGCGGCGCTTCTGATGGAACTGTGCCTGTTGGTCCACCCGAGAAGCCGGCGTCGACCAGGTAGTCATCGGGTGTGGTGCGGAGCCAGAGCCAGATCAGGAACAGGAAAAACAGATAGGCGCACCCCAGCGCGATCGGGTAGCGCAGCGCCATCGAGTCCACGCCGAGGTGCAGCATGGTGAACGAGGCCAGCAGGCCGAAGCCGCCGGTCAAGGCCACGATGAGCGCCATCTGCGTCCGGGGGTAGGACTCGCGTACCAGGCGGTTCCGGATGTAGTCGACCGCGAGGGCTCGGTGGCGGAAGCGTCGGGGGGGCGTGGGGATCTTCATGCGATCCTCGGTTTGACAGGTACCGGAAGCGATGACAGACTAGTTGGATGACTAGTCTTGATGGGGTTGCGATGCATACATGGCCTGTTCAGGATGCGAAAGCGCGGTTCAGCGAGTTCCTTGATGCGTGTCTGGCCGAGGGGCCGCAGATGGTGACCCGCCGGGGTGCCGAGGCCGCGGTGCTGGTGCCGGTGCAGGAGTGGCGCCGCTTGCAGTCTGCTGCGCGACCGTCCTTGAAGCAACTGCTGCTGTCTGATGCGGCGCGTGCTGAGTTGGTCGTGCCGGAGCGCGGTCTGGCGAAGCGCCGCAAGGTGGAGCCGATGCTGTGACGGGCGGCTACCTGCTCGACACGAATGTGGTGTCCGAGCTGCGCCGGCCGCGTCCGCACGGCGGCGTGGTGGCCTGGCTGGAATCGCTGGACGACAGCCAGTTGCATGTGTCCGCCGTGACGCTCGGCGAGATTCAGGCGGGTATCGAACTGACGCGGGAGCAGGATCCCGACAAGGCCAAGGCATTGGAGGCGTGGCTGGAATTGGTGGCCGGCGCCTATAACGTCCTGCCCATGGATGCGGCGACGTTCAGGGCTTGGGCGCGGCTGATGCACAGGAAGTCCGATACGCTCTACGAAGACGCGATGGTCGCCGCGACAGCGAAAGTGCATGGGTTGAGGGTGGCCACGCGGAATGTGGCGGATTTTCATGCGCTGGGGGTGGAGGTTTTCAATCCGTTTGCGGTGGCTGTGTAGGCGTTGCCGATCCCCTGGTCCAGCGACGCCAGCGCGCCAACACTTGGCCAATCGACTTGGTCTCCCGCGAATTCGTTGCGGTTCGAGTCATCGGCGGGCTGGCCTCGTGTCCATGTTCCCAGCGACCGTCTCAAGTCGAATGGTGTGGCCAACAATCTGCCGGTCAACTGAGTAAAACTCCAGCGGAGAGGTTGCTTCCTTCGACTCGGTATTCATGCGAAAGAGCTTTCCAGGGCCGCGCCAACCAATACCTTTTGTCATCGTGACTCGGTAGCGTCCGAGGGGCACTTCAATTTTCTCTGTTTCGCGCCCGCGCACAGGAATCATGGCAACTGGCGCCTTCGATTCCCAGTCGTCGAGATATACCACGTACTGAACCTGTCCGTCTGACGGAGCGATGATCGTGAGTGGCGCAAAAGTTTCGGAAGTCCGTTCAATGAACCAATGAACTTGTCCAGTCTCTGGAAATGGCAGATCCCGCTTTGATTCGAGAAATAGTTTAGTTGTGAGGAGAGTGCAGACGAGCAGCGCAATCCAGGCAATCCATGGGAACCAGCCTGAGTTGCGACAGTGCTTTCAAGGTGGATGAACATACAGCCCGTCTGTCTAAGTACTTGATTTTGCTCAGAGGGCGCGTTGGGATAGCGGCCGAAAAGCTAAACTTGACGTAAATTGATACAAATGAGTTATTTCTATGCTGTTGATTTCATTAGATTTTTTCGGGCACTTTGAAAGCACTGCACCCAAAAATGATCTGTTACCGTCGGCGGCGTTTTTGGCGCCTCGGCTTCTACGGAAATGCGATTTAACTGGTGACGTTAGGTTAATTTCCATGTTAGTCGTTAGTTTGTGCGGATATTATATCTTGTCGGGCTAATTATATTATTTTATCAATGGTTGGCTGATCTGCATCTTGTTTTTTATTTTGTTTAAAGCATGGCATTTCATCTATATCAGATGATCTTGTTATACTGACTTTGTGTGATCTAATGTGTTTGATTAATGAGTCAAATCCTGTGTCTTTTGTTATTATGTGAAAGTAGGCGTCTGGATTATTTGCGGAAAGAACCCCTAGATAGTAGGTTATATAAAAATCAAGAGCGTTTTTCCCCGATGAGTCCAAAACTATAAATTCACTTCTGCTAGCAACGGCATGCATTTCAATCGCTAATTCTATAGGTATTTTTGTGTCATTTGGCCCCAAGAATAGATAAATATAAAATTGCATGCTGTTTAATTTCTTTATACTTTCTACTTTTGTGTTTTCATAGTCGATTAAAACAAAGTTCTTTTTTATGGATTTATCTGTGGTCGTGTTTGTTGATTTGCTGGTCATTGTGTTCGAGTTGTTTATTTTTTGTATGGATTTATCAGATAAAATATTCTGGAGATATATTTAATCGTGGTTTGACTTTTACTAAATTTGTTAGAGTTTATCTAGCGGACTTTTTGAGATCGTAAGTCTGTAATATTTTGCATTATGGCTAACGTGGCGGTCGGTTTGACCAGCGTGTTAGGCCTCGATGCTCGGCACTTCATCGGTGCCAGTATCAGCTCCTTCCGCCGGCTTCGTTACCCACTCAATCAAAAAACCAACCGGCTTGCG
Organism: Sphaerotilus sp.; assembly: GCA_013299055.1. Taxonomy (GTDB): domain Bacteria; phylum Pseudomonadota; class Gammaproteobacteria; order Burkholderiales; family Burkholderiaceae_C; genus Sphaerotilus. Next base: position 29,324 of record JAAFKB010000011.1, read on the forward strand.
CAGTGCTTTGTGGACCTTCAGTGCTTTCGATGAAACTGAGTCAATCCTCTCGATCCATTTCCCGAGGCGCTCCAAAACGTCCGCATTCTTGACTGACTCCGACTTCAGGGCGGCGCGCTCTGTGTACACAAAGCCAAACATACTTTGAAGATGCTTTCGCAGACCTTTCGCGCCATAGACGCGGTACAGAGTAATGGCTGTTCGGGCCGACTCAAGGGCGTCAAGCAGTGCCTTGCGCAGTACCACAGCGATTCCACTAGCCGCAACGTTCTCGATGAGTGTGTTCAATTCGCCCGAAAGCTCGGCCAGTTCAGCCGGAGTGAGATCGACCTCCGATTGTTCCTCTCGAAGTGCTTCAGAACAGAACTCAAGTCGCGCCATGACTTCGGCAGTCAAATGTGGGATCGCGATGCTTTCGCGAGTGGTCTGGAGGTACAGAGGCGAGAAGACGGTCCTGATTTGCGGGAAGCAGGACAGGTAAATGCCATGATTCAGCTTCGGGTTTAGTTTAATGGTGCTCTCTGCGTCATCCAATATCTCGTTGAGAACCACGAGTCGACGAGCAACTTCAACGTCTTGACGATCGGTGACTCCGAGAACTTCTGACCAGACTTCAAGCATTCTCTTATTCGGGTCACCAGCGATGACCTCTTTCAAGAGCGAGTGAAGACGGCTGGCGGGATTAGATTCTGGCGGCATAGCGAAGTGGGATGTTTTTGAGGTCTAACGAATTGTGCTAGGCCAACTCAGTCTGACTTGCAGGCGCTAAATATTGAATCTTTCAGAATGCTAATGGGCTCATCTTTCTTTGAATTTTCAACATCGATGCTCATTGCAATATCTGCTGCAAATAAAATATTCCGTACCAATACATACCTAAAATGACTAAATCCAGAATTTGCTTTGACAAGGTAATAGTCAGTTGCTTTCTGGTCTGGAAGCGCCCCGATATTTGAGCTGCCGGGAATTATGCGGAAATATTTACTACGGAATTTAGAAAGAAACTCGCCGCGCACGGCAGCGATCCATATCCTTTCGTCAGCTCTGTTATTGGAATAAGTCCGCGGACTTGGGTTTAATGCCCATACTTCATCTATGTGGTTTGAAGATGTCTCGTTTTTCGCAGTGTGGACGGCGAGTGCACCTCCAAGTGAGAACCCGCTAACGATAATTCTAATGCCCTTATATTTTGGCTTTGTAGCTGTATTTACGACATAATCTACCGCGTCGCTGTACTGCCTCTTGTCGAATCCAAGGTTTGTTTTTAGCCAGTCCTCAGAATCATTGGAGCCTGTGAATGCTATTACCACTTCTTGAAGTGTGTTTCTATCTGGATCCGTGTAAATTTCGTAGGTGACAACTTCAAAGCCAGAATTTTTTCTTTCTGGTCTGTCTGCTTCCAGCATGCGTCTAGGAGGGGCGAGGTAATGATCTTTTGACTCTTGGTTTTCTTTCTGCAGGGCGAGTGCGGCTGCAAGTATGTATAAGTATCCTCGCTTAGAAACAGTCAAGTGTTTTGTGTCGAATGTGGTTGCCCCCCATTTTTGTTCATTGCACCAAAAATTACCACGCTCATATTTTGTATAGTCAATAGCATGGCTTGTGGTTGGAGTTAGAAGTAAGAATAAGGATAAAGAAAAAATTAGACGAGACATGTGAACTCCCCTTGTTGGCCTAACGAATTTAGACCTCACGGCCCTGCTGTCTAACTTGGCTCTTGACGCCTAACTCAGAGCGAAGCCCGCCCGCAAGTCGTTGTCGGCATTGATGTTTTTCAGTCGCGTGACGCATAACTTCTCCATAAATGGACCGTGAAACCCTGCAAGCACATCTTCGGCTCGCTCAGGCGCCACGCAGAATAAAACACCACCCCGCCACCGTCCGCAGCGACAGCACGGCGGCTCAGGCAGAATTTCACACTTCCGGCAGATCCGTGAAAAAGTTACGCCCCACTCCCCGCAAGAACACCTCAATCCCCCCCCGATACCCCTCCACATCCTCCGCCCCCACAGGCCCCAGCGTCGCCCGCGTCAGCAGCCCGTCGATCAGCGCCATGAACCCGATCGACACCGCCCGCACATCCAATCCCGCATCGAACACCCCCCGCGCCTGCCCCGCGGCCACCAGCCGCTCGATGCGTGCCCGGAAATCCTCCATCGCCGCCAGATGCCGCTCCAGCGCCGGGCGCATCTCGTCGCTGTATTCGGTGCAGTGGATGGCGATGGTGAAGACGCGCCGCGTGCGCGCGTCGTCCAGCATCCGCGCGATCGGCACCCACGCGAAATCGCGCAACGCCGCGACCGGGTCCGTCTCTTGCGTAAAGCTTTGCGCCTGCGCTTCGTGCGCTTCCTCGCAGGGCAGGCGCACCCGCTCCATCATCGCGTTGAAGACCTCCGCCTTGTCCTTGAAGTGCCAGTAGATGGCGCCCCGCGTCAGACCCGCTTCGTCCGCAATGCGCTGCAGCGACGTGCGCGCCACGCCCTCGCGCAGGAACACGACCTCGGCCGTGTCCAGCAGGTGCTCGCGGGTGATGGCGGCTTCTTCCTTCGTGCGTCGTGCCACAGCGTTTACGCTCCAGAAAACATACATCCGTGATTGTATGTAAGATGATCGCCATCGTTCCCGACCCCAGCGTTCCCTTGGGAAAACACTGACATGCATCACAGACAAGACTCCTCTTCGGTGCGCCGCACCACCGCCGGGCTGGCCACGCTGGCCCTGGCGGCGGCGCTGGTGGCGTGTGGCGGCGGCTCCTCCGGTGGCGCAGCGTCTGGCCCCGGTGGCCCGCCTGCGGGCGGCTCCGGCCCCGGTGCCGGCAAGGCGCCACCCCCGCCCGCCGTCGGCGTGATCACCGTGCAGCCGCAATCGGTGGCGATCCGCGCCGAGCTGCCCGGCCGGCTGGAGGCGTGGCGCACCGCGCAGGTCCGCGCCCGCGTCGCCGGCATCGTGCAGCAGCGCCTGTTCACCGAAGGCGCCGAGGTCAAGGCCGGCCAGTCGCTCTACCAACTGGACGCCGCCCCGTACCGCAACACCCTCGACAGCGCCGCCGCCAGCGTGGCCAAGGCCGAAGCCAACCTCGCGCAGTCCCAGGCCACGCTGACCCGCAACGAGCCGCTCGCCGCCGCCAAGGCCATCAGCCAGACCGAATGGGTCGCCGCGCAGACGGCGGTGAAGCAGGCCCAGGCCGACCTCGCCACCGCCAAGGCCGCCGTGCAGAGCGCGAAGCTGAACGTGGACTACGCGGCGGTGCGCGCCCCGATCGGCGGGCGCATCGGCCGCGCCCTCGTCACCGAAGGCGCACTCGTCGGCCAGGGCGAGGCGACGCAGATGGCGCTGATCCAGCAGGTGGACCGCCTGTACGTCAACTTCACGCAGCCAGCGTCCGAGGCACTGCGCCTGCGCCGGGCGTTCGAGTCCGGCCAGTTCAAGCGGGCGGGCGGGGCGGGCGCCGAGGTGCGGCTGGTGCTGGACGATGGCACCGAATACCCGCACCCCGGCAAGCTGCTGTTCTCCGACCTGACGGTGGACGCGACGTCGGGTCAGGTCACGCTGCGCGCCGAGGTGCCGAACCCGGAAGGCACGCTGCTGCCGGGGCTGTACGTGAAGGTCCGCGTGGCGCAGGCCCAGACCGACAGCGGCGTCCTGATCCCGCAGCAGGCCGTCACCCGCGGCTCGACCGGCGACACCGTGATGGTGGTCGGCGAGGGGAACATGCCCGCGCCGCGCCCGGTGAAGATCGGCGGCGCCAATGGCAGCGCATGGGTGGTGCTCGATGGGTTGAAGGCGGGCGAGCAGGTCATCGTCGATGGCTTCCAGAAGATGCGCCCGAAGTCGCCGGTCACGCCGGTGCCGTGGACGCCGGGGGGCAAGCCGCCCGCCGCTGCGTCCGCCCCGACGGCCCCGGCGTCCGCCGCCAGCCGCTGAGCCGGAAGGAACCCGCATGTCCTCCCGCTTCTTCATCGACCGCCCGATCTTCGCCTGGGTGATCGCGCTGTTCATCCTCGTGCTCGGCGCCGTCTCCATCACGCGACTGCCGATCGCGCAGTACCCGACCGTCGCGCCGCCGTCCCTGGTCATCAACGCCGCCTATCCGGGCGCGTCGCCTCAAGTCCTGGAAAGCGCCGTGCTCGCCGTCATCGAGCGCGAGATGAACGGCGCACCCGGCATGATCTACATGGAATCCACCGCCCAGGCCAATGGCACGGGCGCCATCACCGTCACCTTCGAGCCGGGCACGAATGTCGAACTCGCCCAGGTCGAGGTGCAGAACCGCCTGAGCCGCGCCTCGCCCCGCTTGCCCGCTTCGGTGGTGCAGCAGGGCGTGCGGGTGGACAAGGCGCGCTCGAACTTCCTGATGTTCGTCTCGGTCACGTCCAAGAACCCCGCCTACGACCCGATCGCGCTCGGCGACTACGCGGCGCGCAACATCGTGCCCGAGCTGCAGCGCGTGGCCGGTGTCGGGCAGGCACAGCTCTTCGGCACCGAGCGGGCGATGCGCGTCTGGATCGACCCCGCCAAGCTTGCCGGGCTGGGCCTGTCGCCGAACGACGTGAACAACGCCATCCGCGCCCAGAACGCGCAGGTCTCCGCCGGCTCCATCGGCGAGCTGCCGCACATCGCCGGCCAGACCATGAGCGCCACCGTCGTCGTCAACGGCCAGCTCAGCAGCCCCGAGGCGTTTGGGGGCATCGTGCTGCGGGCGAACGCAGACGGCTCTACCGTGCGGCTGCGCGATGTCGCCCGCGTCGAGCTGGGCGCGCAGAGCTACGCCACCTCGGCGCGGCTGAACGGCGTGCCCTCGACCGGCGTCGGCGTGCAGCTTTCGCCCACCGGCAACGCGCTCGGCACCGCGACCGCGATCCGCGAGCGCATGGCCGAACTCAGCCGCAGCTTCCCCGAGGGTGTCGCCTTCGAGATCCCCTACGACACCTCGCGCTTCGTGCGCATCTCCATCGAGCAGGTGGTGGTGACGCTGGCCGAGGCGATCGTGCTGGTGTTCCTGGTGATGCTGCTGTTCCTGCAGAACCTGCGCTACACGCTGATCCCGACCATCGTGGTGCCGGTCGCCCTGCTGGGGACGTTTGGCGTGATGCTGCTGGCGGGGTTCTCGATCAACGTGCTGACGATGTTCGGCATGGTGCTGGCGATCGGCATCCTGGTGGACGACGCCATCGTCGTGGTCGAGAACGTCGAGCGGATCATGGCAGAGGAAGGACTCAGCCCGCGGGACGCCACCGTCAAGGCGATGGGCCAGATCACGGGCGCCGTCATCGGCATCACCGTGGTGCTGATGAGCGTGTTCGTGCCGATGGCGTTTTTCAGCGGCTCGGTGGGCAACATCTACCGGCAGTTCTCGCTGTCGCTGGTGGCGTCGATGGCGTTTTCGGCCTTGATGGCGCTGACGCTGACACCGGCCTTGTGCGCGACCTTCCTGAAGCCGGTCGCGCCGGGTCACCACGAAAAGCGCGGTTTCTTCGGCGCCTTCAACCGCACGTTCCGCCGCACGGCCAAGGGCTATGAAGGCTGGGTCGCCGTGGTGATCCGCCACGCGGCGCGCTATCTGGTGATCTTCGCGGTGATCCTGGGCGCGGTCGGTCTGCTGTACCAGCGGCTGCCCACGTCGTTCCTGCCGAACGAGGACCAGGGCTACCTGCTGGTCAACGTGCAGCTTCCGCCGGGCGCGACCGCCGAGCGCACCCGCGCCGTGCTGCAGCAGGTCGAAGGGTTCTTCATGAAGCAACCCGAGGTGGACAAGGTGACGACCGTGCTCGGTTTCAGCTTCTCCGGCCAGGGGCAGAACGCCGCGCTGGGCTTCATCACGCTCAAGGACTGGAAGGAGCGCATCGGCCCCGCCCATTCCGCGCAGGCGGTGGCGGGCAGGGCGTTCGGTGCGCTGATGGCGGTGCGTGACGGGTTCGTGTTCCCGCTGAGTCCGCCGCCGATCCCTGAACTGGGCACCGCGACCGGCTTCAACTTCCGCTTGCAGGACCGCGCCGGCCAGTCCCGCGAGGCGCTGGTGGCGGCACGCAACCAGTTGCTCGGCATGGCCCGCGAAAGCAAGGTGATCGCCGGCGTGCGCCCGGACGGGCTGGAGGACGCGCCGCAGCTCCGGCTCGACATCGACCGCGAGCGCGCCTATGCGCAGGGCGTGTCGTTCGATGCCATCAACAGCGTGCTGGCGACGGCGATGGGGTCGGCCTACGCCAACGACTTCCCGAACCAGGGCCGGCTGCAGCGTGTCATCGTGCAGGCTGATGCCACAGCGCGTATGCAGCCCGAGGACTTGCTGAAGCTCCAGGTGCCCAACACGCGGGGGCAGCAGGTGCCGCTGTCGGCGTTCTCGACCGTGGCCTGGGTGACCGGGCCGATGCAGACGGTGCGCTACAACGGCTATCCGGCGATGAAGCTCGGCGGCGATGCGGCACCGGGGTACAGCACGGGTGAAGCGATGGCCGAGATGGAGCGCCTCGTCGCGCAACTGCCGCCGGGCTTCGCCTTCGAGTGGACCGGCGCGTCCCGCGAGGAAAAGCTCTCCGGCTCGCAGGCGACGGTGCTGCTGGCGTTCTCGATGCTGGCGGTGTTCCTGTGTCTGGCGGCGCTGTACGAGAGCTGGAGCATCCCGCTGGCGGTGCTGCTGGTGGTGCCGCTGGGGGTGCTTGGCTCGCTGGTGGGCGTGAACCTGCGCGACATGCCGAACGACGTGTATTTCAAGGTCGGCCTGATCACCGTGATCGGCCTGTCGGCGAAGAACGCGATCCTGATCATCGAGTTTGCCAAGGATCTGCAGGCCGAGGGCAAGGGGCTGCTGGAGGCCACGCTCGAAGCGTGTCACCTGCGCTTCCGGCCGATCCTGATGACCTCGTTCGCGTTCATCCTCGGCGTGCTGCCGCTGGCGATCGCGTCGGGCGCCGGCTCGGCCAGCCAGCGGGCGATCGGCACGGGCGTGATGGGCGGGATGGTCGCGGCGACGGTGCTGGCGGTGTTCTTCGTGCCGGTGTTCTACGTCGTCGTGCGGCGGATTTTCCCGGGGAAGCAGGCATGAGCCACATGAGAAGAATCGAATACGCCGTGGCCGCGCTGATGCTGGCCGGTTGCACCAACCTTGCGCCGCGCCACGAACGCCCGGCCGCGCCGATCCCCACGCAACTGCCGCTGTCCGCCGAGGCCGCAGCGTCGGCGCCGGCCGGGGCGGTGGCGCCGCTGGGCTGGAAGGCGTTCGTGCAGTCGCCGCAGCTCGCACAACTGGTGGAGCAGGCGCTGGCGCAGAACCGTGATCTGCGCGTGGCCATGCTCAACGTGCAGCGCGCCGAGGCGCAGCTTGGCGTGGCGCGGGCGGATCGCTTGCCGACTGTCAACGCCGGCTTGATCGGCTCCGCCACCCCGAACGCGGCCTCCGGCCGGCAGGTGCAGAGCTACACCGCGGGCGTGCAGGTCACGGCGTGGGAGCTGGACCTGTTCGGCCGCATCGCCAACCTCGGTGAAGCCGCGCAGGCGCAGGTGCTCGCCACCGAGGCCGGTCGCCGCAGCGCGGAGCTGGCGCTGGTGTCGGCGGTGGTCTCTGGCTGGCTGGCGCTGGGCGCCGATGCGGAACTGCTCGCCATCGCCGACCGGACGCTCGCCAGCCGCGAGGCCAGCCTGAAGCTCGCCAAGCTGCGCTTCGATGTCGGTGCGGCGGCGGCACTGGAGCTGCAGACCGCGCAAAGCCTCGTCGCGCAGGCCCGCAACACGCAGGTGCAACTGCGCCGCCAGCACGCGCTGGACCTGAACGCGCTGGCGCTGCTGGCGGGTGGGCCAGTGCCAGGCGAGTGGCTGCCTGGTGCGGTGGCCGGAACGGTGGCCGGCGCAGCGGAGGTGCTGGCGCCGGTGCCGGTCGGGCTGGGGTCTGAAGTCCTGCTGCAGCGCCCGGACGTGATCCAGGCCGAGCAATCGCTCATCGCCGCCAGCGCCAACATCGGCGTGGCGCGGGCTGCCTTCTTCCCGCGCCTGTCGCTCACCGGCAGCGCGGGCCAAGTCGGCAGCCGCCTGAGCGACTTGTTCCAGACGGGCAACTTCGCATGGTCGCTGAGCGCCTCGGCGCTGGCGGCGATCTTCGATTCGGGCCGCAACCAGGCGAATCTGAGCGTCGCCAAGGTGAACCGGGACATCGCCGTCGCGCAGTACGAGAAGGCCGTGCAGTCCGCCTTCCGCGAGACGGCCGATGCGCTGGCGGGCCTGTCGAGCTGGCGCGAACAGCTCGACGCCCAGCGCCAGCAGCGCGACGCCGCCCGCGAGATCGCCCGGTTGACCGAATTGCGCTACACGAACGGCGCGGCGAACGTGCTGGAGCGGCTGGACGCCGAGCGCAGCCTGCTGGCGGCCGAGCAGGCGCTGGTGCAGACGCGGCTGGCCGAGCAGGTGAACCGGGTGGCGCTGTTCAAGGCGCTGGGCGGGTGAACCGCATGGCGACCCACCACCCCGCCACGCTCCACACCCACGAGGACATCGCCACCCGCTTCCTCGGCAAGCCCTACGCCCACCTGGACCCGCGCACGCAGAAGGTCGCCCGCCACGTCGCCGAGCGGCTGCGCATGGCCCACAGCGCGGCGGCCGACCTCGACGCGGCGCAGTCCACCCGCGGCATGCGGGCCGCGGACGCGGTGGCGAAGTTCGGCGGTTCGTGGACCTTCGTCGGGATGTTCGCGGCCGTGATGTTCGGGTGGGTGGCCGTCAATGCCTACCTGCTGGCGGACCGCGGATCGACCTTCGACCCCTATCCCTACATCCTGCTCAACCTGTTCCTGTCGATGCTGGCGGCGATCCAGGCACCGATCATCCTGATGTCCCAGAACCGCCAGTCGCAGAAGGACCGCATCACCGCCGAGCACGACTACGAGATCAACCTCAAGGCCGAGCTGGAGATCCTGCTGCTGCACGAGAAGGTCGATGCGCTGCGCCTGCACCAGTGGGACGAGCTGCTGGGTCTGCAGAAGGAGCAGCTCGCCCTGCTGGCCGCGCTCAGCGCGTGCCCTTGCCGTCGCCGGGCTGGGTGACCGGGGTGGACTCGCCCTTGCCGGTGGTGGCGTTCAGGCCGAACTTGCCCAGCGTGAGGACACCGGTCTCCAGACCATGTCGTGCATTGTTCTCATGGTCGTCCTTCAGAGCGAGGTGAAAAGTGAAGGATCTGTTGTGGAACGGCTGCTCCTGGGGGTCTGTACGCTGCCGAACACATGGTCCCAAAACGACGTGGTCACGCCGTAGTACGCGGGCCACACGCCCACGGCCCACCGGGCCGGCAGGTACACCAGCCCGCCGAACAGCCCGGCACTCACCACCGTCGGCGCGCAGATGAGGGCCCAGGGCCGCTCATGGTGTGTGCCATGCCAGCGTGCCCACCAGCACGCAGGCAGCCAGGGTCAGCCCCTGTGCGGGTGGCGCGGCCCAGAGCAGCAGGCCCGCCAGGGCTGCCACGGCGGCGCTGTAGAGCACCGCGTCGGCCCGGTAAGCGGTCTTGCTGTGTTCCAGCAGAAAGAGATGCATCGGGTGCTTTCGCGTCAAGGTGGGTCGCCAAGCTAGGCGCCAAGGCGCTGCGCCGTCTGTGCGGTAGCGAACAATGCGAAATGGCCCGCACGCCTATAGTTCACGCATGCATCCTGTTCTGGAGTCTTCTGCCGATGGTCCACCACCCGCCAGATCCGAGCCTGAACCACCTGCTCGCTGCCTTGCCCCACGCGGAGCTGGGGCGCTGGCTGCCCCACCTGGAGTCGATCGAAATGCCGCTTGGCCAGGTGCTCTATGAGTCTGGCTGTGCCCTGGACCATGTGTATTTCCCGGTCACCGCGATCGTTTCGCTGCTCTACGTGATGGAAAACGGCGCCTCGGCGGAGATCGCCGTCGTCGGCAACGACGGGCTGGTGGGCATCTCGCTGTTCATGGGCGGGAACTCCACCCCCAGCCGGGCCGTGGTGCAGAGCGCCGGCACAGGCTACCGGCTCAAGGCGGCCCTCATGAAGCGCGAGTTCGACCGCAGCGGGCCGGTGATGCACCTGCTGCTGCGCTACACCCAGGCGCTGATCACCCAGATGGCGCAGACGGCGGTGTGCAACCGCCACCACTCGCTCGACCAGCAGCTGTGCCGCTGGCTGCTGCTGAGCCTGGACCGGCTCTCGGGCAGCGAGCTGGTGATGACGCAGGAGCTGATCGCCAACATGCTGGGCGTGCGCCGCGAGGGCGTGACCGAGTCGGCGTTGAAGCTGCAGGCCGACGGGCTGATCCGCTACGCCCGGGGGCACATCTCGGTGCTGAACCGTCCCGGGCTGGAGGCACGCACCTGCGAGTGCTATGCCGTGGTCAAGCACGAATACGACCGGCTGCTGCCCGACCGCCGGGCGGTCTGAGGGCGGGGTCGGCACTGGGGCGTAGGCGTTGTCCGACAGCACGACAGCCGTTCCTGCGGATGGCGTGCGCGCAGGTTCGCCCGTAAGCTCGGGCGGGTCTCCTGCGGCCACTGCGCCATCCCCACATGCTCTCGCCTCCGACCCCGCCGCCGCTCAAGATCTACATCGTCGAAGACAGCCGGGTGATCCGCGAGAACCTCATCGCCACGCTCGAAGAGCTGGTGCCGGCGGAGGTGGTCGGCGTGGCCGAGGACGAGACCACCGCGGTGCAGTGGCTGACCGCGACGCGGCATGTGGCAGAACTGGTGATCGTGGACATCTTCCTGAAATCCGGCTCCGGGCTGGGGGTGCTGAGGGCGTTGCAGGACCACCTGCCGCACCGCACGCGGGTGGTGGTGCTGAGCAACTTCACGACACCCGAGATGCGCCGCCGGTGTCTGGCGCTCGGGGCGGACCAGGTGTTCGACAAGTCCTACGACATCGACGCGCTCATCGCCTACTGCAGCAGCAGCGCACGGCGCGCGACGGCTGGCGGCTACTGAATCAGGCCGTTCTTGAGCGCGTAGTAGGTCAGGTCGCTGTTGGAGGCCAGCTGCATCTTCTCCATCACGCGGCTGCGGTAGGTGCTGACGGTCTTGACGCTGAGCGACAGGCGCTCGGCGAGGTGGCCGATGGTCTCGCCCGCCGCCAGACGCAGGAAGACCTGCAGCTCGCGTTCGGAGAGGTGTTCGTGCGGCGGCCGGTCATCGCCCCGGCCCAGGCCCTCGGCGAGCTGCTCGGCCACGCTGGCGGTGATGTACTTGCGGCCGCGGCAGACGGTGCGGATCGCCTTGACGATGTCCTCGGGGTCGCAGTCCTTGTTGAGGTAGCCGCTGGCGCCCTGGCGCAGCAGGGTGGTGGCGTAGTGCGCCTCCGGAAAGCCGCTCAGGATCAGCACGGGCAGCTCTGGCGCACGGGCCTGGATGGCGGCCAGCGCGTCGACACCCCCGTGGTCCGGCATGGCGATGTCCATGAGGACGACATCCAGCTCGCCGCGGCGCACGAGGTCGAGCGCGTCACGGCCATTGGCCGCCTCGCCCGCGATCTGGAAATCCGCCTGTTCGGCCAGGAACTGGCGCAGTCCGGCGCGCACCATGGGGTGGTCGTCGACGATGGCAATGCGGATCATGGGGTGGGAATCCTCCTCGGCCCATGATCCCACCGATTCCCTGGGAGCACACGGTGCATCTTGACCTTTGGCTGGCCGCTGCCGCTGTGGCCGTGGTGCTGGCGGGCGGGCTGGCGGGCGGGCTGTACCGGCGGCTGCGGGCGCTGCAGCGGGACGTGGCGCGCGCGCAGGCGCAGCAGCTCGATGCCCTGGTCCGCCAGCGCACGGCCCAGCTCACCGAGCTGACCCACCACCTCCAGACCGCCCGCGAAGACGAGCGCAGCCGCCTGGCGCGCAACCTGCACGACGACCTCGGCGCGCTGCTGACCTCGGCCAAGCTCGACGCGGCCCGCATCCGCCCGCGGCTGGCCGGTGCGCCCCCCGAGGCATTGGAGCGGCTGGTGCACCTGGTCGAGATGCTCAACGGCGCCATCGCGCTGGGGCGGCGGATCATCGAAGACCTGCGCCCGTCCACGCTGACCAACCTCGGTCTTGCGGCGACGCTGGAGATCCTGGCACGCGAGTTCGCCGAACGCTCCGGCATCGCAGTGCATTGCACGCTGGCCCACACGCCGCTGGATGCCGCGTCCGAACTGGTCGTGTACCGGCTGGTGCAGGAGGCCGTCACCAACATCAGCAAATACGCCGCCGCCCGCCATGTCTGGCTCGACATGGCACAGCAGGGCACGCAGGTGGAGGTGCTGGTGCGCGATGACGGGGTGGGTTTCGATCCGGCGCTGCAGCGGGGGTCGGCCTATGGGCTGGTGGGGATGCGCTACCGCGTCGAGGCGGTCCACGGCACGCTGGAGGTGCTGTCCGCGCCGGGGCAGGGCACGGTGCTGCGGGTGCGTCTGCCGGGGGACTCTGCGCTGTCGGCGGCGTCCTACGCCGGCTGACGTGCTTGCCTGACGGGGAGACGGTCCTGGCGCCGATGGTGGGACCGGGTGGGCCGGACCACACTCGGTTCCATCCCTCCACCCTGCAGTTCCTCCACACGAAAGACACGCCATGTTTTCCAGCAACTCGTCGACCTCTCCCGCGACCCCGACCCCTGTCCTCGACCAGGTGACCGACTCGGCCGACCACGCGATCCATGCCGCCCAGCGCGTGGCCGCCGACGCGCTCGACAGCCTGGCGCAGGCGCTCCAGGCGCTGCGTGCGCAGGCCGAGCCCTTGCTCGACGGGGCCGCCCACGAGGCCAGCGCAGTGGCCCACCGCGGCATGCACTCCCTGCACAGCAGCACGGCGGTCCTGCGCGACTCGGCCCGGCATGCCTCCGAGAACACGGTCCGCTACATCCGGCACGACCCGGTCAAGTCGATGCTGATCGCTGCGGCCACCGGCGCCGCGCTGATGGGCCTGATCGGCCTGATGCGCAGCACGCACCACCGCGACTGACCACCATGGCCCACGCGCTGCTCCACCTGATCGCCACCCGGCCGCAACTGCTGGTCGACCACGCACAGGCCTATGCCGAACTCGCCGGCGCCGACCTCGACGAGGTCACGGGCGACTGGAAACGCCAGCTCCGGCTGGTGGCCATGGCACTGTGCGGCGGGGCTGTGTCCACCGTGCTGACCGGGGTGGCGCTGATGCTGTGGGCGGTGGTGCCGGCGGCGCAGATCGAGGCGCCGTGGGCGCTGGTGGCCGCGCCGCTGCTGCCGGCGCTGCTGGCCGCGTGGTGCGTGCGGGCGGCGCGGGCCAGCCGAGGGCAGCCCGCCTTTGGCAACCTGAAGGAGCAGGTCCGGGCCGACCTGCGGATGCTGCGCCAGGCAGGGGCAGTGTCATGAGCCTGCCCATGTCCGATGCGGTGGACCGGCTTGACGCCTCGCGCCACCAGTTGCAGCGTGCGCTGCGCACGGCGTCACAGGAGCGGCCCGCCGATGCCGACCTCACCGCCGATGTCCTGCGGGGCTGGTGGATCCGCCACCCCTGGCGGGTGGGCGGTGAAGCGGCGCTCGGGGTGGCCAACGCCTTGCTGCGCCCGGTGGCACAGCGGCACCCGCTGCGCCTCGTCGCGGGGGCGGTGCTGGTGGGCGGACTGCTGGCCTGGAGCCGTCCATGGCGGTGGGCAGCTCGTCCCGGCGGACTCGTCACCGGCCTGTGCCGGCAACTGGTGCATGAGGCGGTGGCGCGGCACTGGCCTCAAGGGCTGGTGTCGAAGGGGCCGAAGAAGCTGTAGGCGCACCGCTCTTGCCTGGCCCGCGTCCGGCGCAGCGCGGTGTGCAGCTGCTCCAGCGCATCGGCACAGTCCAGCATGGTCTGCAGGTGTGTCCCGTGGTGGCTGCGCAGCCGGGCGGTGATGGCGTCGAGCATGAGATCCCAGTCGTCCGGCGGGATGTCCACCCAGCCGCCAGCCGCCTGTGGCAGTGTCCGCGCCATCCAGGCGGGGGTCGACAGACCAGGCGCAGGCGGGATCAGTCGTGTCACGGTGGTCAGGGGGTCGGTACTGGGCATGGTCAGGACTCCCGTCAGTGGCCTAGATGTCCATTTGTACCGAATCGGGGCCCCGGTGTCTGTGCGCCATCGCACGCCGCAGAGCCTTGCGCAGTTCGCTGCACCACAACACCCCGCTGGCGATCAGTCCTCGGAAGGCGCTGGCCGTCTCCGAGCGGGCGTTGAAGCAGTTGAACAGCACGGTGAAGCAGGCGGTGCGGGCCTGCTCCAGCGGCTGCGTGCCCGCGATGAGGCCGCCAGGCAGGAACAGGTCCAGCGTGAACAGCGTCAGCAGCGCCATGACCACGCCGATCTCGGCCACGCCCGCCAGAGCTGCCCGTCGATGACCCGCTCGGTCGGCTGGCGCGGGCGTCGCGCCATCACGTCCTCGGTGATGAGGTTGATCCACAGGATCTGGGTGGCCCGCAGCGGCACGACCACGGCGCCACCTGCACCCTGCAGTCCGAGCAGACCCGCCCCGACGAGGCCCAGATCAGCGGCGATGCGCACGGCGGTGCGGGGGTGGTCGCCGGTGATCATGACCACGCGGATGCCGGCACCATGGGCCTCGCGGATCGCCACGGCGGCTTCCGGACGCGGCGGGTCGATGATGCCCACGGTGCCCACGAAGACGAGGTCGCGCTCCAGCACCTCCGGGGCGGCGACCAGGTCTTCGTCCGGCCCGAGCGGGCGGTAGGTGACGGCCAGCGTGCGCAGGGCCGTGTCGGACAACGCACCCACGTCGGCGATGATGCGCTGGCGGCCGGCGTCGTCGAGCTGGTCATCTCGGCGCGGGTCAGCCTGCCGCCCGGCCATGCGCTGCACCCCCATCGCCAGCACCACCGACAGGATCGCCGGCAGCCCTTCCGGTACCACCGCCACCGCCAGCGACACGCCCAGCAGCAGCATGCGCACGAGGTCGGCGGTGGTGGTGTCGAGCAGGGTGGCGATGGCGCCCATCTCGGAGTCCATGCCGGTGGCCGTCACCAGCGCCCGGCCGCTGCCCTGCACGACGGCCTGGCTCTCGCCGGTGAGCGAGGCTTCCTGGAGGTGCAGCGCGGTGGCGAACACCCGGCGATCCACCCGCCGGGGTATGCGTGTTACCGCACAGATCGGGCAGGCGATGCACGTGCACAGTGCGGCATGACCCCTGCCCGGAACCACCTCATCGAATTGCTGCCCGCCCTGGATCGGCAGCGCCTGCTGGCCCGGTGCGAATCGGTGTCGCTGACCTTGGCGCAGGTGCTGTGTGCCCGTGACGCGGTGCTGGAACATGTCCACTTCCCGCTCGACAGCTTCATCTCGCTGGTGAACCATCTCGACGGCCACCCGGGTCTGGAGGTCGGCATGGTCGGGCACGAAGGCGTGTTCGGGGCCTCGCTGGCGCTGGGGGTGGGGACGGCGCCGTTGCAGGCGCTGGTGCAGGGGGCGGGCACCGCGTGGCGGATCACGGCGCCGGATTTCCTGGTGGAGCTGGACCGCAGCCCGGCCCTGCGGCACTACCTGCACCGCTTCCTCTACGTCCGCATGGCGCAGCTCGCCACCTCGGCCGCCTGTCTGCGCTTCCACCTCATCGGGCCGCGGCTGGCGCGCTGGCTGCTGCTGAGCCAGGACCGCGCCGACGCTGACCACTTCCGGGTCACGCACGCCTTCCTGTCCACCATGCTGGGCGTGCGCCGGGTGGGGGTCACGGTGGCGGCCGGGGAGCTGCAGCGGCGCGGTCTGATCCTCTACCACCGAGGCGAGCTGCGCGTGCTGGACCGCGCCGGCCTCGAAGCCAGCGCCTGCACCTGCTACGCCACCGACCAGCGGACCTACGCCGCGTGGCTCGGCGTCCCGTCCTTCGCACAGCGGCGCCTCGTCTGACAGACACCGTGCGGGCGGGGGCACACCATCGTGCCTTGCCCGACCCACTGGAGCGCACCATGCCAACCACCCCCCCATCCGGTCCGTCCGGCCCTTACTGGAGCACCGCCTCGTTCGGCGACACCACCGACACCTCGCCGATGGAGCTGTCCGCGCTCGGCGAGCACCTGGACCTGTGCCGCGGCCTGCGCGGGCGGCTGTTCGCGGCGCGCTGCCGGGTCGAGGGGGTGCGCGGGTTCGTGGCCTCGCACCTCGTCACGACGGCACTCGGCGCGGTCGTGCTGGGCGCGGCGGGCTGGCTGGTCCTGTAAGGCATGGCGCCAATGGAACTGCTGCGGCTGGTCCCGGACGCCTCGCCGGCGCTGCAGGACATCCTCTCGGCCTCGTCCGACCCTGTGCAGCCCCCGATCCGCGCCGAGATCTTCGGCCCGCAACGCTTTGCCCAGCATGGCCGCAGCCTGGGCGAAACCCACCGCGCCGAGCGGGCCACCTCGCATGCGCAGACCTTCTTCCCGCGTCTGCGCAGCAACATCGACACGCTGCGCCACGCCCACCGCTACATCGGCGTGCAGGCGGCCACCGGCTACGACATCAGCCCGGCCGCCGAGTGGCTGCTCGACAACTTCCACCTGATCGAGGCGCAGCTCAAGGAGATCCACGACGGCCTGCCGCGGCGCTATTTCCGTGCCCTGCCGGTGCTCGTGGACGAGCCGCTGGCTGGGCTGCCACGCATCTACAGCGTCGCCTGGGCCTTTGTCGCGCACACGGACGGCGCCTTCGACGACGACCTGCTGGTGCAGTTCCTGTGCGCCTACCAGGAGGCGCGCAGCCTGAACCTGAACGAGCTGTGGGCGCTGCCGACGACGCTGCGCGTGGTGCTGGTCGAGAACCTGCGCCGGCTGGCCGAGCGGGTGGCGACCAACAAGGCGGCCCGCGAGGTGGCCAACCTGTGCTGCGATCGCATCGACACCTGTCCGCTGGAGGATCTGGGCCGGCTGCTGCAGGCGCTGACGCAGCGGGGCGTCGGCCCGGTGTTCCTGACCCAGATGGCGGCGCGGCTGCAGGACCGCTGGGCCGGCGAGGTGAACGACGTGCAGGCCCGTGTGCTCGCGTGGCTGCAGGCGGCCGTGCCCGACCTCGCCGCGCTGCAGACCCAGCAGCGCGCCGACCAGGCGGCCGACAACCTGAGCGTCAGCAACGCTGTCACCGCGCTGCGGGCCATCGGCGATGCCGACTGGTCCGAGGTCGTCGGCCGCACCAGCGCGCTGATGCAGCGCATGCTGGCCTCTCCCGTGTTCGCGGCCGAGCAGGCGATCACCCGCGACCAGACCCTGCACGGCATCGAGCTGCTCGCCCGGCGCAGCGGCCACAGCGAAGTGGCGGTCGCCGAGACCTTGCTCGACCTGGTGCGCACCGCGACCGATCCGGGGCAAGCCACCGCCGCCGCTGGCCATTGGCTGTTCGATGCAGGCAGGCCGGCGCTGCTGGCGGCGCTGGGGCTGCCGGAACGCACCACGCGGGTCTGGCGCGCCGCCGCACGCCGGTGGGCGCTGCCGCTCTACCTGGGCGTGCTGCTGGCGTGTACGGTCGGCGTGATCGCCTGGCTGATGCGGCACCACGGGGTCGAGGGGCTGGGCGCCGTGGTGGTGCTGTTGATGGGGCTGATGCTGTTCCCGGTGTCCGAAGCGGTGGTGGCCGTGCTCCACCGCCTCATCAGCGAATCCACCCGGCCGCAGCACCTGCCCCGGCTGGCGCTGGCCGAGGGCATTCCGGCCGAACACCGCGTCCTGGTGGTCATTCCCGGCATGCTGACCGACGCGGCGACCACCGCGGCGCTGGTGCGCCGGCTGCTGCTGCACCACCTGGCGAACCCCGAGTGCCACACCCAGTTCGCACTGCTGACCGACTGGGCTGACGCCGACACCGCGCACTGTGCGGGCGACGCGGCGCTGCTGGCCGACGCGCTGCAGCAGGTCCGTGTCCTCAACGCACGCCATCCCGCCGTCGAGGCCACCGGTGCTGCCGTGCCGCGTTTCCTGCTGCTGCACCGCGCGCGCCTGTTCAGCCCCACCGAGCAACGCTGGATCGGCTGGGAGCGCAAGCGCGGCAAGCTGGAGCAACTGGTCGAGGCGCTCGTCCGCCCTGTGCCCGTGTCCGGAACAGCCGACCCCTTCTTCGACCTGGGCGCCGAGTCGCATCTGGCGCCGGACACCCGTTACCTCGTCACGCTCGACAGCGACACCCGGCTGCCGCCCGGCCGGCTGCGCGAGCTGGTCGGCGTGGCCGCGCACCCGCACAACCAGCCCCGCTTCGGCCCCACTGGCCGCACCATCGTCAGCGGCTACGGCATCCTGCAGCCGCGCATCGTCACGCCACTGCCGGCCCCGGCCGATGTCACCGTCTACCACTGGCTGTTCGCGGGCCAGTGCGGCATCGACCCCTACAGCGCCGCCAGCTCCGAGGTCTACCAGGACCTGTTCGGCGAGGGCACCTTCACCGGCAAGGGGCTGTTGAACGTGCAGGCCATGCACGCGGTGCTCGCCGGCCGCCTGCCCGAGGGGCGCGTGCTCAGCCACGACCTGCTCGAAGGCTCGATGGTGCGCTGCGCCACCGTCACCGACACCGCGCTGGTCGAGGACGCCCCGTTCCACGCCGATGTGGCCGCCTCGCGGATCCACCGCTGGACACGCGGCGACTGGCAATTGCTGCCCTTCCTGCTGCAGCCGCGCCGCTACGGTCTGCGGGCGGTGAACATCTGGAAGCTGTTCGACAACCTGCGCCGCTCGCTGGTGGCGCCCATGTCGCTCGGGCTGCTGCTGCTGTCGCTGGGTGGGGTGGGGGTGTCGCCCTGGGTGGCGCTCTGGCTGGTGCTGGCGGCGTTTGCCGCAGGGCCGCTGATGGGGGCGGTGGCGGGTTTCCTGCCCAGCCGCTCGGATCTGGCGTGGGGCTACTTCCTGCGGGCGGCCACACGCGATGTGGGGCGGGCGCTGGGTGTCGGCCTGTTCCATCTGGCGCAACTGCTGCAGCACACGCGGATGGCGGTGGACGCGATCGTCCGTGCGCTCTACCGCATGGGGGTCAGCCGGCGGCACCTGCTGCAGTGGACCACCGCGGCAGCGGCGCAGGCGGCGGCGTCGGTCGATCTCCGCACCGTGGCGCGGGGCCATGTGTCGGAGCCGGTCCTGGCGCTGGGGGTGTTCGGGGCCTTGCTGCTGGCGGGGACACCGCACCCGGTCCTGTCCGCGGCGCTGTGCCTGCTCTGGTCGGTGGCACCGCTGACCACCTGGTGGGTGAGCCGGCCACGCCCGGCGCGCACGGACGCCGCACTGCCGCCCGCCGAGCAGGTCCGCCTGGAGGCCATCGCCCGCGACACCTGGCGCCTGTTCGAGCGCGTGATCGGCCCGGAAGACCGTTTCCTGCCCCCCGACAACCTGCAGACCCTGCCGCACGACATGGTCGCCCACCGCACCTCGCCGACCAACATCGGCCTGTACCTCCTCAGCGCCGCCTGTGCCCACCGCTTCGGCTGGATCGGCACCCTCGATCTGGTCACGCGGCTGGAGGCGACGCTGGCCACGCTCGCCACGCTGGAGCGCCACCGCGGCCACTTCCTCAACTGGTACGACACCGAGACCGGCGCGCCGCTGCTGCCGATGTACGTGTCCACCGTGGACAGCGGCAACCTCAGCGGGCACCTGCTGGCGGTCGCACAGGCGTGTCTGGCGCTCGCCGAGACCGAGTCGCCTGACACGGCGCAGCGCCTGCGCACGCTGGCCGCCACCTGCGAGCCGCTCGCCTGGGAGGCCGATTTCAGCTTCCTCTACCACCGCAAGCGCCACCTGCTGCACATCGGCTACCGCGTGACCGAGCAGCAGCTCGATGCGGGCTTCTACGACCTGCTGGCGTCCGAGTCGCGGCTGACCAGCCTCCTGGCGATTGCCAAGGGGGATGTGCCGGTGGGTCACTGGGCGGCGCTCGGGCGGCCGTTCTACGCGGTGGGAGCGCACGCGGGTCTGCGCTCGTGGTCGGGCTCGATGTTCGAGTACCTGATGCCCAGCCTCGTGCTCGACGAGCCGCACGGCAGCGTGCTGCGCGAGGCTTGCCATGGCGCGTTGCGCGAACAGATCGACTTCGCGACCGCGACTGGGCAGGCGGTCCCCTGGGGCATCTCCGAGTCGGCCTACGCCGGGCGTGACCACACGCTGGCGTACCAGTACGCACCGCAAGGGGTGCCGCGGCTGGCCTTGCGCCGCACGCCACCGGGCGAGCTGGTGATCGCCCCCTACGCCACGGCGCTGGCCGCCCAGATCGCCCCGCTGCGGGCGGCGGCGAATTTCAGGGCACTGGAAGCGTTGGGCGCGCGCGGTGCGCTGGGCTTCCTGGAGGCACTCGACTTTTCGCCCTCCCGCCAAGGCGATGGCGCCACGTTCACACCCGTCAGCACCTTCATGGCCCACCACCAGGGCATGACGATCGTGGCGCTCGCCAATGTGCTGCTGGGCGGCGTGGCGCAGCGCTGGGGCATGGCCAACGCGCACATCGAGGCAGTCGATTCCCTGCTGCACGAGCGGGCACCGCGTGAGGTGCCGGTGCTGATGGCGCCCCCGGCCGGGCCGCCCTTGCAGGCGCTGGAGCGCCGTGCCCCGGGCCTGCTGCGCGAGGTCGTGCCGGGCGTGGCAGCGGTCGAGCCGACGCATGTGCTGTCGAACGGCCGCTACAACGTCTCGCTGCGGCCCAACGGCGCCGGCTGGAGCCGCTGGGGCGCAACAGGCATCACCCGCTGGCGCGACGACGCGCTGCGCGACAGCCACGGCAGCTTCTTCTACCTGCGCTGGGACCGCCAGCCGACGCCGGTTTCCCTCACCCAGCACCCCGCGCCCGATCCCGCTGCCCACTACCACAGCATCTTCCACGCCGACCGCGTCTGCCTCGACGCCCGCTGGTCCGAGCTGCAGGCCCACACCACGGTCTGGGTCAGCCCGGAGGACGACATCGAGTTCCGGCAGGTGGCCTTGCACAACCTGAGCGACCGCACGATCGAGGTGGAACTGCTCTCGGCCTTCGACATCACCTTGTCCGATGCGCGGGCGGACGAGGCGCACCCAGCCTTCACCAACCTGTTCGTGCGCGCCGAGTGGCAGGCGTCGCAGCAGGCGCTGGTCTTCGCCCGCCAACCCCGACTGCCCACCGAGCACGGCCTGCAGATGGCGCATTTCCTCGCCGACACCGACCCGCAACTCACCGAAGTACGGCTGCAGACCGACCGCCAGCGCTGGCTCGGCCGCAACCGCGCAGTGGGCGATCCGCTGGCGGCGTTCGATGCTGCGCCCGTGGCGGCGGAGGATGCGCGCGTGCGGCTCGACACCGGGCTGGACCCCGTCTGTGCGCTGGCGGTGCGGCTGCGGCTGGCGCCCCGTTCGGTGTCGCAGCTCACCTTCGCCACGGCAGCCTCCGACAACGGCGGCACGCTGCATGCCGTGATCGACAAGTACCGCCAGCCCAGCCACGTCAAGCGCGCCTCGCTGATGTCGGCCACGCTCACCGGCATCCGGCTGCGCGCCTTGCGCATCAGCCCGGAACACTTCGCGGCGGTGCAGCTGCTGTCCACCGCGCTGCTGTTCAGCCTGACCCGACCGCCGACGCGGATGGTGGCGCTGGAGGATCTCGGCGTCTGTGACCGGCGGCTGCTCTGGCGCTTCGGCCTGTCGGGCGAGCGGCCGCTGGTGCTGGTGCAGGTGGGCACGCTGCAGGATCTGGGCCTGCTGCGCTCGTTGGCGCAGGCGCTGCGGCTGTGGTCATGGGGCGAGATGGCGTGCGACCTGGTCGTGGTGAATGCGGAGCCGGCGTCCTACCTGATGCCGCTACAGCGCGAGATCCAGACCTTGCGCGAGCGCCACGCCGCCGACAGCGCCGCCGAGCGCCGGCTGGCCGGCCCCGCCACCACGGCGCTGCACGCGCTGCGGGCCGACGAGCTGAGCGCGGACGAGCTGTCGACCCTGAAGACGCTGGCGCGGGTGCGGTTCCACGGCGATGGCCGGCCGCTGCTGCACCACGTCCAGGCGTGGAGTGCGTGGCACGAGCAGGCGCTCGCGGCGCGGCAGGAGGTCTCCACCACCGTGATCGCCACCGCCCTGGTGCCCATGCAGGCAGAGCGTACGGTGGGGGTGTTCGACGCGGCCACGGGGGATTTCCGCTTCCCTGTCGGGGTGGGGCGGCGGCCAGCGCGGCCCTGGCTCAACGTGCTGTCCAACCCCGACTTCGGCGCGCAGGTGTCCGAGGCCGGCGGCGGCTACACCTGGGCGGTGAACAGCCGCATGAACCAGCTCACGGCCTGGTCGAACGACCCGGTGGCCGATCCGCCGTCCGAGTGGTTCCTGCTGCAGGACTGCCAGACGCTGCAGGTCTGGAGCGTCACACCCTCCGCCTGGGGCCTCGCCAGCGGCGACTACCAGGTCGCGCATGGCCAGGGCCTGAGCGTTGTCCGCCACCGACGCGGTGATCTGGCGGTGACGGCCGCGTGGTGTGTCGATGCGGAAACGGCCGTCAAGCAGGTCCGGCTGCATCTGGTCAACCACGGCACGCGCCCGCTGCAACTGCGCGTGGTCGGCCTGGCGGAATGGCTGATGGGGGCGAACCGCTCCGACCGCAGCACGGTCCACACCGCGCACGTCCGCCAGCGCCTGCCCACCCAGCGGCTCACGGCACTGATGGCGACGCAGCGCGAACGTGCAGGCGGCTTCGGCGCTGGCACCGCCTTCCTGGCCCTGGCCAGCGCCAGCGCCAGCGTCCATGGCGAGGGTGAAGGCGACGGGCACAGTCCAGCGGAGGACTGGACCTGCGACCGGCGCGAGTGCTTCGATGCGCGTGGCCGCCCTGTGCTGCCGGACCACTTCGGCCGGCAGCAGGGCATGGGGTTCGACCCATGTGCGGCCCTGTCGAGCCGGCTGACCCTGGGCGCGGGCGCGCAGGCCGAGCGGGTGTTCCTGCTCGGCTACGCGCAAAGCCCGACGGCCGCCCGCCGCATCGCCACCGTGGCCGCGACCAAGACGGCGACGCAGCGCGTGGCCGAGGTGCGCCAACGCTGGGACCAGCTGCTCGGCGCCACCACCGTGCAGACGCCCGATCCGCTGTTCGATGCCCTGGTGAACCGCTGGCTGCTCTACCAGACGGTGTCGTGCCGCCTGTGGGCCAAGGCGGGCTTCTACCAGGCCGGTGGCGCCACGGGTTTCCGCGACCAGTTGCAGGACGCGATGGCGCTGGCCTGGGCGGCGCCGGAGATGCTGCGGGACCAGATCGTGCTGTGCGCGTCGCGGCAGTTCACCGAAGGCGATGTGCAGCACTGGTGGCACGCCCCGCAGGGCGCTGGGGTGCGGACGCATTTCTCTGACGACCTGCTCTGGCTGCCCTGCGCCTGTGTGCACTACCTGCGGGCCACGGGCGACACCACGGTGCTCGACCAGCCGGTGGCCTTCCTCATCGGGGCGCCGATCCCCGAAGGAGCCGAAGACGCCTACACCACGCCCACCCCCAGCGACGAGACCGCCCCGGTCTACGAGCACGCGGCCCGCGCCATCGACCGCAGCCTGCGTGTCGGTGTCCACGGTCTGCCGCTCATGGGCAGCGGCGACTGGAACGACGGCATGAACCGCGTCGGCATCGCCGGGCGCGGCGAGTCGGTCTGGCTGGGCTGGTTCCTGTGCAAGCTGGTGGCGGATTTCGCGCCGCTGGCCCGTGCGCGTGGGGACGCAGCGCGCGTCCAACGCTGGGAACACGCTGCGCAGGGCTGGACGCTGGCGCTGCTCGGGCCGGCGTGGGATGGGGCATGGTTCAAGCGCGCCTTCTTCGACGACGGGACGGCGCTGGGCGCGCAGGCCAACCCGGAGGCCCGGATCGACCTGATCGCGCAGGCGTGGGCGGTGCTGTCGACAGTGGCGCCACCCACCTGGCAGCACCTGGCGCTCGCCGCAGTGGACACCCACCTCGTCGACCACGACGCCGGGCTGATCCGCCTGCTCGACCCGCCGCTGGCCCACGCCACGCCGAGCGCGGGCTACATCCAGGCGTATCCGCCGGGGGTGCGCGAGAACGGGGGACAGTATTCCCACGCCGGGGTCTGGGCGCTGATGGCCGAGGCGCAGGCCGAACACCCGCATCCGCCCGCGCCGGGCGTGGCGGGTGCGGGCGACACGGTCTACCGCTATTTCACCTACCTCAGCCCGGCCCACCGGGCGGCGCACCCGACCCGTGGCGCCGTGTACGGCATCGAGCCGTATGTGGTGGCGGGCGATGTCTACAGCCAGCCGCCCTATGTCGGGCGCGGAGGCTGGAGCTGGTACACCGGCGCGGCGGCGTGGCTGCACCGGGCGGCGATCGAGTCGATGTTCGGGCTGCACACCGACGCGCAGGGGTTGCGCTTCACCCCTTGCCTGCCGGCGCATTGGCCGCGGGCCGAGATCACCTTGCGCCGCGAGGGGCGGATGCTGCACTGCAGGCTGGTGCGCGCCACGGCGGCGCAGGTGGTCCTGTCGCCTGACGAGCGGCTGCTGCGGCCGGGCGAGCGGCTGGACTGGACCGGGCTGGCGGGAGACTGCCGGTGCGTGGTGCCGCTGCTGGCCGATGCGGCGGCGTGAGTCCGTGGCGCTGTCGGGGCGGCTGTCGGCGCTGTCCTACACCGGCAGGCGTCCGCCGCTGATGGTCTGCCGCGGCAGGGGTTTCTACAGTGCAGATGTCCCTTTGCAGTCCTTTTGAAGTCCGTCCGAGCAACCCCACAGGAGATCCACCATGGCCCATTCCCTCACCCGCCGCTTCACCCTGACCCTCACCGCCACCGTGGCCGCCCTGACGCTGGCGCTTGCCTCGGGCTGCGCGGTCACGCGGGGCCAGGAAAGCCTCGGCGCCTACGTCGACGACACCGCGATCACCACGGCGGTCAAGGCCCGCTTCGTCGACAACCGCGAGGTGGACGCCAGCAGCATCAGCGTCGAGACGCTCAATGGCACCGTGATGCTGTCCGGCTTCGCCAAGAACACCACCGAACGCGCCACGGCGGAATCCCTGGCGCGCAGCGTCGGCGGCGTGAAGATGGTCAGGAACGAGATCGCCGTCCGTCCGTGAACCGTCGGCACCGCAATGCCACGGTCTTGCATTTCCCTCTCTCACCACCACACACCGAAGGAGTTCGCATGAACTGGGACCGCATCCAAGGCAACTGGAAGCAAGTGGCCGGCAAGGCCAAGATGCAATGGGGCAAGCTGACCGACGACGACCTCGATGTCGTGGCCGGTCACCGTGAACAGCTCGCCGGCAAGATCCAGGAACGCTATGGCATCGCCCGCGAGGAGGCCGTGGAGCAGATGGACGCCTGGCAGCACACGGCCGACGAGGCATGGTTCAAAGCGAAAGACGCGCCCTGAGCGGACAGTGGTCCGACACGGCCAGCAGCGGGTCGGGGCGCTTGTCGCTGGCCTCCAGCGTGCGGCCGAGGAAGCCGAGCGCGACCTTCTCGGCCACCATCCCGGCGCCTGTCCCCCCCGGCAGGCGCACGGCGATGTGGTCCAGCCCGATCGGGTTGCGGCAGCCGAGCGCCTTGGCGTCGGTCAGGCGCTCCATCTCCGGCTTGTCGAGCACGCGGGCCTTGGCATCCTTGCAGAGCTTCGTGGCCTCCTCGTTCAGCGGGCAGGCCGTGTCCAGCGCCGTGAGCCTTGATGCCACCGGCACCCCGTCGTTCACCTCGCGCCACAGGTTGTTCGAGCGCACCCCCGGCGTGTAGGCGTCCGTGGCCTGACCGCGGCTGCGCACGGGGGCGTTGGCCGGCAGGCTGGCCTCGTGGGCGATGTTGCGGTTGAAATCGCCCAGCATCACCACGCCGTCCACGCCCTGGCTGCGCTCCTGCAACCAGGTCTCCAGCGGCTGGAGCTGCGCCTGCAGGACCAGACATGCCTTGTCGTCGCTGGCGAGCTGGCCGCGGGTGCCGTTGCCACCACCGCCTTCCAGTGGCGACACGCAGGACGATTTCAGGTGCACGGTCATGAAGCGCGTGACCTTGCCACCGATGCGCAGCGTCACCGACAGGCCCGGCCGGGGCTGCTCCTTCACCGGTCGCTCCGGCAAGGCCAGCGGCGCGAAGACCTCGCAACCCCCCACGGCCGTCGCCACGCTGCGCCGCCACGCGAACGCCAGCCGCTGCACCTTGTGCGATGCGAAGCCACACACCTCGTAGTCGCGCCCGCCGTCCGGCAGCACCTCGCGCACGGCCTGCACGCTGCTGACCTCCTGGAAGGCGATCACGTCGGCGTTGACCTGGGTGGCGAGCACGGCGGCGATCTGCTGGCGGCGCTTGGCGAGTGCCGCCTCGGTCACCGGCACTGGCTTGAAGCGGCTCTGCCAGACATCGCAGGGCGGCAGTTGCCCGATGTCCCACTCGATCCTGGCGTCACGGCCCCAGCGCAGCTGCCAGCCGGTCTTGGCGCCGGCGGGATCGGGGCGCCAGAGTTCGCCCTGGGCGGGTTTCGAGAACTTCTGGCTGCAGGCGGCGATCCAGCGGGTCGCGAGCGGCGTGTCCAGGTGCCAGCCGAGGTTCCAGGTGGCGACGGTGACGTCCGTGGCCGAGGCGACGCTGGTCGCCAGACTCAGGACGGCGAAGGCGAGGGCGGTGAGGTGTCGTTGCATGGGCGCGATTGTGCGGGTGTGACGACTGCGGCGTCGGTCGATCCGCCCGCATACGGCACGATCCCCGACGGTACCCGCACCGACGCCGGCTGCACATGCGTATCCTGGTCGTCGAAGAACATCTGGGCGCCGAACGCCGCCAGCACCTGGTCCTTCGAGGCTCCACCCATGAAGAACGCCTCGTCCACATCGACCCGCCAGTCGCGCAGGGTGTGGATGACGCGGGCGTGCGCCGGGCTGCTGCGGGCGGTGACGATGGCGATGCGCACGGGGCAGGGGGCGCCACGGCTGCGGAATTCCTGCTGCAGCGCCGCCAGCCGCAGCAGCAGCTTGGCGAAGGGGCCGCCGGCCATCGCGTCCCGGCGGTGGGCGAGTTCGTGTGCGGCGAAGGCTTCGAGGCCCTGCGTCTTGTAGATGTGCTCCGACTCGGGCGAGAACAGCACGGCGTCGCCGTCGAAGGCGATGCGGATCTGGCCTTCGGCGGGGTGGAAGGCGGCGGGCGGGTCATAGAGCAGCGCCGCAGCCACGCCATGGTCGATCGCCTCCTGCACGTCGCCGCGGTTGCGCGACAGGAACAGGTCCACCTCGAACGCCTTCAGGTACTCCACCAGCGACCGCGCCCCGCCCGTGAATGCGGCGCGGGTGATGTCCAGCCCGTGCGCCTCGATCGCGTTGAAGGCGCGCAGGCCGGTGTCGGGGGAGTTGCGCGAGACGACCACCACCTCGATGCGCCGCTCCGGCAGCAGCGGGTTCAGCCCGAGCAGCGCCTGCACCAGCGGGAAGGCCGTGCCGGGGCGCAGCGGCTCGTTCTCGTGGGCGCGCTGGTAGGTGCAGAAGGCGTCCACGCCCTGCGTGTCGAAGAGCTGGTTCTCGTGCTCCAGGTCGAACAGGGCGCGGGAGCTGATGCCGATGACGAGCTTGTCGGTGAGGGAGTAGGGCATGGGGTGAGTCTGTGCTGAAAATCACAGTGGCGGGCATGAAATTGTCACGCCTTGCGGCCTCGTGAAGGAGCAGATCGGTACCGGAACTATGCTGATTCTGTCAATTCCAGGGAGAAGCACATGACCGCGACACAGATCGCGATCGCGCACGCCGGCAGCGGCGGCGCGGCGCATCATCGACTTGACGAGCATCTGAGCGCCGTAGCGCAGCTCGCAGTCACCCATCTGCACCACGACCCCGCTGCCCGCGAACTTGCACGGCTCGCCGGCTTGTGGCACGACCTGGGCAAGTACCGCAGCGGGTTCCAGACCTACATCCGGCTCGTGGCCGAGGCGCACATCGAGGGCAAGTTGCCACAGGGCAGCGACAAGAGCCACTCGGCGGCCGGGGCGCTGTGGGCCGAGCAGACGCTGAAGGCGCGGCTCGGGCCTGAGGGGCGCGTCCTGGCTCGCGTGCTCCAGTACGTGATTGCCGGGCACCACGCCGGGCTGGACAACTGGGAGGGTGGTCTGAAAGGACGCCTGGCCGGGCCGGATGCGATCCGCGAACTGGCGGAGGCGCTCCAAGGCTTGCCGGCGCCGGAGTTGCTGACACCTGCAACGCTGAACCTGCCGCGACTGACGCAACTGCCCATTCCACGCAACGGCGTCGAGGAGATCCCAGGCCGGTTCGCGCTCTGGGTGCGGATGCTGTTCTCGGCGCTGGTGGATGCGGATTTCCTCGACACCGAAGCGTTCATGACCCCGGCCGCCACGCAGGCCCGGCAGGCGGACGCGCTGCCGATGACCGTGCTGCTGGCCGCGTTCGATGGCCACATGGCGCGCAAGGCCGAGGCGGTGCAGGCATCCGGTCAGGCCGACAGCCCGGTGAACCGGCGCCGGGCCGAGGTGCTCGCCGCGTGTCGGGCCAAGGCGGCAGGCGCGCCCGGCACCTACACGCTGACCGTGCCGACTGGCGGCGGCAAGACGCTGGCGAGCCTGGCCTTCGCGCTCACGCACGCCGCGCAGCACGGCAAGCGCCGCATCGTGATGGTCATCCCCTACACCAGCATCATCGAGCAGACGGCCGAGGTCTACCGCGAGGTCTTCGCGTCGCTGGGCGAAGGTGTCGTGATCGAGCACCACAGCAACGCCGAGAGCGACGAACGCGCCGAGACCTCACGCTCGCGGCTGGCCTGCGAGAACTGGGACGCGCCGGTCATCGTGACCACCAGCGTGCAGTTGTTCGAGAGCCTGTTCGCCCGCAAGACCTCCCGCTGCCGCAAGTTGCACAACCTCGCGGGTAGCGTGCTTGTGCTCGACGAAGCGCAGTTGTTGCCGGTCGAGTACCTGCAACCGGTGGTGGACGTGCTACGGCTGCTGGTGCGGGACCACGGCGTGACGGTGGTGCTGTGTACCGCGACGCAGCCGACGCTGACCTCGCAGCCGCTGTTCGGTGGCAAGGGGCTGCGCGGTTACGGGCCGGGTGAGGTCACGGCGATCATCGACGACGAGGCGGGGCTGTACGCGGCGCTGCAGCGGGTGCGGGTGCATCTGCCGGCGGACCTGAAGACGCCGCAGCCGTGGGCGGTGACGACCGAGGCGCTGA
>JAAFKB010000110.1 GCA_013299055.1 Sphaerotilus sp.
TGCGGTGGCGGGCCTGCAACGGACAGCTTCGACGCCTTCTCGCCGCTGGTGGAGTGGGTCGAGAAGGGCAGCACCCCCGATACCATCCTCGCCACCGTCGGTGCCGGCAACGCCGACAAGCCGGCGACGTGGTCCAGCACGCGCAGCCGCCCGCTGTGTGCGTATCCGAAGCATGCGGTGCTCAAGAGCGGCGCGACGGATCTGGAGAGTGCGGCCAGCTTCGCTTGTCAGTGACCGCATGGCCGCATGGCTCAGTCGGTGTGAGAGCAGGTGTCCTCGGACAGCTTGTCCCGCACCATGTCCACGTAGGCCCGGTCGAGCAACTGCGCTGGCGTGATGCCGAGTTGCTGCATCAGCGCCTGCGCTTCCTGCTCGCCGGCTTCGACCGGCTCGCCGTCGCGCAGCACGACCTCCAGCTCCATGAACGTCCCCAGCCCCGCCACCCGGTCCAGATGCACCCGCGTGCGCCCGACGAGGTAGAGCGTGCGCTGCTTGACGACGCGGCCGGTCTGGCCGTGCGCGAGCGTCAGCACCTCGCGCAGCGTGTCGGGCGAGGCGGTGGGGGTTAGGGCGTAGAACGAGGTTTTCGGGCCGGTCTGGTCGGCGCGCTGGTAGAAGATCAGCTCGCCGCGCCCGTCGCCGAAGTCGCGCAGCTTCAGGCGGCCGTGCGGGCAGGCGAAGAAGGTGTCGTCCTGCGCGATCTCGGTCGGCCCGGCGGTGGCCAGCAGTGCGACGCGGCGGGCGAGGGCGTCGAGGTCGGCGATGCGCGCCTTGATTTCGGTGTTGCGGGCCATGGTGAATCTCCGTTCAACGCCACATCCACAGCAGCAGGTTCAGCGTCACGAACGACCCCAGTGTCGTCCCCAGCAGCGCCGCCGCACTGAAGCCTTCATGCCCATGCCGCTGCGCCAGGATCGGGTAGATGCCCATGATCGGCATCGCGGCGCTCAGCACCAGCGCCGTGCGCAACTCGGGTCCGAGCGCGGGCAGGCCGATGGCCGTGCCGAGGGCCAGCGCCGCGAAGACGCACAGCGGGTGCAGCAGCAGCTTGCCAGCCATGATCGGCCCGATCCGCTGGCCCATGCCGGCGAGTGACAGGCCGTGCAGGTTGCCGCCGATGACGAACAGCGACAGCGCGCTGCTGGCCTGCGCGAACAGCGTCACCGTGCGCGCCAGTGGCCCCGGCAGTTGCCAGCCGATCGCCGAGGCCAGGAAGCCGAGCACCAGCCCGAGGATCAGCGGACTGCCCGCCAGCCGTGCCACCGACTGCATGGCGGAGCGGTACCACGGCTGATGGTCCGCATCACCCTGGTCTGCCAGCGCGAGCAGCAGCGGCAGCAGGAGCAGGTTCTCCACCAGCATGTTCAGCGCCAGCACCACGCCCGCCACCTGCGGCATCAGCAGCAGCAGGATCGGGTAGCCGACGAAGCCGCTGTTCGGGCATGCCATGCCCATCGCGCTGACGGCACTTTCCGACCACGATTTACCGGCCAGCCGCCGCGCCCACACCACCGCGCCACCGATCAGCAGCAGCGAACCCGCCGCGTAGACCACCAGGTAGCCGACGTTGAGCACCTCCGACAGGCGCCGCTGGCTCAGCGCATTGAACAGCAGCGCCGGCAGCGCCACGTTGAGCACGAACTTGCCATAGGCGCGCAGTTCGGCCTTTTCGAACAGGCCCCGGCGGGTGCAGAGGTAGCCCGTGGCGATGAGGAGGTAAATGGAGCCGGTGATGGCGAGGATGTCGAGCATCGGATGCGCTGTTTGTGGACGGTGGCGGGCAGGTCGGCATTGTCAGGGCATGCCGACCCGACACGCCGCCAGCCCTGGCTCATCCAAAGTCCGCCGCCCGCCGCTCCAGCCTTGCGCTGACGCCCTCGGTCTTGTCGGCATAGGCGAAGGTCAGCGCGAAGCAGCGCCGCTCCAGCGCCAGCCCCTGCTGCAGCGGCAGGTTCATGCCGGCGATCACGGCTTCCTTGATGAAACGGATCGCCTGCTGCGGCCCGCGCGCCAGCCGGGTCGCCAGGGCCAGCGCCCGCGTGTCCACCTCGTCGTCCTCGACCACCTCGCTGACCAGCCCGAGCCGCAGCGCCTCCTCGGCCCCCACCGGCTCGCCGAGCAGCAGCAGCCGCATCGCCTGGAACTTGCCGACCACACGGGTCAGCCGCTGCGTGGCCCCGCCGCCGGGCATCAGGCCGACCAGCACCTCGGGCTGGCCGAAGCGGGCGCCCTGGCCGGCCACGATCAGGTCCGCGTGCATCGCCAGCTCGCAGCCACCGCCCAGCGCATGGCCCCGCACGGCGGCCACCACCGGCTTGCGGCACGCCGCCACCGCATCCCACAAGCGCCCCATGTCGCGGGCGACGATCTCGTCCGGCGTCGCGTCGCGGTACTCGGTCAGGTCCGCGCCGGCGCAGAAGGCCCGCGCGTGACCAGCCAGCACCACGGCGCGGACCTCCTCGTCGGCATCGGCCGCCGCGAACGCCTCGGCCAGCCGGTGCCGCAGCGCAAGGTTCAGCACATTGAGCACCGCCGGCCGGTTCAGCCGCAGCCGCAGCACGCCCGGCGCAGGCCGATCCGCGAGCAGTGCCTCGGCGGGGCTGTCCTCCGTGGGGCCGGCCCCCGTCACAGCCCCAGCACCCGCTCGGCGTTGCCGTGCATCACCTTCTCCATCACCGTGTCGCGGTAGCCGAGTTCCTGCCACTCCTGGAAGATGCGGGCATACGGCAGGCTCGGGTAGTCGCTGCCGAACATGATCTTGTCCTGCAGGCGGCCCCGGATGTCGGTCTTGAGGTTGCCGGGGAAGTGCTTGGGCGCCCAGCCCGACATCTCCCAGAAGACATTGCCCTTGTGCAGCGCGACGGCGGTGGTTTCCTCGACCCACGGCCAGCCCGGGTGGGCCATCAGGATCTTCAGGTTCGGGAAATCGGCGGCGAGGTCGTCGATCGCGCCGGGGTGGGCGTGGCGCAGGCGGGCGCCGTGGCCACCGGGCATGCCCGCGCCCATGCCGGTGGTGCCGACATCGATCATCACCGCCGCGCCGAGGGCGTCGATCTCCTCGAACAGCGGGTAGTGGCGCCGGTCGTTGACGGCGAAATGCTGCATGATCGGGTGAAAATGGAAGCCGATGAAGCCGAGTTCGCGCACGGCGTGCTGCACCTGCCGGATCGCGATCTCGCCCTTGGCCGGTTCCACCGCGCCCCAGCACTGGCGGATGCGGCCCGGGTGGCGCTGCCACATCGCATGGACGTAGTCGTTGTCGCAGGGCACGGTCGCCACCGTCGTCTCCAGGTCGAGCGCGACGAGGCAGGCTTCGACGTTCGCCTCGGTGAACTCGGCGATCACGTCCTCCTCGGACTTGGCCACCCACTCGCGTTTCCAGTAGCGCGCCAGCTCGGCGGGGTAAGGGCCTTGGGCGTCGATCCAGCGTTGGGTGCCGGGGTAGCAGTGCAGGTCGATGATGCGCATGGGGTCAGTCCTGGTGCGTGTTCTGGGGGTTCAGTTCGGCGGCGATGCGCTCGGCCAGCGCCTTCTTCGACACCTTGCCGAAGGTCGAGACGGGAAAATCGGCCACGACTTCCAGCCGCTCGGGCAGCTTGAACTTGGCGATCTCGTGCGTGAGCAGGAAGGCGACGAGATCCTTCAGCGCGAGCGTGTGCCCGGCGCGCAGGACCACGTAGGCGCACATCTTCTCGCCCATCGCCGCGTCCGGCATCGGCACGCAGGCGACGTTCTGCACCGCCGGGTGCTGCAGGATCAGGTTCTCGATCTCCTCGGCGCTGATCTTCTCGCCGCCGCGGTTGATGAGGTCTTTCTTGCGGCCCTCGACGACGTAGTTCCCCGACGGATGCCGGCGCATCAGGTCGCCGGAGCGGTAGAAACCATCGGGCGTGAACTGCCGGGCGTTGTACTCGGGCACGCCGAAGTAGCCGCGCAGCGTGTACGGCCCCCGGCAGGCGAGTTCGCCCACCGCACCCTCGGCCACCTCCGCCCCGTCGTCGTCGATCAGCCGCACCTCGTCGTCGGCGCAGACCGGCCGGCCGCAGGTCTCCAGCAGCACCTCCTCCGGATCACCCCGGCGCACGAACATCAGCAGCCCTTCGCTCATGCCGAAGTTCTCCTGCACGAAGGCGTTGGCAAAAAGCTGCCGGGTGCGCAGCCGCACCTCGGGCTGCATCCGCTGGCCGCCGCTCTGGATCTGCTCGACCGAGGCGAGGTCGAAGCCGCCGATCGCCGGGTCGTTGATCAGGCGGATCAGCAATGCAGGGACGACCTTCAGGTGCGTGACGCGGTGCTGCTGGATCAGCGCGAACATCTCGGCGGGCCGGGTGTTGGCGTGCAGCACGACGGTGGCGCCGTGGAACAGGAAACCCTGGATGCCGGGGCAGGCCAGCGGCAGGTTGTGCGCGATCGGCAGCACCAGCAGCAGCACCGAATCCCGCCCGACCCCGGCCACCTCGGACGCCACCTTCGAGTTGTAGGCGTAGTCGTTGTGGGTGCGCGGGATCAGCTTGGGGATGCCGGTCGTGCCGCCGGAGAGCTGGAAGATGCACGGGTCGGTCGGCGTGAAGGCGTGGCCGTCGAGGGCGTGCAGGTCGGCGGGCGGGCGCGTGGCCGGGCGGGTGATCAGCTCGGTCAGCGAGTGCTCGCCCGGCCCCGCCTCGCCCAGCACGAGGCGCAGTTGCAGGCAGGGCTGCTCGGCCTGGATGCGCTCGACCATCGGCCCGAAGCGGAAGTCGCCGACCTGCGCCGGGTAGACCGCGCAGCGCGCCTGCGCCAGCCGCGTGAACTGGCTGATCTCGGCGTGGCGGTGCGTGACCAGCGCGGCGATCGGGATGGCGCCGAGCTTCTGCAGCGCGAAGTACAGCACCACGAACTCGGCGACGTTGGGCAGCACCGGCACGACCCGGTCGAGCGGGCGCAGGCCCAGGTCGAGCAGGTTCAGCGCGAGGTTGGTGCTGTCGGCGTCGAGCTGCGCGTAGGTCCAGCGGCGCTCGCCGTCGATCAGTGCGGTGCGCGGCCCGAAGCGGTCGAACACGGCAGCGAACTCGCGGGCGAGCGTGCGGTCCTGCCAATAGCCCTTGGCGCGGTAGTCCTGCGCCAAGGCGGGCGGAAAGGGAACGAATCCGTCGAGCATGGGGGCCTCTGCGGGTCAGGTCGAGCTGGTGAAACCGCCGTCGATGACGACGACCTCGCCCGTGACGAAGCGGTTGGCGGTGAGCAGGTTCAGCATCACCTCGGCCACGTCGTCCGCCGTGACGCAGCGCCTGAGCGGCGTGGCCTTGGCGCGGGCGCCCATCAGCGCGTCGTACTTCTCGCCGAGCATCCGCTCCATCCAGTCGCCTTCCATCCAGCCCGGCGCGACGGCGTTGACGCGGATGTCCGGGCCGAGGTTCCACGCCAGCGTCTTGGTCAGGTTGACGATGGCGGCCTTGCTGGCGGCGTAGGGCGGCGGCTGCGGGCCGGGGCGCAGGCCGACGATGCTGGCGGTGTTGACGATGGCCGGCTCGCCACCCTGTGCGCGGCTCTTCTTCAGCCAGGGCACGGCGGCGCGGCTGACCTGGAAGGTGCCGCGCACGTTGACCGCGAAGGTGCGGTCCCACTCGGCCATGTCGAGGCTGTCGAGGTCTTTCACCTTCCATTTCGCGGTGGTGCCGGCGTTGTTGACCAGCGCGTCGAGGTGGCCGAACGCCGCGCCGACGGCGGCCAGCGTGGCGCGCACCGCGTCGTCGTCGGCGACATCGCAGCGCAGCGTCAGCACCTCGGCGCCGAGGGTGCGGGCCTCGGCGGCGGTGGCCTCGGCGGCGTCGGCGCTGCTGCCGTAGACGAGGGCGACATCGAAGCCGCTGCGGGCCAGGGCCAGCACGGCGGCGCGGCCGATGCCGGTGGCGCCACCCGTGACGAGGGCTTTCTTGCGGGGGATCATGGCGTGGCTCATTGCGGTTGCAGGCCGAGTTCGTTGACCAGCTTCTTCATCGCCTTCTGCTGCGACGCGAAGAACTCGCGGGCGCCGGCCACGCTGTCGCGCCGGGGGTAGATGCCGAGTTCGGCGAAGCGGGCGGTGACCTCGGGCGAGGCGGTGACGCGGTTGACATCGGCGTTGACCTGCTCGATGACGGCGGCGGGCGTGCCGGCCGGGGCGATGATCTGGAACCAGCCGATGACCTCGTAGCCGGGGTAGGTCTCGGCCACGGTCGGGATGTCGATGCCGGGCAGCCGCTGCGCCGAGGTCACCGCCAGCGCCTTGAGCCGGCCCGAGCGGACGTGCTGCAGCAGGCCGGGGATGCCGTCGGCGGTCACGGTGGCGTCTCCGGAGATGACGGCGGTGATGGCGGCGGGCGGTCCCGGGTACGGCACGGTGAACAGGCCCATGTCGCCGCTCTTGCTGACCAGCTCGCCCGCCAGGTGCGGCAGCGAGTTGGGCTGCGGCGCGGCGAAGTTGATCTTGCCGGGGTTGGCCTTGGCGTGGCGGGCGAGGTCGGCGAGGCTGCCCACCGGGTTGGCCGCGTTCGTCACCAGCATCAGCGGGCTGGTGCCGACGGTGGCCACCGAGGTCAGTTCGGTGTCGGGGTTGAACTGCGGGTTCTTGTAGACCAGCGGCGTGATGGTGCCCATCGCGGCCGGCACGAAACCGAGCGTGTAGCCATCGGCCGCCGAACGCGCCAGCGCCGACATGCCGGGAATGCCGCCCGCGCCGGGCTTGTTCTCGACGATCAGCGTCTTGCCCCACAGGGCGCCGAGCCGTTCGGCCAGCAGGCGGGCGATCACGTCCGGCGCGGCACCGGGTGCGGCCGGCACGATCAGCTTGACGGGGCGATTCGGGTAGTCCTGCGCGGCGGCAGGTTGCCCGGTCAAGGCCAGGGTGGCCAGCGCACAGGCGGCCAGCGCCGTGCGGCGGGTGGGGGTGGATGCCATGTCTTGTCTCCGGATGTGGTCTTGTGTGGCGCGATGGTGGGCGCACAGGGGATGACCGGGAAGATCGCAGAAAAATCCGGCTGATGCGTTTTGGGCATCGCACGGGCCGCCGGCATCGGTAGCATCGCCGCCATGAAACTCGCCCAGCTCCGCGACCTGATCGCCGTCGTCGAACACGGCAGCCTGCGCGCGGCTGCCCGCCACCTCGGCGCCGCGCAGCCGCTGATGACGCGCAGCATCCGGGCGCTGGAGCAGGAACTCGGGGCGCCGCTGTTCGAGCGGGGTGCCCGCGGCATGGCGCTGACCCCCGCCGGGCAGGCGTTCTACCGGCGCGTTCACGCGGTGGTGCGCGACCTGGAGCGGGCCCGCGACGAGGTGCGCCAGGCCCAGGGTGACGGCGGCGGCACGGTCGTCGCGGGGCTGTCGATCATGCCGCACGTCGGGATGCTGCCGCAGGCGCTGCCGGTGTTCCGCCAGCGTTACCCCGCCGTGCGGCTGCAGCTCATCGAGGGGCTGTTCCCGGCGCTGGAAACGCCGCTGCGCGAGGGGCAGATCGACTTCTACCTCGGCGCCTCACCGCAGAAGCCGCCGGGGTCGGGGCTGACGGTGCAGACGCTGTTCTCGAACCAGCGGGCGGTGGTGGCGCGGCGGGCGCACCCGATGGCCAGCGCCACGTCGTTGCGCGACCTCGCCCAGCTCGACTGGGCCACCCCGTCGATCGACTACCGCGCCGAGGACGATCTGGCTGCGCTGTTCGCCAGCCACGGCTTGCCCGCGCCGCGCATCGTGCTGCAGGCGGGCAGTGCGCTGTCGCTGACGGTCGCGCTGGCGTGCTCGGACCTGTTGGCGATGCTGCCTCGGCAGTGGAGCGACTTCGCGCTGGCGGGCGAGGCGCTGCGGGTGATCGCGGTGCGCGAGGTGCTGCCGGCGCCGGACATCGTGCTGATCCGCCGACCCGACCTGCCGCTCACGCCCGCCGCGGAGCATCTGGTGGACCTGATGCTCCGCCACGCGCCGGCTCCGTTGACCCCGTGACAATATCTGCATGATTGGTGCATAGAATGCGCACCGATGAACCCGAATGAACCCCGGATGACGGTCGATCTGCTGCTCAAGCGGATCTCCGAGGAATACGAGGCCCTGAGCCGCCAGCTCAAGCTGATCGGCCGCTACGTCGAGCAGCACCGCGACCACCTCGGACTCGAAGGCATCCAGGATGTCGCGGCGCACTGTGGCGTGCAGCCCTCGGCGGTGGTGCGCTTCGCCAAGCATTTCGGGTTCACCGGCTTCACCGAGTTGCAGCGTGTCTTCCGCGATGGCCTGTCGCAGCAGATTGCACCCGGTCGCAACTACAGCGCCCGCATCCGCGACGTGATCGAATCCGGTGCGCCCAGCCTCGGCCCCGCGCAGATCGCCCACGAGTTCCTCGGCGGCAGCCTGGCAGGGATGCAGGAACTGCAGAACACGCTGGACGAGGTGGCATTCGGGCAGGCGGTCGATCTGCTGGCCGACACGCAGGCGATCTGGATCATGGGCTCGCGGCGCTCGTTTCCGGTGGCGGTGTACCTCGATTACGCGCTGCAGCACACGGACAAGCGCATCGGCCTCGTCACCGCGATGGGCAGCATGCACGAGGGGCAGATGCGCTCGGTGCGCGCCGATGACGTGATGATCGCGATCTCCTTTGCCCCTTACGCCGAGGAAACCGTCACCGTCGCGCAGCACGCCGCGCAGCGCGGCGCCCGCCTGATCGCGATCACCGACAGCCGCATGAGTCCGCTCGCCCGCGAGGCCGAGGTGGCGCTGATCGTGCAGGACAGCGCCACCTTCGGGTTCCGCTCGCTGACGGCGACGATGGGGCTGGCGCAGAGCCTGTTCATCGCGCTGGCCTACCGGCTGGAGCTGCCCTACCGGCCGACCCAGGTGGGCATCCGAGCGGGCACTCAGTCGGCGATGTAGCCGGGGTGGCGCCGGCGGATGTCGTCGGCGACGTTGAGCGTGCCGGACAGGTGGGTGCGCAGGGCCTGTTGTGCGGCGCTGGCATCGCGTGCGGCGATGGCCTCGACGATGCGCGTGTGGTCGGCCAGGATCGTCTGCATCTTGCCCTGCGCCGGCAGGTGCAGCAGCCGCAGCCGGTCCACCTGTCCGCTGTGCCGGTGGATCAGGTCGGCCAGTTCCGCCACGCCAGCCGCCGCCAGCATCGCGGCGTGAAATGCCCGGTCGGCGCGCACGAACTGCGGCCCGTCCTCGGCCTGCATCGCCTGCTGCTGCTGGGCGATCAGCGCGTGCAGCTTGGGCGTCAGTGCGGCCACGGTGTCGGCGTCCTGCGCGGCCAGCGTGGCGACGGCTTCCAGCTCGATGGCGCGCCGCAGGAAATGCGCCTGCCGCGCCGCGCCAAGACCGATGCGGCTGACGACGGTGGCGTGCTGCGGGAAGATGTCCACCAGCCCTTCCTCGCCGAGCTTGATCAGCGCCTCGCGCACCGGCGTCTGGCTGACGCCGAACGAGGCGGCCAGTTCGGCGCGGGACAGCACCGTGCCGGGGGCGAGCACCAGCGTCAGGATCTGCTCGCGCAGGCGCTCGAAGACCTGGGGGGTGGCCTGGCGGGTGCGGTCGAGGCGGAAGGGGGGGTGGGCGGCGTCAG
>JAAFKB010000111.1 GCA_013299055.1 Sphaerotilus sp.
GTCTTGACGACGACCGGCGCGTCTACATCCTGGCGCACACCGCAAGCGACGACTTCGGCCGCACGAAGATGAAGACCATCGGCAAGTTGCTCGACGAGAAGATCACCCCGGAAGGGCTGGTCACCATCGTTCTGCGCACGATGGCCCGCGACGGCCAGTATCACTTCCGCACCCAGAACGACGGCACCGACACCACGAAGTCGCCGATGGGCATGTTCGCTGAACAGTTGATCCCGAACGATCTGGCGGCCGTGGACACGGCGATTTGCGATTACTACGGAATCGGGGTGTCCGCGTGATTGGCTACCTGATTGCCTCCCTGCTGGCGGCGTCCGTCGTCACGCTCGGTGCGCTGGGCGGCGAGCTGATCGCCTGGAAGGTTTCCGGCCGAAGCCGTGGCCTTCCGCGTCCAGAGCTGCGCGATTTCGCCCTGGATGCCCTTCTCACCTTCCTTGTTGCGCTGCTGGCGATTGCCGCGCACCAACAGCTTTCCTTCTGACCACACCCACCCACCCATCCGAGGACCACATGGCTACCACTTCCAAGACCCCGCCCGTCTACACCCTCAATGCCGAGGGCGCCAAGCAAGTCGGCGTCTCCAGCTTCATCACCG
This sequence comes from Sphaerotilus sp., assembly GCA_013299055.1. Classification (GTDB taxonomy): domain Bacteria; phylum Pseudomonadota; class Gammaproteobacteria; order Burkholderiales; family Burkholderiaceae_C; genus Sphaerotilus. Next base: position 614 of record JAAFKB010000111.1, read on the forward strand.
AAAAAGGCGCCTACGTCGGCGAGTTCGTCCGCGCTGAGGCCGTCGTGTCTGAGCAGGGCACGCACGGCATCGAGCTGTCGTTCAAGTCGGACACCGGCCAGACGGCCGAATACCTGACGATCTGGACCGTCAACAGCGAAGGCCGCGAGACCTACGGCCGCAAGGTGCTCGACGCGATCATGACGGCGCTGCGTCTGCGCTCGCTGGAGCCCGCACCCGGCAAGGTCATGAAGTGGAACCGGGCTGCCGGCCGCGAGGAGATGACCCAGGCCACGCTGTACCCGTCGCTCATGGGCAAGAAGATCGGCCTGCTGCTGATCGCCGAGGAGTACGCCAAGACGGGCGGCGACGGCGGAACCGGCTGGAAGATGGTCATCGTCGCCACGTTCGATGCCGGGACGAACCAGACCCCCCGCGAGATCCTGGAGAAGAAGCCGGCCGCAGCACTGACCGACATGGTGGAGGCGCTGCGCGACAAGCCGCTGAAGAAGCGCCGCGCCAGTGCGGGCCACGGTGGGGGCACAGGCGGCGGCTACGAGCCGGGCGGCGGCTACGAGCCGGGCGCCGATCAAGAAGAGCCTGCTGGCGCTGACTGGTTCTGACGGACAACAACCCACGACGGCGCCCGACCAGGGCGCCCAGGAGAACCCCATGAGCAACGAACGCCCCAACCTCTTCGAGATCATCGGCCAGTACCAGGCTGACCTCAACCGACTGTCCGACCTGGAACTTCCGGTCGAAGTGGTCATGGACACGATGGAGTCGATGCAGGGTGACGTGACGGACAAGATCCGCGCCATCGTCGCCTTCGCGCTGCAGCTCGAATCCGACGCTGCAGCGAAGAACGCGCACGCCAAGCGCATGACCGAAGCCGCCGAAGTGCTGGAGCGCCGCGCCGAGAGTCTGCGCATGTACGCCCAGATCGGCCTGATGAACAGCGGGCTGGCGCTTCCGCTGCGCGCCCCCGAGTTCAATCTGAACCTCGCGAAGATGCCGCCCAGCGTGGAGGTGATCGACGCCGACGCGCTGCCGACCAGCATGCTCAACAAGACGGCGAAGTTCGACCTGAACGACGCCGGCATCGATGTGTCGGTGACGCCGAACGAGAGCGGAGACGACCGCCTGGACATCGCCATCACCGGCATTCCGAAGGAGCACGCCGTGTTCTCGATGCTGCCTGCCAAGAAGCCAATCCTCGACGCCCTGAAGGCTGGCCGGGCCGTGCCCGGCGCCAAGCTGGCGCCGCTGGGCTTCCGACTGACCGTTCGCTGAGCTGGAGACAACACCATGAAGATGATCACGAAAGAGCTGCTGCGCGAGCTGGGCGCATGCACCGATGGCTACGGCTGGTTTCTGCGTCGGTTCGCTGACGGTGCCGCCGAATACCAGGTGGTGCTGAACGCGCTGGCAGAAGACGACCGCCCGGCTGACGCCTCGTGGCTGCTGACCAAGGTCGGCGCAGACAAGGACGCGGTGCTGGAAGTCGAGTGCGTTGCCGAGACGAGGCACTTGTTCGTCGCTGGTCGTTTGGTGATCGCCAAGGGCGCAGTGCTGACGGGCCGGCTGATGGCCGGCGGGGGCATCAAGGCCGGCGGGGGCATCAAGGCCGGCGAGGGCATCAAGGCCGGCTTGGGCATCGAGGCCGGCTTGGGCATCAAGGCCGGCTGGGGCATCGAGGCCGGCGAGGGCATCGAGGCCGGCGAGGGCATCAAGGCCGGCTTGGGCATCAAGGCCGGCTGGGGCATCGAGGCCGGCGAGGGCATCAAGGCCGGCGAGGGCATCAAGGCCGGCTTGGGCATCAAGGCCGGCGAGGGCATCGAGGCCGGCGAGGGCATCAAGGCCGGCGAGGGCATCAAGGCCGGCTTGGGCATCAAGGCCGGCTGGGGCATCGAGGCCGGCGAGGGCATCGAGGCCGGCGAGGGCATCAAGGCCGGCTTGGGCATCGAGGCCGGCTTGGGCATCAAGGCCGGCGAGGGCATCAAGGCCGGCTGGGGCATCGAGGCCGGCGAGGGCATCGAGGCCGGCGAGGGCATCGAGGCCGGCGAGGATCACGCCGTCTTCGCAGGTCTGCGCATTCGTTTTTCGCGCTGGTCGCTGAGCGCCAAGGTTTCCGCGAAGACGAAGCCTGATCGCCTGTTCGGCGGTCACTGGATCGAGGCCGAGAATGACCGAGCCGAGTGAGCTGAATCCGAAGACGGCCACCGTGCGTCAGCTCTGCATCGCCTTCTTGCGCTACCAGTCTGGCCTCGTCGAGGCTGGGGCGCGGGACGCCCTGAACCCGCGCACCCTGGACAACTACCGCCAGTCGCTGGAGAACCGGATGATCCCTGAGTTCGGCGAGATGAAGCTGAAGCAGTTCAAGAGCACGCACGCCGCGCAGTACCTGTTCAAGGGCCGCGAAACCCGCTCCGTTGCCGCCAACCGCGACTTCGCAGCGCTGATGGCCGCGTTCAATCACGGCATGGCGCTCGGGCTGGTCGAGTCGAACCCGTGCCGCGGCGTGCGCCGCAACCGCGAGCACCCGCGCAAGCGCCCGGTGTCGATTGCCGAGGTGAACAGCCTGATGCAGGTGGCCGAAGAGATGGGGGGCGGCTACCTGATGGTGGCGCTGATCGGGCTGATGGTCGCCCTCACCGGCCGGCGGCGTGGCGAGATCCTGGAGCTGCAGGCCGAGAACCTGACGGCCGAAGGCATCCTGGCTGCCGACCACAAGACGGCCCGCCACGGTGAGCGCCACTACCTGATCGAGTGGTCGCCCCTGCTGCGCGAGATGGTGGAGCGGTCGAAGAAGCTGCGCCCAGAACAGTCGGCCGAGGGGTGGCTGTTCCCGTCGCGCTTCGGTCGCCCGTACACCGACAGCGGCTTCAAGTCGAATTGGAACCGGCTGATCCGGGTCTACGAGAAGAAGCACGGCGAGCGGTTCCGTGCCCACGATCTGCGCTCGCTCTACGTGTCCGAGATGCTGGAGCGCGGCGAGTCGCCGAACACGCACAGCAACGAGGCCACGATGCGCAAGGTGTACGACCGGCGCAAGGTCATCAAGGTGACGCCGCTGGCGTGAGGTGGTGCGATGCCAAGGATCATCACCAGGAAGCATTTCGAGGTGCTGTCGGCCGTCTGCGCTGGCGCCCAGATCAAGACCGATCAGGACACCGCTCGGGTGCTTCATTGCAACATGCTGATCGCCGATGACCCGATGTGGGAGCGTGACGGCGAGGACGCATCTGGCCGCCCTGTCGGCTGGTTGACGGCCGCTCCGACCGACTACGGCCTTGCACTGGTCGCTAGGAGGCAGTCATGCGCCGCGTGACGATGACGATTGTTCTGGTGCTGGCGCTGCTTCACGGCTGCAGAGGCGCTCAGGACGACCGAGCAGAGCCCGTTTTCTGCCCCGCCATCGTCAGCAGCGCGCCGAACTGCGGTGCGGCCTGTTGCCCATGACCGGGCAGAATCGCGGTTCCATTTTTCCATTCAGAGCCATGAACCTGTTCCGCCACATCGCCAGCGCCGCCGCCGCGCTCACCCTTTCCGCCTGCGCCGTCGGCAGTCACTTCGAGTTCGCTTCGATGGAGCGCATCACGCCGGGCATGAACGAAGCCCAGGTCATCGAGGTCATGGGCAGCAAGCCCACCGCGATCAGCGCCAGCGGCAACGCGACCGTGCTGGTCTGGAGCTACGGCAACGCGCTGGGCGAAGGCCGGTCGGCGCGGGTGGTGCTGAAGGACGGCCGCGTGCCAGACGACTACCGCCCGCCTGCGATCACGCGCCGTTGATCAACCAGAAAGCACAAAGGCCCGCACGAAGCGGGCCTTTTGCATGATGAGGTGGGGTGGCTGATGGGACTCGAACCCACGACCACCGGAATCACAATCCGGGGCTCTACCAACTGAGCTACAGCCACCTCTGAGGAAGCAAAACGTCGTCTGCGGCGGTACCTTGTGGATACCTTCTAAGCTGTTGATCCTACTACTTGAGTCCCTGTATCACAATCTGGGGCTTCTTCAATAGAATCAACAACTTAGGTTATTGTTTTTGCTTCCTGTTTAGGCGCTTTGCGACTGTTGAGGTAGCAATTCAGGCAACGCCAGATCCGGCGGGCGCTTCGGGTCGCACACGTCGAGGTTGCGGCCGACCTCGTGGAAGATCGCCAGCGCCAGCTCGCGAGGCCACACGTTCGGCATCGTCTCGCCCGGCCACAGCACGGCGACATCCCCGCTCGGACGCAGCACGCCGACTTGCATGCCCGACTTCGGGCGTTCCATCTTGAACAGTTTCATCAGATCCCCATGAAGCGGCACGCAGCCGCGAAAAGTGTTGCGCGCTCGACCGCGCCAAGTGCGGGCAGGCCGACGCGCCCGCGGTTGACCAGGCTCGACACGGCCGCGATGTTGCGGCTGTCGGCGTAGGCGTTGACCTTGTTGCGCTTCCACCAGAATGCCGCGGCCATCGACCCCCACTGCGGGGACTCAAGGGCGGACGGGTTCGCCTCGAAGTCGGGGCAGTCGATGCCTGCACGGCGCATCTCGTCCCGGACCATCCGGTAGTTCGCCCGGCCCGTCACCTGGATGGGACCGCGCCCGAGGTACCGCCGGCCATCACCGGCCTGCACGTTGCCCAGGTCGGCGCGCCCTTCGTACCGGCGCTGCACCTCGGTCGGCCCCCACAGCTCAGCCACGTAGACGAGACGACCGGACTCGTGCGCGATCTGCGCGACCCAGGCCGCGACACGCAGTGGCGTGGTGATGTCGGCGTGCGGCGCGGCAGCGGCCAGATGCGGCGCCCAGATGGCGGCGGCAGGCTGACGCACGCCGACGGCACGCAGTAGATCAGGGGTGAGCATGGCGATACTCCGGCACCGGCAGCGGCCGGCAGTTGATGTGCAGGTCCGGCGGGCGATTCGTAGAGCGCCCCGCCGCGCAGCTTGATCGACTCCGCAGCGCAGCCAGCCAGGGCGCGGCCCGCGAGGTCGGCAACAGTCAGCGAGGTGCAGCCACTGGATGCGGTCGCGCAGGCGGCGAGCAGCAGCCACACAGCGGCAGACCACAGCAGACCGAGGATGTGTTCAGGCATGGTCCTGTTCCTTCTCTTCCAGTTGCGTCGGACCGGTGATCCCCCAGCCCGACAGTCCGACCGATCGGCGCCCTGTGCGCGTGGCAATCGCGAACCACGTCACCAGCGCCTGCGCCAGCAGCACCAGCCCGCCGAACCAGCCGACCAGCCCGCCGCGCACCACCTCCAGCACAAGGCCGGCGGCGCCAACCAAGGCCAGGCCGAACAGTGCGCGCAACGACAGCTCGAAGCGCACTGTTCGGCGCAGCACGTACAGACCGAGCCCGAACCAGATCAGCGCGGCAATCAGGCCAAGGGCATTCGAGGCTGCGTTCATTTCCCGCTCCCATCGGCGGCCGGCGGTGGCGAGCCGCCCAGGCGGCCCAGGGTGCGCCCGGCCAGCGCAACCAGCCAGTGCGCAGCGAGCGACGAGACGAACACCGGCACCCAGGCCGGCAGGAGCTGCAGCGTCGGCCACAGCAGCGGCACGGCCGGGCCGGCGGACAGCCCGACCCCGGCCGCCATCCCGCCGTGCATGACGGCCCGCGTGAGCCAGCGCGGCACCAGCTCGGCTTCTTCACCGTGCTGCAGCCACACCGACACCGCCGCGCCGCCGAGCGCAGCCAGGATCGAGGCGTCCGTGGGCAGGCCGCAGGCGTTCGCCGCCGCAGCGGCTGCGCTCGCGCACATCGCGGTGACGGCATCAGCCATCACACGACCTCGGCGCCGACCCAGGCCACGGGCACGGCAGGCTGGACCAAGTGCGGACCGTCGCCGACTGGTGCGGCCACCTCGGCACTGAGGCGGCTGTACGCCCAGGCCAGCGCGTTCTCGCCCGCAGGCGGCACGCCGGGGATCTGCACCTGATCGAGCGTCAGGTGGTTCTTTCCGGAGCGGCGCGCCGCTTCGCTGATATACCCACGAATCACCGCGACAGTGACCAAGGAAATCAAATCAATCGTCAGTGCGGTGATGCGGTGGTAATTGATGGCGGCGCCAGTTGCCGGGTCTTCGATTGCGATTTTCAGGGCCATGATTCTTCCTTCGGTGGCTTCAGAGATTGGTCACATCGACCAGAAACAGTTTCCCGCCAGCGGGCTGCAAATACCCGTCAGGGATTGCCGACGGAGGTATTTGCTTGAACACAATCGACTGGGTGACTACACCGGTGGAGCTGGTCTTGATGCCGTCTCCAAGCATCCAGTCCGGCTGTCCGCCGTAGGTCGCGTACACCCGCGAGAACGAAAGGCATGCGGCGTAGTCGCTGGCTGGCGCAGTGATCGCCCCCGGCGGCGGCGGGTAGACGCCCTGCTGAGCGTTCGGGAGATCAGCGATGCCAACGATGCGCATCGGCGGGTTCGTCGAGTCGAACGCCAGCACGCCCGCCGCGGTGTAGACCTGCAGCCCCGCGCCAGACGACCCGGCGGCCGGCGGGCGCATCTTGTCGAACACGTACCAGTCGATGGTCCCGGCCGCACTGGCGAGCCGGTAGGTGATGCTGTTGCCGGAGCGGGTGGCGCCGACCAGCATCACGGCCATGTTCGGCGACTTGATGCACAGCAGCGGCGTGTCCACGTCAGCCACGACAAGATCAGTCAGGCCGGTCAGCGCCGCTTGTCCACGATGCCGCAAACCCATATTCGTATAGTTCTCGTCGATCTGGACAACCCCATGATCGCCGATGATTTGGAAGCCTGCCGGCATATTCACGTACTCGTTTGATTTTTCCAATTGCGGATTATCCACATAATCAGAACCACCGCCACCACATCCGCTAATAAATGCCAAACAGAATAAAGCCAGGAACATTGCCAGACACGAGAGTGTGTTGCCGGAAATTGAGATCACAGGCCACCGGGTACCGGATGACGAGTAATCGGGGAAAAACGCGAAATACGGCTGATTGCCGGGCAGGCCGTCGTGAGCCGTGGATCCGGACTGCCCGCCTGTGTCCACGCGCCCGAGCACGCGGGCGAGCCGGTCGGTGGCTGCGAACGTCAGGCGACCCTGTGCGTCGAAGCACTGCAGCCCGGCCGCCATCACCAGATCCCCAGGCGCACACGCATCACGCCGTTGCCGTCGTAGACCCGCATCTGCTGGTTGTCCAGCTCCATGCGCTGGCCGGATGTGCCGCTGCGGATCGTGGTCGAGCCATCGGCCGCCACGATGAAGCGCCCGTTGATGTTGAGCGATCCGGCGTTGATCGAGCCCAGGTCCGCGCTGATCGCGGAGAGCTGGCCGACGCTCATCCGGTCAGCGGTCACAGTGCCTGTTTTGATGATGCCGCCGCTGATCTGCGTGCCGATGCCGGACGGCACCCAGGCGATGGAGACGACTGTGCAGCCGACAGCGCAGGGGCGCCCATCGGGCAGGCGGCGAACAGCCAGGAATCCGAGGCCCCGGAGACAGTCGCCAGTTTGCGATAGCTGAGCTGGCCGGTCACAGCGCCGGCCGGTGCAACGGCCACGGTAAACAGGCGTTTGTATCCATCGAGCCCCTGACCGCCGCCAGCCTCTTCGGCGTTGGTCGTCAGCATCTGCTGCCAGATGATCGCTCCGGCCGCATTGCGGAACGTGACATAGCCCGTGACGCTGCACCGATGCGCCCCGCTGTAGAAGCTGAATTCGTAGGGCTGGCCGGCGACCACCGGCCACACGGGGCCGCCGATGTCTGCATAGGCGGCCGGATTGCCCGCCCCAACGTCACCGAGCTGACGCAGCGCGAGCGCATTCATGCCGACCGGGCGCCATGCGTCGCCAGCAAGGTTCAGGCTGCACGCGAGGCCGGTGATGATGTTGGCGCCAGCGAACGTGTGCCCGTCAGCCTGCAACGCGCCGCCCGAGTCGATGAACGTCGCGGCGAGCGCGCTGTTCGGGATCAGGTTCCCGCCCGGCAGGCCGCTGCTGATGTGCTGCGCCTGCACCGCGCCCACGGCGATCTTGTCCGCGGTGATCGAGTTCGCCACGATCTTGTCGGCGGTCACGGCGTTGGCGACCAGGTGCTGGGTTTGCACCTCGCCGGCCAGGATCTTTGCGGCCGTGATCGAGCCGTCCACGATCAACTCGCCGCCGTTTTTGCGTCGGATCTCGATGTTCGTGGCGTGGTGCGCCTGCCCAGCCGCCGTGTAGATGACGCCATTCGGGCCAGCAACTGACGCCCATACTTGAGCAAATGCAGCCGAGGATGGGACGGGTGCACTGCCGGAAATCGGGATGTAGCCGGCGGCGCCGGCACTACGCGCACAGAGCACAACAAACGACAGAATTGCGCCCGCTGCGTCAAAAACGACGAGACCGAGCCTGAAGTCGTACGTTGACACCCCACCTCCGGATGGCACTGTGTCTGCCCGCCCCCAGAACTGATCGCCCGGTTTGACTGCAAACCGGGCGCCGAACCATGCGTCTCGGCTCTTGACTGTCACCGCGGTCTTGCTTGCAACGGCAAAATCCACCCACCAGCCGGCCACGTCCGCAGATATGCCGCCAGGTACCGGCGAATCCCATCCATCGAGGCTGCCCCCTTTGCCGTTCGACACGAGGTTGTCCAGGTCGGCGATCAGCAGGTGCTTCGCCGTCACCGCGCCGGCTGCGATCTGGTCGGCACGCACCGCGCCCGCAGAGATTGCCGCCGCCGTCACGCTGTTGACGGCCAGCGAGTTTGCTGTCACCGCGCCGGCGGCGATCTTCGTAGCCGTCACCGCACCCGCAGACAGCTCGGTCGCGGTCACGGCGCCG
>JAAFKB010000112.1 GCA_013299055.1 Sphaerotilus sp.
GGGGGCTGGTTTCCTCAACTTGACGACGTGAATCCCTCGTCGCACGATGCGGGGCATCCCCACCCAGGAGACCCGCATGGACGCTTTCAAGACCCACGGCGCAATCAGTTGGAACGAGCTGATGACCACCGACCCGGTGCATTCGGCCGATTTCTACCACCAGCTCTTCGGCTGGACGGTGGAGACGATGCCGATGCCGCAAGGCCCGTACCGCATCCTCAAGGTCGAGGGCCAGCCCATCGGCGGCATCATGGGCATCCCGCCCACCGCACCGTCGGGGATGCCACCCAACTGGTGTCCCTATGTGACGGTAGACAGCGCCGACGAGACGGCGGGCGAATGTGCGGCGCTGGGCGGGCGGGTGCTCATCGAGCCGACTGACATTCCCGGCATCGGGCGCTTCGCCGTGCTGCAGGATCCGCAGGGTGCGGTGCTCAACATCATGGAATACCTTGATACCGGCGAATCTCCATGACCCGGGCGTGAGTTTTCATCATTGACGTATAGCGATTGGAGCTGCGAGTGACCGGCTTGCGGCGTGACATATTACTCACTGAATTGAACGGCCACCCCTGCCGAGAGTGCGAAATTTCACCTCGGCGGCTATGGTGCCAGCGCATATCGAAGCACGGAGACTTCGGGCGCATGGACTCAGGGTGTCATGACGGATCACGGCCATTCTTTTGCCTGCTGCAGGCCATATTGGGGCAAAGCACGCCCTCCTGCTGACAGCCTGGAACCGGACCACCACCTGCTGGTCTACCACTCGCTGGATGTCGCTGCGGTCGGCTGGGTCTATCTCCAGCGCGCACCCGCGCTGCTGCGGTGGATCCAGACCCGCTTGTCTGCCTCCAGCGAGGACACCGTTCTCCAGTGGATCGTGTTCTGGCTTGCGGTTCACGATCTGGGCAAGTTCTCAATCAGTTTTCAGGGGCAACGACCGGATCTGGTCGAGCGACTGCAAGGGACCGCACCAACCACCACGGGGCCTGCTGGTGTGCGACACGACAGCCTGGGCCTGTGGCTGTGGGAAGTGGCTGTTCGACCTGTCGCTGAACAGGAGCAGTGGTTCGGGGACGATCCTGATACCCACTATGGCCTTCTGCACTGGGCGCGTGCCGTCATGGGGCACCACGGTCAGCCGCCCATCGAGCAAGCACATGCCCTGCATCGGCATTTCCGTGTGCAGGACACCCAGGCGGGCATCGAGTTTGTTCGGGCGGCGCGCACGCTGTTGCTGACCCCGGAGGCTGCCGCGCTGCCCCGCCTGCTGGACGCAGACGCTTTCCTGGAGATCAGTGGCGAGCTGTCCTGGTGGGTGGCCGGACTCGCCGTTCTTTCCGACTGGATCGGCTCGAACACCGACTTCTTTGGCTACAGGGCTGACTCTGTGCCGCTGGATGACTATTGGGTGCTCGCGAAGGTCAGGGCGGCGTCCGCAGTTCGTGCCAGCGGTGTGGTGCCATCGAATTCTGTGGCGGAACACGCTTTTGATGTCCTGTTCCCGCGCATCACCACCCCATCCCCGTTGCAGGACCGTGCCCGGACCCTGGTCCTCCCCAGTGGTCCGCAGATCCATCTGCTCGAAGATGTCACCGGTGCTGGCAAGACCGAAGCCGCCTTGATGCTCACCCATCGGCTGATGGCGGCTGGCGAGGCGGACGGGTTCTTCATCGGATTGCCGACCATGGCCACGGCGAACGCGATGTACGGACGCATCGCCGACCTCTACGACCGGCTATTCACCCACCCCGTGAGTCTCGCGCTGGCGCACCGAAACAAGACGCTGGTCGAGGAGTTCGCCCGCTCGGTTCTTCCTCCGGGTGCCGATGAGTTTGATCCTCGACAGGGTGATGAGACTGCCACGCGCCGCTGCGCCCGCTGGTTGGCTGACCACAACAAGCGAGCCTTGCTGGCCCCGGCGGGAGTCGGCACCATCGACCAGGCGCTGCTGGCCGCCTTGCAGAGCAAACACCAGTCGCTGCGCCTGCTCGGGTTGATGCGCAAGGTGCTGGTGGTTGACGAGGTTCACGCCTGCGATGCCTACATGCAGCGCACGCTGGAGCATTTGCTGGAATTCCACGCCCGTGCAGGTGGTAGCGCCATTCTCTTGTCCGCCACGTTGACGCGACGGATGAAGACGGCCCTGCTCAAGGCGTTTGCCAAAGGCAGCGGTGCTGGACGCGTGCCGGCGATCGGCAGTGACCACTATCCGCTGACGACCTCCTGGGCTGCATCCGATCCGACCAAGCTCGCCGAGGTTGCCGTCGCCACCCGGCCGGATGTCCGCCGCACCGTCCGGGTTCAATGCGAATCGGATCAGGCGAACGTGGTCCACGCCATTCGGCAGGCGCTGGCGGCTGGGCAATGCGTGGCCTGGATCCGCAACACCATCGGTGATGCGCTGGAGGCCCATGCCGCGCTGTCGGCACACATGGACCCCGATCACATCGTGTTGTTCCATGCCCGCTTTACGCTCGGGGATCGCCTGGACATCGAGGAGCGCGTGCTGCGTCTGTTCGGGCCGAACAGCGATGCGACGCAGCGATCCGGACGTTTGCTCATTGCCACCCAGGTGGCTGAACAATCGCTGGACATCGACCTCGACCTGGTGGTGTCGGACCTGGCCCCGATCGACCGTTTGATCCAGCGTGCGGGACGCCTGCACCGCCATGTGCGCGATGCCCAGGGCAACCGCTTGACCGACAGGGCGGCGTCCGATCAGCGCGGTCAGCCCTGCCTGTGGGTGCTAGGGCCTGCCTGGACCGATCAACCCGAACCATCCTGGTTCAAGCAGGCGTTTCCGAAGGCGGCCGGTGTCTATCCGCACCACGGGCATCTCTGGCTGACGGCCCGGTGGCTACAACGGGGTGAATTTCGCATGCCGGACGATGCCCGTGCGTTGATCGAAGGGGTGTTTGGCGATGACGATGACGTTCCAGCCGGCCTGCGGGGCAACGCCAACCAGGCCGAGGGCAAGTCTTGGGGCGACAGATCACAGGCAGACCGCAACAGCGTCAACCTGGGCCGTGGCTACGTGCGCAGTGGTCTGGATTGGGATGAGGACACCGTCGCACCGTCGCGGCTGGGCGAGGACACCATCGACGTGCTGCTCGGTCGCTGGGAGGGGGATGCGCTGCTGCCCTGGCGCAACGACAAGCCGTACTCCCACGCGTGGGCTTACAGCACTGTGCGCGTAGCCAAGCGGTTGATCGCAGGTGCGGTACCTCCTGCATCGCAGCCTCGGCTGTCCGCCCTCGATGTGCAGCGGTCTCGGCTCCCAGGTGCTGGTCAGTGGGTGGTTTTGCTGACGCTCGACCTGGTCGGAGGCCAATACGAGGCTGCGGGGGTTTCAACCACCAAGGACGCTGGTGAACGGGTCACCCGCTGGCGCTACAGCCGTGACGCTGGATTGAACATTGCCAGTGACCACACGCAAGACAACACACAGGAGGAACAATGAACCTGCTTCAGGAAGCTTGGATGCCCGTGCGATTTCGCGACGGACGGCGTGACTGGATCACGCCTGCACAGTTGTCGAACAGTGAAATCGTGGCCTTCGACGCCGACCGCGCTGATTTCAACGGCGCACTGGCCCAGTTCGCGATCGGGCTGCTGCAGACCACCATGTCGGCGAAAAATGTCCTGCAGTGGAAACGCCTGCTGGAGGTGCCGCCGGATGAATCCACGCTGCAATCGTGGTTCGCCCCGCATGTCGCGGCGTTCGAACTGGACGGGGAGGGCGCGCGGTTCATGCAGGACTTCGACCTGCGTGCTGGCGACGCTGACCCCGTGGGCGTCAGCGGCCTTCTGATCGAGTCTCCCGGTGAAAACACCGTCAAGAACAACAGCGACCACTTCGTCAAACGCGACCATGTCCGCTGCCTGTGCGGGCACTGCGCCGGCTTGGCCTTGTTCACCCTGCAGACGAATGCGCCGTCCGGTGGGGCCGGTAATCGCACAGGGCTGAGGGGCGGTGGCCCGCTGACCACGCTGCTGCTGGCGAATTCGGCGACGGGGCGTGCTGTGCCGCTGTGGCGCACGCTCTGGCTCAATGTGCTGGACCAGGCCGCGTTGCGCCAGATCGGAGGCGACGGGGATCTGGACGAGTCGTTCCACATCTTTCCGTGGATGGCCGGGATTGACCGGATCCAGAAGGCTGGAGGTGAGACAGCCCCCGCCCAGGTGCATCCTTTGCATGTGTACTGGGGGATGCCCCGGCGCATCCGGCTGGATTTCGACGCCGTGACGGCTGGCCCCTGCGACATCTGTGGCCGCGCCTCTGAACGCCGCGTCCAGCAGTACGCCGCCCGTCCTCAGGGACTCAACTACAAGGGGGCGTGGAAGCATCCGCTCAGCCCGTACTACCAGTCCAAGGAAGGACTGTTGCCCATGCATCCTCAGCCGGGTGGATTCGGGTATCGGCATTGGCTGGGCTGGGTGCTGGGCATGACCAACGAGAAGCGACGGGTCGAGCAGGCGGCGGTCGTCTCTGCCTTCTTCTCCTCGCAGGTGGAGTCTCGTCTTGGCATTCCGCTACGGCTATGGGCCTTCGGCTACGACATGGACAACATGAAGGCCCGCTGCTGGTACGAGTCCGCGATGCCGCTCTACGACCTGAGCGAATGCGACGCCGCTGCGCAGAGGCGTATCCGGGAGACCGTGACCGACTGGGTGGGGGGTGCCGAACTGGCGGGTAGTTACCTGCGCGGGGCGGTCAAGGACGCCTGGTTCAGCCATGACGCGCGCGGTGATTTCAGCCATGTCGATGCGTCGTTCTGGTCCCGCACCGAAACGGATTTCTACCGGCTGCTGCAGGAGCTGATCCACGCCGCATGCAGCAGCGCCGAGACGCTGGCAGTCGCGTTGTCAGAGCGGTGGCTTGTTCTCCTGCAGCAGCAGGTCATGGCGCTGTTCAACACCGAGTGGGTGGGCACCGGAATGATCGAGCGGCAGAACCCGGCCCGCATTGCCAAGGCACACGAGCAACTGCGCAAGAGCCTGTACGGCCCGAAGTTGCGCACTGCACTGGCCTTGCCGGTCGAGGCCAAGCCAGCCAGGAAGGTGGCGAAGTCCAGTCCGTCCAAACCCGGAAAGTGACCGCACCGCCCAACCACCCGACCACCCGACCACCCGACCACCCGACCACCCAGCCAGAGAGGATCCATGTCCAGCCCACATCCCCACTACCGGTTGCAGCCCGCCGTGATGACCGAATTTCTGTCCTGGTGGCACACGCTGCACAGCGAGACAGCCCCAGGACCGGTGCGTGCCGACCGCGCGACCCTGCGGCGTGCGGAGTCCTTGTCCGCCGTGGCCTGCCTGCCGGCTTACCAGCGCATCTACCGGCGGCTGCTTGCCAAGCATGAGGGACCGTCCTGGCGCCCGCATGAACAAGATCGCATTGCGGCACTGATCGGACTCGGCGCGCACCTGAAGGACAAGGACAGCCTGTCCATGCCGGAAGCGATGAGCCGCCGTGCGGAGGGGTCCGATCGGAATGCCCTCAGCGACCTGAGATTCGCACGGCTGCTGGATTCCCCCGATCTCGACGCCCTGTTCGTCGGGTTGCGCCGTGCCATGCCCCTGATCGAGCACCGAGCCGACCCGGCCCGTCTGGCCGACGATCTCTTCGGCTGGGGCGACCCTGTCAAGAAGCGGTGGGCTTACGCCTACCGCTGGCCTGACAAGGCCGGAGCCTGAATCTGCCAGTGCCAGTCCCACGCCTGCACCACCACACCCTGCCCAACCGAGAAACAGAGAGGTTCACCGTGTCCCGCTTCATCCAACTGCATGTCCTGACCAGCTACCCGCCTTCCAACCTGAACCGGGACGACACTGGCCGACCGAAGACGGCCCTGGTCGGTGACGCCAACCGGCTGCGCGTGTCCTCGCAGAGCCTCAAGCGGGCCTGGCGCACGTCCGAGGCGTTCGAATCCGCCCTGGCTGGCCATCTCGGCACACGCACCAAGCAGATCGGCAAACAGGTATTCGCCAAACTGCTCGAAGGTGGTGTCAGCGACAAAGCTGCCCGCGAGTGGGCCAAGGACATCGCCAAGCAGTTCGGCAAGCTCAAGTCCGACAAGAAGACCCAGAACAACGAAGACCTGGACATCGAGCAACTGGCGCACTTCAGTCCCGAAGAACTGGCCGCCATCGACGCCTTGGTGGACCAACTGGTCGAACGCAAGGACAAACCGACCGAGGACGAACTGAAGCTGCTCATGCACCCGCGCCACGCCGTGGACATCGCGATGTTCGGGCGCATGCTGGCGGATTCCCCGACCCACAACGTCGAAGCGGCTGTGCAGGTGGCGCACGCCATCACCGTCCACCGTGCCGCCGTCGAGGACGACTACTTCAGCGCCGTGGACGACCTGAACACGCGCGACACGACCGGCGCGGGCCACATCGGCGAGCGTGGCTATGGGGCTGGCCTGTTCTACCTCTACATTGCCATTGACCGTGCGCTGTTGAAGAAGAACCTCGGCGAGGACGAGGCGCTGACGGCGCGTGCGCTGGGCGCCCTGGTGACAGCCGTGACCCGGGTGGCGCCCACCGGGATGCAGAACAGTTTTGCCTCCCGAGCCTATGCGGGCTACGCCATGGCCGAAAAGGGCGACCAGCAGCCGCGTTCGCTTGCGCAGGCGTTCCTCAAGCCGGTCAAGCCCTATGGAGAGGAAAGCGTGTTCGACAAAGCCGTTGCAGCCTTGGAGTCCCGCTGCGACAACTTTGACAGCGTTTACGGTGCCTGCGCCGATGCCCGGCAGACGGTCAACGTCGAGAAGCCGCAGGGCCGCATCGTCGACCTCATCGGGTTCGTGGCGGAGTGACGACCATGGAGCATCTGGTCTTTCAGCTACAGGCTCCCCTGTCGTCCTGGGGTGGGCCGGCGGTGGGCGAGTTTCGCGGCACGGGCGAGGTGCCGACGCAGTCGGCTGTGGTCGGGCTGCTCGGCGCTGCGCTGGGGCTGGACCGCGGCGACGAGGCCGCCCATGCCGCGCTGCAGGACGGTTACGGCATGGCGATGGCGCTGCTGTCGCCGGGCAGTCTGCTGCGCGACTACCACACCGCTCAGGTACCACCCCGCTCCGCTCTCAAGGGCCGCCCCCATGCCACACGGCGGCATGAACTGCAGGTGCCCAAGCACGATCTCGGCACGATCCTGTCCACGCGGGACTATCGCCAGAACGCGGCCAGTCTGGTGGCGCTCCAGCCGCGTCCTGGTACACCGCACGCCCCGAGCGCACTGGCCGAGGCATTGCGCAAGCCGAAGTTCACCCTCTACCTGGGGCGGAAGTCTTGCGCACCCGCAGCCCCGCTGTGGCCGCAGGTGATCGAGGCGGAATCGGCGTGGCTGGCGTTTCAGCAGTACACGCAACAGTTCGAGTCCACCCGGCAGGCTGCTGCTCGGGCACAGCGCCTGGCGACGGTGCTCGAACCGCTGCCGCCCATTTGCCGGCTGGTCTTCGATGACCACGTCACCGCTGGCTTGGCCTGTGACCTCACGGTGCTCCGCAAGGACCGGCTGATCCGGCGCAGAGGCTGGCAGTTTGGCGACCGCAACGAGCACATCGCCTTGGTGCCGACAGTGCCTGCCACCCTCGCCACGGAAACCTGACGCCCATGTTCTTCAGTCTCATCACCCCCATGGCCGAACAGGACCGCGAGGCCGCGCAGGAACGGCTCGATGGTCCCTACGCAGACCACCAATGGCTCTGGCGCTGGTTCCCTGCTGATCCGGACGCGCGGCGCGATTTCCTCTTCCGCCGACACGTGTCCTCGGGCGGGCTGCGGTACTACGTGCTGTCTTCCCGCCCCCCAGTGGAAAGGCTCGGTGTCTGGCAGTCGCTGAGCCGACCTTATGCGCCGCAGCTCGACGTCGGCGACACACTGGCCTTTGACCTGCGTGCCAACCCCACGGTACGGCATGGCCATGACGGCAAGTCTCGCCGCCATGACGTGGTCATGAATGCCAAGAAGGCGCTGCTGGACGCCCGAGGGCTGGTCCACTGGGCTGACTGGCAGGCCGACGACAAGCCGACGCTCCAGCAACTGGCCCACGATGCCTGCTCGGTGTGGTTGAACCGGCGAGCGGCACGGTGTGGTTTTTCCCTGGATGCCTCGGCGCTGGTGGTCGAAGGCTACGACCAGCACCACGAACTGCCCGAGCGCAACCTGCGTTTCTCGACCGTGGACTTCACCGGACAACTGACCGTCGTGGATCCGGAGGCGTTCAGGGCGGCGCTGCAGCAGGGCGTTGGCAGTGCCAAGGCATTCGGGTGTGGCCTGCTGCTGATCCGGCGTCCCGGATCGCTGTCATCGTGAGCCAGTTGCTTCCACCACTCAGGCCCATCCCCATCAAGGAGCGGATGTCGGTCATTTTCATCGAGCGTGGCGAGATCGACGTGCTCGATGGTGCGTTCGTCGTGCTGGATGTGTCCGGTGTCCGCACGCATGTGCCCGTTGGTGGGGTGGCCTGCATCATGCTGGAGCCTGGCACGCGGGTGTCACACCGGGCGGCGGCTCTGGCGGCGCGGGTCGGTACCTTGCTGGTGTGGGTCGGCGAGGCTGGCGTGCGTCTGTACTCATCGGGTCAACCGGGTGGTGCGCGGGCGGATCGGCTGCTGTATCAGGCCCGGCTGGCGCTGGACGAGGCGCTGCGGCTGAAGGTCGTGCGCAAGATGTATGCGGTGCGTTTTGGTGAGGAACCCCCGGCGAGACGCAGCGTGGACCAGTTGCGCGGCATCGAAGGGGCCAGAGTGCGCCGCACCTACCAGTTGCTGGCCAAGCAATACGGCGTGTCGTGGACTGGGCGTGACTACGACGCCGAGGATTGGGACTCGGCGGACCTTCCCAACCGTTGCCTGTCTGCCGCGACGGCGTGCCTGTATGGCGTGACAGAAGCGGCGGTTTTGGCGGCAGGCTATGCGCCCGCCGTGGGCTTCATCCACACGGGCAAACCGCTGTCCTTCGTCTATGACATGGCCGACATCTACAAATTCGAGACGGTCGTGCCGATCGCATTCAAGGTGGCCGCCAGCAACCCGGCGGGCAACCCAGAGCGGGCGGTGCGGCTGGCTTGTCGCGACATTTTTCGTCAGACCAAGCTGCTGGACCGGATCATTCCGGACATCGAGGACATCCTGTCCGCAGGTGAGATTCCTCGGCCCGAGGCACCGGTGGACGCGGTCGGTCCCGCCTTGCCCAACCCTGAAAGCCTAGGTGATGCTGGTCATCGTGCTTGAGAATGCGCCGCCGCGTCTGCGTGGGCGGTTGGCTGTCTGGCTGCTGGAAGTGCGTGCCGGGGTATACGTTGGCAACTA
>JAAFKB010000113.1 GCA_013299055.1 Sphaerotilus sp.
CGCCGCCGCGTGGGTCGCCCGCGTGACCGAGCTGACGCTGAACGTGCCGACCGACACGCGGCCGTATGACGCCGAGGTGATCGGCGCGGTGCGCGAATCGGCGGCGGATGTCGGGCTGGACAGCGGTGCCAAGGATCTGGTGGTCTGCGCGGCCGGCACGCTGCCCGCCGAGCTGCACAAGCTCTGGCGCAGCGGCCTGCCCGGCAACTACCACATGGACTACGCCTTCTCGACCATGGGCTACGAGGTCGCGGGCGGTCTGGGGGCCAAGCTGGCGCGGCCGGAGCGCGAGGTGTTCGTGATCGTCGGCGACGGCTCCTACATGATGCTCAACGCCGAACTCGCCACCTCGGTGATGCTCGGCAAGAAGATCATCGTCGTCCTGCTCGACAACCGCGGCTACGGCTGCATCGAGCGGCTGCAGGTCAACTCCGGCGGCGCGAGCTTCAACAACATGCTCGACGACTGCATCCCCGAAGGCGGCCAGCCGTCGGCGATCGACTTCGCGATGCACGGCCGCTCGATGGGCGCCGACGCGGTGCATGTGCAGGATGTCGCCGAGCTGCGCCGCGAGCTGGCCCGCGCCCGCGCCGCCACCAAATCGCAGTTGCTCGTCATCGACACGACGCACCGCCGCACGACGAACGACGGCGGGACGTGGTGGGAAGTTGCGCTGCCCGAGGTGTCACCGCGCCCCGAAGCCACGGCAGCCCATGCCCGCTACGTCGAAGCCAAGAAGAAGCAATTTCACTGACTTTCACTGCTCCCGACCCACTGGAACCGCACATGACCTGGAACGTCCGCATCGGCATCAACCCCATCTCCTGGATGAACGATGACCTGCCCGCCCTCGGCGGCGAAACCCCGCTCGAAACCGCCCTGTCCGAAGGCGCCGAGATCGGCTACGAAGGCTTCGAACTCGGCAACAAGTTCCCCAAGGACGGCCCCGGCCTGAAGGCCAAGCTCGACGAGTTCGGCGTGGCCTGCGTCTCGGGCTGGTACTCGGGTTTCCTGGCCGAAGACACGGTGGAGGCCGAGATCGACCGCTGCGTGGCGCACATGGCCAAGCTGCAGTTCAACGGCGCCAACGTCGTCGTCTACGGCGAGTGCGCCGGCACCGTGCAAGGGCAGATCGACACGCCCGTCAGCAAGCGCCCGACCTTCCGCGACGCAGCCGCATGGCAAGCCTACGCCGAGCGCCTGAACGCCTTCGGCCAGCACCTGCTCGACACCTACGGCATCCGGCTCGCCTACCACCACCACATGGGCGCCTACGTCGAGTCGCCCGCCGACATCGACCAGCTCATGGCGCTGACCGACCCGGCCAAGGTCTTTTTGCTCTATGACACCGGCCACGCCTACTTCGGCGGCGCCACCGACCCGCTCGTGCCGCTGAAGAAACACCTGGCACGGGTCGTGCATGTGCATTGCAAGGATGTGCGCCCCGCCGTCATCGCGCAAGCACGCAACGACAGTTGGAGCTTTCTCAACGGCGTCCTCAACGGCACCTTCACCGTGCCCGGCGACGGCGTGATCGACTACGACGCGGTGCTGACGACGCTGAAGGAGGCCGGCTACGAGGGCTGGCTGGTCGTCGAGGCCGAGCAAGACCCCGCCGTGGCCCCGAGCTACGCCTATGCCAAGAAAGGCCACGACACGTTGCGGGCCATCGTCAACCGACTGGGAAGCTGAACACCATGAGCCTGCTCGTCAAGGCCGCCCCCGGGCGGGAAATCTGCGAGGTCACGCCCGAACGGGCGGGCTGGACGCATGTGGGCTTCCGTGCGCTGCGGCTGGCGGCGGGTGACCATGAAACGATCGACACGGGCACCCGCGAGCTGTGCATCGTGGTGCTGACCGGCACCGTCGAGGTGCGGGTCGGCGACACCGTGTTCGCGGGGCTGGGTTCGCGTGACAGCGTGTTCGCCGAGCAGTCGCCGGATGCGCTCTACGTGCCCGGCGGCCACACGCTGACCGTCACCGCCACACGCGGTGCCGAAGTCGCGCTGTGCAGTGCGCCAAGCCAGGGGGGACATGCCGTGCGGCGCATCGACGGAGCCGCCATGCGCCGCAGCGTGCGCGGAAAAGGATCCAACACACGCTATGTGTGCGACATCTTGCCCCAAGATGATCCCGGTGCCGACCACCTGCTGGTCGTGGAGGTCATCACCCCGGCCGGCCACTCCAGCAGCTACCCGCCGCACAAGCACGACCGTGACGTTCCACCGGAAGAAACCTTGCTGGAGGAAACCTATTACCACCGGCTGAACCCTCCGCAGGGATTCGCATTTCAGCGCGTCTATACCGACGACCGCAGTATCGACGAGGCGTGTGCGGTGGAAGACCACGATGTCGTGATGGTTCCTCGCGGGTATCACCCCTGCGTCGCGCCCCATGGTTACGACCTGTATTACCTGAACGTGATGGCCGGTCCCGGCAGGCTCTGGCATTTCAAGAACGATCCAGCCCACGAGTGGATGGTGGCGCTGTAACGTCGCGTAATCGCGACAAGGATGTTCCCTAGGTTTGCGCCTAAATCAGAGTGATGTAAAAACGCAAACGTTTACGGCCCTAGAGTGAAGTGGTGCTTTGGCATAAATTCACGGGCAGGAAACCTGACGTAACCGGGCTGTTGTCTGGACGCGCTGCCCTCCCTCCCGACAGGGGTGCAGCACACAATCCAGTCACCGAGCACATGTTGCAGCCAAGCGACACACCGGTTTACCAAGGGTCATCCTCAGGTAAATTGGAATTGAATAGTTGCTACTGTTCACTACCCGAGTCACCAAAGGTCGAGTATTCGGCCACTTCCCGCAACGAAAGAGGAGTCTGACCATGATCCGCAAAACCCAATTCGCCGTGGCTGTTGCCGCCCTGATCTCCGCTCCGGCTTTCGCCGCTGTCGGCTTCGACGCCAACGTCGAAATGGACACCAAGTACCAGAACAACGGCCGTGGCGCCAGCCAAGGTGGCCGCGTTGAACTGAACGCCTTCTCGAAGACCGACAAGGGCGGCGGTTTCGTCGCTGGCCGCGCCAGCTACATGGCCGGCAAGGGCAACACGGTCGGCGTGGACGACATGTGGGTCCAGATCGGCAACTCGGCCGGCGACATCAAGCTGGGCCGTTTTGAAGGCGGCGACGCTTTCCCGGCTGGCAAGGACGTCATCGTTGAAGACGGCGGCTCCGCTGCTGGCTACCGCGCCAACGTGTTCCGTGGCCGCACCAGCGACGCACACGCTGCGCTGACCCTGAACGCCGGTGGTGGCGTCGGCTTCGAACTGGGCGTCATGGCTGCTGCCAAGAACGTCGGCATCCGCCCGGTCATCAGCTTCGGCATGAACGGCTTCTCGGCCAAGGTGGCCATCGAAAACGGCAAGAACGCAGCCGGCCAGAAGGTCAGCGGCGCTGGCATCACCGTCGGCACCACGATGGCTGGCGCTGGCCTGAACGTCAACTTTGCTTCGGGCAAGGTCAACGGCGTCAAGGGCGACAGCTTCGGCGTGAACGCCACGTTCGGCGCGGCTGGCATCGGCTACATCGCCGACAAGACCGGTTCGAACAAGGACAGCATGGTCTACGCTGCCTACAGCCTGCCGCTGTTCGACACGGGCGCCACCATCACCCCGGCCGTGTCCTACGGCAAGGGCACCAACATGAACAAGAACATCGGCGCCGTCGTCCGCGTCAACTACGCTTTCTGATCCCTGCTGCCCTAGCGGCAGCGGAATCAGCGATTTCGGGGTCCACGGTTCTAGTGGTCCTGAGGGGGTGGCATAGAGTGCTGCCACCCTTTCTTGGTGAGCGCCTTCAAGGTGCTCACCTTTTTTTATGCCTGAACGAACCATCCCGTCCATGTCGTACACGCCAACCAAGCTGAACGTTGCACTGATCGGGTTCGGCTACGTCGGCCAGACCTTCCACGCCCCGCTGATCGACAGCGTGGAGGGGCTGTCGCTGGCGCTGATCGCCTCCAGCGACGCCGGCAAGGTCCGCACCCGCTGGCCCCAGGTGCGCGTCACCAGCGACTACCTGGCCGCCGCCACCGACCCCGCCATCGACCTCGTCGTCATCGCCACCCCCAACGACAGCCATTACCCGCTGGCCTGCGCCGCCCTGCTGGCCGGCAAGCACGTGGTGATCGACAAGCCGTTCACGGTGTCGATGGACGAGGCGCGTGATCTGGTGGAACTGGCCGAGGTGCGCGGGCGTCTGCTGTCGGTGTTCCACAACCGGCGCTGGGACGGGGACTTCCTCGGCGCACAGGCGGCCTTGCGGAGTGGCGAGCTGGGCGATGTGCGCGAGATGGTGTCGCGCTTCGACCGCTTTGCCCCGCAGCCCCGTGACCGCTGGCGCGAGCGGCCAGGGCCGGGATCGGGGCTGTGGTTCGACCTGGGACCGCATGTGGTGGACCAGGCGCTGTGCCTGTTCGGACCGCCGCAGACCGTGATGGCGGACATGGCTGGCCTGCGCGATGGGGCCGAGGGTGTCGTGGACTGGGCACAGGTCGTGCTCGGCTATGACGCGGCGGGCGTGCAGCGCAAGGTGACGCTGCATGTGACGCGGCTTGCGGCCTGGGCCTCGCCGCGCTTCGAGCTGCATGGCACGGCAGGCAGCTGGCTCTCCAGCGGGCTGGACAACCAGGAAGACCAGCTGAAGGCGGACATGGTGCCGGGCGCACCGGGCTGGGGAGAGGATGCCCGGCCGGCACTGATGGTGCGCGGTGCAGCAGAACCCGCGCCGGTAGCACGCCCGCGGGGCGACTACCGGCAGTACTACCTCGGCATCCGCGACGCCTTGCGTGGCAGTGGTCCGAACCCGGTGCCCGCGGTCCAGGCGCTGCAGGTGATGGCCGTCATGGACTGTGCGATGCGCAGCGCCACTGAGGGCCGCACGCTGCGCTTCACCCCCGTCTGAGGCGCCTCAGACGGACTCCGCCTCGACCGGCTCCGGCGCCATCAGGAACGCCAGCGCCGCCATCACGCACTGCGCCACCGCGTGCGGCGGGCTGGCATAGAACGCGGTCCAGGCGGCTCCACGGTGCTCGTTGTAGTCCGGCGCAGGCGTGTCCGCGGTGCGGGGCGGCAACGACTGCTCCCACCCCAGCCGCACCGCCACGCCCACCAGCACATCCATCACCAGCAGCCCTTCGCCCTGCAGCGGCGGATTGGCCCGGCAGATGTCGGAGACGGCCACCAGCGCCTCGATCGTGAGCTGTCGGTACTCGGGTGCCGGGATCTTGTTGAGCAGATCCTCCACCTGCAGCGCGAAGCCCCGCTCGGACGGCGTCATGTCGGCCCGCGCCACGCGGCTGTCCACGCGGTTGCGGCTGTCAAGCTGGTCGCCGATCACCAGCCCCGGGAAGTGCCGCAGCACCTGCCAGACACGGGTGTAGAAGTCCTCGGGCAGCCGGGTGATGACGCCCTGCACTTCGCGCCATGCCAGCCAGCCGCCGACGCTCTGGTCCAGCACCGGATCGGCCGACGCCGGGAAATGCACCGTCGCCAGCCCGGCTACACGGCCTGTGCCATCGCGGCTGATGCGCCCATGCAGCGACTGCAGGCGCAACAGGTTGCGGTTCATGTCCTGCTCACGGGCGATGACCTCGCGCAGCCGGGTCAGGATCGCGTGCGGGCTGAGGCTGAGCAGGAAGTCGAACGCCTCGGCCTGCGTCAGTTCATGCTCCCGGGCCAGCCAGCCGGTGATGAGCAGGACCAGGTACCAGGCGCGCAGGGTCAGCGTGCCCTTGAACAGCGTCGCATCCGTCTTGATGAGCACGCCCAGCAGCAGCACGATCTCCTGCAGCAGCACCCGCGCCCGGGGATCGTCGCCGCCGTAGCGGCAGATGCGCTCGTGGATCTCGGCGCTGCCCATCGGTCGGCTGATGACGGCCCCTTCGCCGTAAGCCCGACCGACCGCGACACGCTTCTGCCGCACGACGATCTGGGCCACCGCCGCTTCGAGCGCATCGTCGTGCAGCCCGAGCACCCCTGCCGAGCGCCGGATCAGCCCCCACTTGCGGCCATGGCTGGCGCGGGCATGGAAATCCAGCACCTTCTGCCAGACCGACGACCCGCAGTGCGTTCCCCACTGCGCCCCCCCACGGCGCACCAGCAGCCCGAGGATCTCGATCTGTTCGTAAGGATTGCGGCTGCGGTCGAGGCGCTGCAGCAAGGTCTGCGCATCGCCCTCATGCTCCAGGGCGGCCGCACGTGCGGGGGTGAGGGGCCGGGTCGCGCCCTCCTCCCAGTGCAGGTCGGGCGGCAGGCGGGTGTCGGCGCTGGCGGGCAGCTCGGCCGAGGCGGTCCAGGGCGGTGCGTCCAGCCAGTCCATGCGCGTGGTGCGCGCCCGCGGCAGCAGCGTGTCGAGCGGGCCGACCTCGACACCCGCCGTGTCGTCACGCCCCAGTTCCTGGAGGAAGTTCAGCAGCACCTCGGCGCTGTTCGCCCCCAGCATCGCCTCGCCGACGAGCAGCAGCAGCAGCGGCTGGCCCTGCTGGTCGCGCACCTGCCAGTGGCGGCGCAGGGTCGCGATCTCGGCGCGGAGTTCGGCCACCAGCAGCCGGTTGTCCAGCGCCAGGTAGAAGCCCTGGCGGCTGTACAGGGCGGGCAGGAAGACGATCGTGTCCCCTGCCAGCGTGAACACCTGGCTGGTGACGAGGCTGTCCAGCCGCTCCACCGGCCGCCCCGTCAAGCCCAGCCGGTCCACACGCCCCAGCGCGGCCAGCGCCAGCGCCAGGTCGTCGGCATAGCGCACCTGCAGCGGCAGCACCTGTTCGGGGGTTTCGCTGCAGATGCCGTGCGAGGCCAGCCGCGCCTGCACCAGCAGGTCCGCGCTGACGATGGCGACTTGCACCCGCACCTGCTCGCGGGCCGCTTCGACCATCGCCTTGGACGCCGCATCGCTCGGCCCGCGCCCCCGTGGCAGCAAGGCCCGCGCCGACACATGCCCCTCCTGCACCAGCACCCCCACCAGGTACAGGCTCTGCGCCCAGACCAGGGGCACGTTGTCGTTGGGTTCGCGGCGCTGGCTGTGGGGCGCCAGACGCTCGGCCTCGACCCGGTCGGCAGGCACGACATACAGCTCCGGCAGCAAGCGCACGCCATCCTGCTCCACCATCAGCGACTCCAGCCGCGCGCGGTAGTCGCGGGCGGTCACCATGTCGCCACGCAACGCCGCGTCCAGCAGCAGATAGCAGAAGAACAGCGGCCACTCGGACTCGATGTGCGCGAACTGCTCCAGCTCGCCCGGCTCGTAGTGCAGGCGGCTGTGGTCTTCGGTCACGGTCTGGTGGCCGTCGCGCAGGAAACGCTTGCAGCCGTAGCGGCCTTGCAGCTTGGTGACGATCTCGCTGCGGGTGCGCTCGATCAGCGTGGCGTCGCCCACCGCGAACGCCGGAAAACCGATGATGGACAGCAGTGCCGCATCGGTCTCCTTCGACTCCGATTCCCGCGGCAGCAGGCTCTCCAGCGTGTGGCGGGCCTGCGCGATGGCGTCGGCGGGGACGTGGATGCGCGGGCTGTCCGCGCCGGGCAGGAGCTGCGCACCGTTGATCACCTCCAGCGCCGCCTTGGCCATGCCGACCGAGCTGGCGTTGAGTTCGGCCTGACCGTCGTTGCGCTTGTGGCCGCGCTCCCAGATGCCGTAATCGGGCGTGCGCCAGGCGTGGGCGAGGTACCAGACCAGGTTCTGCACGAAGTTCAGCTCGTCCCGGTCGCGCACGATCGACAGCCCGCCTGCACTCATCTGCCCGAGCATCAGCAGGAAGATGGCGGTCGCGTCGATCTGCAGATGGCCCCATTCGGCGTCACCGACCACCGGCTCGCCCGTGCGGGTCGAGTACTTGGCGTGCAGCGCGTCGTGCGGGTGCTGGGTGTGCTTGAAGCGTTCGACCTTGGGCGACTGCCGCACCATCGCCGCCAGCAGGCCGCGCATCAGGCGGGTCGTGGCGGCATCGAGGTCGTCGGCCTGCGCCGGATCGCGAGAACGCCACGCACGGCCCAGTGCCCAGACCGCCAGGATGCTGTAGACGTTGTCGCGCACCCAGGCGTGGGTGTAGTCACCATGGACGGTGATGGCGGTGCTGGCGGGCAGCAAGCCAGTGGTCGGATCCTGTCGGGACAGGATGATCGTGCGGGCTTGCTGGGTGAGGCGTTGAAGTGCGGCGTGGGGGCTCATTGCCTGCGACTTTAGCAATTCATGTGCCGGTGGCCTGCCACTCAGACCCCGCGCTGCATCAGCCACGCCATCTGATACGGTGCCAGCGTCAGATCGGCACGGGCGTCGAAGGCGGTCTGCCCGATCAGGTCCACCAGCTTCGGGGGCATGGCCGACAGCACCTCGGCGGCGATGGTCTGCGGGTGTTCGCTGAAATTGCCCAGCACCAGCACGCTGCCCTGCCCGCCTTGGGCACCATCGCGCAGGTAGCCCAGCACGGACGGGTTCTTGGTGTAGAACGGCACGAGGTGGCCGCCCGCCAGTGCCGGCAGGTGGCGGCGCAGCGCGATCAGGTGGCGCAGGCCGGCGTGGATGCGGCCGGCGTCGGTGCTCGGGTCGCGCCGGTCGGCGTAACGCTGCGCGTCGCGCACCGGGCGGTGGACCCAGCGGCTGTCGCTGGCCTGGCCGGGGTCATCGACGTAGCCGTGGTCGTTGAGCGTGCCCACCTCGTCGCCGAGGTAGATCAGCGGAATCCCCCCCGACGACAGCGCCACCCCGTACAGCAGCAGCACCCGCGCCACCGCGTGCGCGTCGCCCTGCTCCATGCCGCACAGCGAGGCGGCCGTGCCCGAGATGCGGCAGTCGCCCGTGACCGGGTTGTCCTGGAACGGCACGCCGCGCCCGAAGCTGCCGGGGAAGCGGTTGACGTAGAAGCGGTTGAGGAACTGGCGGTGGTGGAAGCCGTTGATGCCGAGCTGCGCGGCGTCCTCGTCGGCGAAGGTCCAGCCGATGTCGTCGTGGCTGCGCACGTAGTTCACCCAGGCGGTGCCGGGGGCGATGTGGTGCCGCTCGGCCAGCGCCTTCTGCAGCATGTCCACCTGCCGGGTCGCCAGCGTGTTCCACAGCAGCGCCATCTGCAGCGGGTTGTACGAGATCTGGCACTCGGTGGGCGCGATGTAGGCCACCACGTCGTCCGGGTGGACGATGGCCTCGCTCTTGAACAGCAGCGCGGGCGCGGCGATGCGCGACACGGCGTTGTAGGCGCGCAGCAGGTGGTGCGCCTCGGGCAGGTTCTCGCAGGACGTGCCCAGCCGCTTCCAGATGAAGGCCACCGCGTCCATGCGCAGGAACTCGACGCCCAGGTTGGCGATGAAC
>JAAFKB010000114.1 GCA_013299055.1 Sphaerotilus sp.
CACCTTGCCCGCTTCCGGCCGCCAGGTGCCGTCGTAGCGCGGCTTTTCCTTGTTCGCCATCTGCCGTTCGCGCAGGGCGTCCAGCTCGGCCATGCCCATGTAGCAGGGATAGACCCAGCCCTCGGCGACCAGTTGCGCCAGCACCGCCTTGTAGCGGTCCATGCGCTGCATCTGGTAGAACGGGCCTTCGTCGTGGTCGAGGCCGAGCCACTTCATGCCCTCGACGATCACATCGACCGCCGCCTGCGACGAACGCTCGACATCGGTGTCCTCGATGCGCAGCACGAAGACACCGCCGGTGGCCCGCGCCCAGGCCCACGGGTACAGGGCCGAGCGGATGTTGCCGAGGTGGATGAAGCCGGTCGGTGACGGCGCGAAACGGGTGCGAACTTGGGTCATGGTGTGCTCAGATCAGTGGCCGATCAATGACAGGCCACGCTGCAGGTCGTCGGTGATGTCATCGACATGCTCCAGCCCGACGGCCAGCCGGACCAGGCCCTGGCCGATGCCCGCCGCCTGGCGCTGGGCCTCGGTCAGGCGGCCGTGCGAGGTGGTGGCCGGGTGCGTGATGATGGACTTGGTGTCGCCCAGGTTGGTGGCGATGCTCAGCACGCGGGTGCTGTCGATGACCTGGAACGCCGCCGCACGTGCCGCCTCCGGCGTGTCGGCCCGGACATCGAAGGACACCACCGCGCCCCCCAGGCCCGACTGCTGCGCCATCGCCAGTGCATGCTGCGGGTGCGAGGCCAGACCGGGGTAGTACACCCGCGCCACCGCCGGGTGCTGCTCCAGCCAGCGGGCCACCGCCAGCGTGGACTCGCTCTGCGCCTTCATCCTCAGGTAAAGCGTCTCCATGCCCTTGAGCACGACCCAGGCGTTGAACGGTGCCAGCGTCATGCCGGCCGCCCGCATCGTCGCGCCGAACACGTCCACGATGAGCCGGTTCGGCCCGCACAGCGCCCCCGCCATCACGCGGCCCTGGCCGTCGAGGTACTTGGTGGCCGCGTGCATCACCAGGTCTGCGCCCAGCGCCAGCGGCCGCTGCAGCGCGGGCGTGCAGAAGGTGTTGTCCACCGTCAGCAGCGCCCCCGCCTCGTGCGCCAGATCGGCCAGCGCCCGGATGTCGCAGACTTCGGTCAGTGGATTGGTCGGCGTCTCGGCGAACAGCAGCCTGGTCGTCGGCCGGATCGCGGCGCGCCACTCGGCGATGTCGGTCTGCGAGACGAAGCTGGTCTCGACACCGAACTTGCCGAACTCCTTGGCGAACAGGCCGATGGTCGAGCCGAACACCGAGCGCGAGCACACCACATGGTCGCCTGCCCTCAACAGACCCATGATCAGCAGCAGGATGGCGCTCATGCCGGTCGCGGTGGCGATGGCCCCTTCGGCACCTTCCATCGCGGCCAGGCGCATCTCCAGGCTGCGCACCGTCGGGTTGCTGGTGCGCGCATAGGTGAAGTCCTCCATGTTCGCGAAGCGCCGCGCCGAGGTCGCGGCATCGGGCTGCACGAAGGTGCTGGTCAGGAACAGCGCCTCGGAGTTCTCGCCGTGCTGGCTCGGCGGCAGCGCGGTGCGCACCGCCAGCGTCTCGGGCCTCAGCCCTTCCGGCAGGCTACGGTCGTCACGCACACCCATGGTCAGTCCCCCCGGTTCGGCAGGGCCAGACGGGAACGGTCGGCTGCCGCACCCTCCTCTTCCTGCGGCTGGCTGGCGCGCTGTGTCTTCATCGCCTCGAAATCCGCCGGACTCACGTCGCCGGTGATGTAGTGGCCGTCGAAGCACGAGGCCTCCAGCCCCGCCAGCGACGGATTCAGCGACGACACCGCGCGCTTCATCGCGTCCACGTCCTGGTAGATCAGCGCATCGCAGCCGATGTAGTCGCGGATCTCGTCCATCGTGCGGCCGTGGGCGATCAGCTCGGTCGAGGTCGGCATGTCGATGCCGTAGACGTTCGGGTAGCGCACCGGCGGCGCCGCCGAGGCCATGTAGACCTTGTTCGCGCCGGCCTCGCGGGCCATCTGGACGATCTCGCGGCTGGTGGTGCCGCGCACGATCGAGTCGTCGACCAGCAGCACGTTGCGGCCCTTGAACTCCATGCCGATCGCGTTGAGCTTCTGGCGCACGCTCTTCTTGCGCGTGGCCTGACCCGGCATGATGAAGGTGCGGCCGACGTAGCGGTTCTTGACGAAGCCCTCGCGGTAGGGTTTGCCCAGACGCTGCGCGAGCTGCATCGCCGACGGGCGGCTCGACTCGGGGATCGGGATCACCACGTCGATGTCGGACGGTGGCATGGCGTTGACCACCCGCTGCGCCAGCGTCTCGCCCATGTTCAGGCGGGCGTGGTAGACCGAAATGCCGTCGATCACCGAGTCCGGGCGCGCCAGGTAGACGAACTCGAACACGCACGGGTGCAGCGACGGCGACACCGCACATTGCTGGCTGTGCAGCTCGCCCTCCAGCGTGATGAACAGTGCCTCGCCCGGCGCCACGTCGCGCACGAGGTGGTAGCCATTGCCTTCGAGCGCAACCGACTCGCTGGCCACCATCCACTCCGGTCCCTGGCCCGCCGCATCGGCCGCACCCAGGCACAGCGGGCGGATGCCGTTCGGGTCACGGAACGCCACCAGCCCGTAGCCGGCGATCAGCGCCACCACGGCATAGGAGCCCTTGACACGGCGGTGGACCGCGCTGACCGCCTTGAACACCTCCACGGGCGTGAGGGGAAGGTCTTGCGCCGCCGCCTGCAGCTCGTGGGCGAGGACGTTGATCAGCACCTCGGTGTCGCTCTCGGTGTTGAGGTGGCGGCGGTCGATGTCGATCAGCTCCGTCTTCAGCGCATGGGCGTTGGTGATGTTGCCGTTGTGGACCAGCACCACGCCGAAGGGGGCGTTGACGTAGAACGGCTGCGCCTCCTCTTCGCTGTAGGCGTTGCCGGCGGTCGGATAACGCACCTGGCCGAGGCCGAGCGTGCCGGGCAGCGCGCGCATGTTGCGTGTGCGGAACACGTCCCGGACCATGCCACGGGCCTTGTGCATGAAGAACTTGGTGCCCATGGCGGTGACGATGCCGGCGGCGTCCTGCCCGCGGTGCTGCAGCAGGAGCAGCGCGTCATAGATCAACTGGTTCACTGGCGACTTGGAAATCACACCGACGATGCCACACATCGCTCACTCCATCAGTTCAAGAAATTCTTGCGGACACCGTGCCGGTCGGCTCGGTCATCCCCGTTCATGCTGCGAATGGGTTCAGATTGGGTTCAACCGGGGGCGCTGCCGGGGGACGAGGCGCCCGGCTCCGGCGCGGGCACGGCACCTGGCAGAGGGCGCCAGTCGCCGGGCAGCCAGGGGGCGAGCACCGCCTGCGCACCGGTCAGCCAGCGCACGCCGGTCGACACTTGCCACGACGCCTGACGCGCCAGTGGTGTCAGGCCCAGCATCACCACGGCCACCAGCAGGATCACGCCTCCCCGCACGGCCCCGAAGCAGGCCCCGAGCAGCCGGTCCAGCGGCGCCAGTGGCGTGGCGTGGATCACCTGCTGCAGCAGCCAGGTCAGCACCCGCCACGCCAGCAGCGTCGCCACGAAGGTGATCACCAGCCCGGCCAGGCGCGCGAGCTGACCGCCTGGCGCGCCGATGTGCAGGGCCGCGGCCACGTCCAGGGCCCACGCCTGCGCCAGCAGCCACGCCACCATCCAGCCCGCCAGCGACATCACCTCGCTGACCAGCCCACGCAGCGTCCCGGCCACCACCGACAGCGCCAGCACCGCCAGCATCGTCAGGTCGATCCATCCGAGGTCGGCGAGCACGCGGCATCACCTTCACAAAGGCAGGACCGCGGCGTTCAGCCCGGCTGCCTTGAGGCGGGCGGCGGCGCGCAAGGCCTCCTCCTTGGACTGGAACGGCCCCAGGCGCACGCGGGTACGGGGCGATCCAGCGGCGGTCTCGACCCGCTGTTCATGCGAATCCAGTCCCAGCTTGTCGATGCGCCGGCCCAGATCGCGGGCAGCAGCAGCCTCGGAGAAGGAGCCTGCCTGGATGACGTAGCGGCGCGGTTTTTCAGCTTCCTTGGCTTCCTTGGCTTCCTTGGCTTCCTTGGCTTCCTTGGTTGCCTTCACCGCCTTGGCCTCTCTGACTTCCTTGGCGGCCTTTTCCTTGCGGGCCTTTTCTTCCTTGAGCTTGTCTTCTCGGACCTTCTCGGCTTTTTCTGCCTTCAGCTTCTCGGCACGGACCTTCTCTGCACGGGCCTTCTCGGCGCGCAGCTTCTCCGCAGCCGCCTCGGCCCTGACGTCGGCCTTGGACTCGGTGATGATGGCCTCGTCTGCCGGCGGCTTGCGCAGCGTGCCCGGCAGCACCATCGCCGCCGCTGCAGCAGTACCCGCCGTCGCCAGTGCCACGGTCGACCCGGGCGGTAGCGCCGACGAGGAGGCCTTCGCCGCGGGACCGGCCGCTGTGGGCGCCTGGCTGGCCACGCCGGCGGCAGCGGTGTCACCGCTGGCCATGCGCACCTGGAAAGTCTGGTTCGCCGGGCGTGGCGGCTTGTCGAACAGTGCCGGCAGCCCCAGCACCGCCCCGCCCACCAGCACGGCTGCCCCGATCAGACGACGCCGGGCGCGGGTGCGCAGCGCCTCGACCGTCACAGGATCCTGGGGTGGTGCAGTCCGGCGGCGGGCCTCGGGAGCAGGAGTCTTCTTGCGCTGGAGAAAGGAAAACAAGCCCATCTGGTTCAGCCGTCTGGCCGCGTTGCTCGGGTGGTGAGGATGGCGAAGGCGGGTGGATCAGCCGACGTGCGCGGCGCCCAGGCGTGGCAGTCCGTGCTGCAGGACACCGCCGACGGTGTGGAAAGAACCGAAGACGGCGATTCTATCAGCGGGGTCGGCGCCCTGGATCGCGGCGGCCAGGGCCTGCTGCGGGTCACGGTGGACGTGCAGCGTGGCGGCTGGCAGCGGCGCCGACCCTGCCGGACGGGATGCCCGCGCCTGCTCGATCGCGGCGCGCAGGGCCTCGGCGGTGGCAGCGCGCGGCGTCGGCAGGTCGCACAGGTGCCACACCTCGACCAGCGGCAGCAGCGGCCCGACCAGCCCGGCGATGTCCTTGTCCCCCATCGCGCCGAGCACGGCATGGGTGCGCGGGAAGTAGCCCATCTGGTCGAGGTTCTGCGCCAGCACGGCCGCGGCGTGTGGGTTGTGC
Source organism: Sphaerotilus sp. (assembly GCA_013299055.1). Classification (GTDB taxonomy): domain Bacteria; phylum Pseudomonadota; class Gammaproteobacteria; order Burkholderiales; family Burkholderiaceae_C; genus Sphaerotilus. The sequence goes on from JAAFKB010000114.1 coordinate 5,187, forward strand.
GCGACATCGAGCACCAGCGTCGGCTGGCCCGGCACCACCTGGAAGCGCCCCGGCAATTCGACCAGTGCCAGCCCGTTGCGCACCGCCTGCGCCGGCACCGACAACCGTGGCCGCAGCGCGTCCAGCGCCGCCAGCACACCGGCCGCGTTGACGAGCTGGTTCGCGCCGCGCAGGGCGGGGTAGGCCATCGCGTTGTAGCGCCGACCTCGCCCGCTCCAGTTCCACTGCTGGCGGTCACCGGCGTAGTTGAAATCGCGGCAGAACAGCCAGAGGTCCGCGCCCAGCGCCTCGGCGTGGTCGATCACGCTGCGCGGCGGCACGGGGTCGGACACCACCACCGGCCGGCCCGCACGCATGATCCCGGCCTTCTCGCGGCCAATCGATTCGCGGTCCGGGCCGAGGTAGTCCATGTGGTCGAGGTCGATGCTGGTGATGACCGCGCAGTCCGCGTCCACGATGTTGACCGCGTCCAGCCGCCCGCCCAGCCCGACCTCCAGGATCACCACGTCCAGCGGCTGCGCGGCCATGCAGTGCAGGATGGCCAGCGTCGTGAACTCGAAATAGGTCAGCGATGCGTCCTGGCGGGCCGCTTCGACCGCGGCGAAGTGCGGCAGCAGCACCTCGGCCTGCACCACGTCGCCGTTCAGGCGCAGCCGCTCCTCGAAGTGGACGAGGTGCGGCGAGCCGTAGACCGCCGTGCGGTAGCCGCCTTGCAGCAAGATGGCTTCGAGCATGGCGCAGGTCGAACCCTTGCCATTGGTGCCGGCCACGGTGAAGACCGGCACCTCGAACTGCAGCCCCAGCCGTTCGCGCACGCGCTGCACCCGGTCGAGGCCGAGTGCGATCGTCACGGGGTGCAGGCGCTCGCAGTGGGCGAGCCAGTCGGACAGGGTCTGGGGCATGGCGGTCTGCATGGGAATCTGCGGGGTGTTCTCGTCGAAAAACCGAAGGGGCGTCTCGCGACGCCCCCGTGAAGCTGGCCCGTGGCGCAGCAGGCTCAGGACACCGCGTCGGCGCTCTGGCGCTGCAGCATGGCCAGCAGGCGGGCGACTGTCTCGCGCAGCCCGCGGCGGTCCACGATCATGTCGAGCGCGCCCTTCTCCAGCAGGAACTCCGACCGCTGGAAACCCTCGGGCAGCTTCTCGCGCACGGTGTTCTCGATCACGCGCGGGCCGGCGAAGCCGATCAGCGCCTTGGGTTCGGCGATCACGACATCGCCCACGAAGGCGAAGCCGGCCGACACGCCGCCCATGGTCGGATCGGTCAGCACGCTGATGTAAGGCAGCTTGGCTTTGCCCAGGCGGGTCAGCGAGGCGTTGGTCTTGGCCATCTGCATCAGCGACAGCAGCCCTTCCTGCATGCGCGCCCCGCCGGTCGCGGTGAAGCAGACAAACGGCACTTTCTGCTCAATGGCGGTTTCCACGGCGCGCACGAAGCGTTCACCGACGACGGACCCCATCGAGCCGCCCATGAAGTCGAACTCGAAGGCCGCGACCACCACCGGGATGCTCTTGACCGAGCCGCCCATGCACACCAGGGCGTCGGTCTCGCCCGTGGCCTCCATCGCTTCCTTGAGGCGGTCGGGGTACTTCTTGCTGTCCTTGAACTTCAGCGCATCGACCGGCAGGACTTCCTGGCCGATCTCGTAGCGGCCTTCGTCGTCGAGGAAGCCGTTCAGGCGGGCGCGGGCGTCGATGCGGTGGTGGTGGCCGCACTTGGGGCAGACGTTGAGGTTGCCTTCGAGGTCGGTCTTGTAGAGCACCGTCTCGCAGGACGCGCACTTGACCCACAGCCCTTCCGGCACCGTGCGGCGTTCGCTGGGTTTGGTCTGCTGGATCTTGGGGGGCAGCAGCTTGTCGAGCCAACTCATGCGCGTTCTCCTGTCGGGGTGGCGGGGGTGGTCTGGAGCGTGTCCAGGGCCGCACGGATCTCGCGGAGGAAGCCGGACGCTACCGGCACCACCTGCTCGCGCGGCGCGTTTTCGATCAGCTGGATGATACGGGAGCCGATCACGACCGCGTCCGAAACCCGCGCCACGGCAACGGCCGTTTGCGCGTCCCGGATGCCGAAGCCGACCCCCACCGGCACGCTCACCTGCGCCCGGATGCGCGGCACCATGCGAGCGACCGCCTCGGTGTCGAGATGGCCGGCGCCGGTCACGCCCTTGAGCGAGACGTAGTAGACGTAGCCCGTGGCGATGCGGCCGACTTCGGCCATGCGCTGGTCGGTCGAGGTCGGGGCCAGGAGGAAGATCGCGTCCATGTCGGCGGCGCGCAGCCGGGCGGCGAAGGCTTCACACTCCTGCGGCGGGTAGTCCACCACCAGCACGCCGTCCACGCCCGCCGCCTTCGCGTCATCGACGAAGCGGTCCGGGCCGTAGCACTCGACCGGGTTGGCATAGCCCATCAGCACGACCGGCGTGGTGGCGTCCGTCTCGCGGAAGGCACGCACCATCGCCAGCACATGCGCCGTGCTGATGTGCTTGAGCAGCGCCCGCTCGCTGGCGCGCTGGATCACGGGCCCATCGGCCATCGGATCGGAAAACGGCACACCGAGTTCGATCACGTCGGCGCCCGCGTCGACCATGCCGTGCATCAGCGCGACGGTGATGTCCGCAAACGGATCGCCCGCCGTGACGTAGGGGATCAGCGCCTTGCGACCTTCGGCGGCCAGGCGGGCGAAGGTGGTCTGGATGCGACTCACAGGACACCTCCCTTGACGCTCTGCCCGCGACACGACGGACGGCAGTAGAAATCGGCGCCCGACAGGTCGGCCACGGTGCCGATGTCCTTGTCACCACGGCCCGACAGATTCACCAGGATGTGCTGGTCCGGCCGCATCGTCCTGGCCAGCTTCATCGCGTAGGCGACGGCATGGCTCGACTCCAGCGCCGGGATGATGCCCTCGGTGCGGCAAAGGTAGTGGAACGCTTCCAGTGCCTCCTTGTCCGTGATGCCAACGTACTCGGCACGGCCGATGTCCTTCAGATAGGCGTGCTCCGGGCCGACGCCGGGATAGTCCAGGCCCGCCGACACGGAGTGCGTCTCGGTGATCTGGCCGTTGGCGTCCTGCAGGATGTAGGTGCGGTTGCCATGCAGCACACCCGGCTTGCCGAGCTGCAGCGAGGCCGAGTGCTTGAGCGTGTCCAGGCCCTCGCCCGCCGCCTCGACGCCGATCAGGCGCGTGCCTTCATGCGGGATGTAGGGGTGGAAGATGCCCATGGCGTTGCTGCCGCCGCCCACGCAGGCGATCACCGCCTCCGGCTGCCGATCTGCCGGACCGCCCAGTTCGGCGATCATCTGCGGCATCTGCGTCAGGCATTCGGTACCGATGACGCTCTGGAAATCGCGCACCATCGCCGGGTACGGATGCGGACCTGCCACCGTGCCGATGATGTAGAAGGTGTTCTCGACATTCGTCACCCAGTCGCGCATCGCCTCGTTGAGTGCGTCCTTGAGCGTCTTGCTGCCGGACTCGACCGGCACCACCTTGGCCCCCAGCAGGTGCATGCGGTAGACGTTCGGACTCTGGCGCTTCACGTCTTCCGAGCCCATGTAGACCACGCACTCCATGCCATAGCGGGCACAGATCGTCGCGGTCGCCACGCCGTGCTGGCCAGCGCCGGTCTCGGCGATCACGCGGGGCTTGCCCATGCGCCGGGCCAGCAGCGCCTGGCCGATGGTGTTGTTGACCTTGTGCGCGCCGGTGTGGTTGAGATCCTCGCGCTTGAGGTAGATCTGCGCGCCGCCCATCTCGCGGCTCATGCGGTCGGCGTGGTAGACCGGGCTGGGGCGGCCGACGAAGTGCTTCAGCTCGCGCCGGAACTCGGCGATGAACTGCGGGTCGTGGCGGTAGTGCTCGTAGGCGGCGCGCAACTCGTCGAGCGCATGGCTGAGGGTTTCGGCGACAAAGCTGCCGCCGTAGACCCCGAAATGCCCGCGGGCATCGGGTTGGTCGTAGGAAAACATGGGGGCTTTCGGAAAATTCAGTATCCGCTGTCGGCGTCGGCCCGTCGGGCGTCGGCTTCGCGGACGGCTTCGCAGAATTGGCGCATCAGCACGGCGTCCTTGACACCCTTGCCGACTTCAACGCCGGAACTCACGTCCAC
>JAAFKB010000115.1 GCA_013299055.1 Sphaerotilus sp.
CGAAGGGCTGGAAGCCGGTGCTGCCGCGTCCGCGCAAGGTGTCGGCGGCGCTGAAGGCGTATGCGCTGCTGGCGATGTCGGCGGACAAGGGGGCGGTGCGGGATCTGTCGAAGCTGGAGGGTTGAGGCGAGGTAGAACGACAAAGGGGCGCCACATGGCGCCCCTTTTGCCGTCCAGTTCAGGTCAGGTCAGGTCACTTTCCAGCCGCCGCCTCACGCAGCTTCAACCGCTTGGCCCGCGAGCGGATGTTGAGCGCCTCCACCGCCAGCGAGAAGGCCATCGCCGCGTACAGATAGCCCTTGGGGATGTGGACATCCAGCGCCTCGCCGGTCAGCGCCATGCCCACCATCACCAGGAAGGCCAGCGCCAGCACCTTGACCGACGGGTGGGCGTCTACGAAGTCGCCGATCGGCTTGGCCGCGAAGAGCATCACCATCACGGCAGCGATCACGGCCGCCACCATCACGCCGATCTGGTCCACCATGCCGACGGCGGTGATCACCGAGTCGAGCGAGAACACGATGTCGATCACGCCGATCTGGCCGATCGTCGCCCACAGCGCACGCTGACCCGCCGCCTTCATCACGGCAGGATCAGAGTCAGGCGGGCCGTCTTCCTCGCGGGCCTCGACCTCGACGAAGATCTCGTGTGTCGCCTTGTAGAGCAGGAACAGGCCACCGCCCAGCAGCACCAGGTCACGCCCGCTGATGCCCATGCCGGCGACGGTGAACAGGTCTTCCTTCAGACCCATGACCCAGCTCAGCGAGAACAGCAGCAGCAGCCGCGACACCATCGCGAAGCCGAGGCCGAGTCGCCGTGCGAAGTCGCGCTGCTCGGGCGGCAGGCGGCCCACCAGAATGGAGATGAAGATGATGTTGTCGATGCCCAGGACGATTTCCAGGGTGGTCAACATCGCGAAGGCGATCCAGAGATTGGGGTCGAGTAAGAAGTCCATCCAGCGATGGTATGGCCCCACGACAGTTGGGGTAAATTCGATTAATCAGAAACAACACTTCCAGAAATCCGAACCATCGTGCTCAACTTCAAGCACCTGCATTATTTCTGGGCCACCGCCAAGGCAGGCGGGGTGACGCGCGCCAGCGAGCAGCTCCACACCACACCACAGACCCTGTCGGCCCAGATCAAGCTGCTGGAGGACAGCCTGGGCTGCGCGCTGTTCCGCAAACGCGGACGCGGGGTGGAACTCACGGACGACGGCCGCACGGCGCTGGAGTACGCGGACCAGATCTTCGTGCTTGGCAGCGAGCTGGAGGCGGCCATCGGGCCCGCACGCCGCACACAGGCCCTGCCCGAATTGCGCGTGGGCATCGCCGATCAGGTGCCCAAGTCGATCGCCTACCGCTTGCTGGAGCCGGCGCTCGACGGACCGGAACCCGTGCGGCTGCTCTGCCACGAAGGCACGCTGGCCGATCTGCTGGCGCAACTGGCGGTCCACCGGCTGGACCTGGTGATCGCCGACGAGGTGATGGCGCCGAACCTGAGCGTGAAAGCCTACAGCCACCCGCTGGGCACGACGGCGATGAGCTTCTTCGCCACCCCCGCACTGCAGGCCGCGCTGCAGGGCGACTTCCCGCGGTGTCTGGACGGCGCACCGATGCTGATCCAGGGTGCCGGCTCGGCGATGCGGCGGCGGCTCGACGGCTGGCTGGCAGAACTCGGCGTGCGCCCGGTGCGGGTGGGCGAATTCGACGATGCGGCGCTGCTGAAGGCGTTTGGTGCGGAGGGCCGTGGCGTGTTCATGGCGCCGACGGTGCTGGAGACGCAGACCTGCGCGCAGTACGGCGTCGCGGTGCTCGGGCGCTCGCCGACGCTGGTGGAGTCGTTCTACGCCATCTCGGTCGAGCGGCGCATCACGCACCCTTGTGTCGTGGCCATCACGGCAGCAGCGCGGGGGCAGTTCCTCGCGCAGCCGTCACCGGATTGACCAGCACCCGGTCAAGGATTGCGTTACAGTTTTCACACCCTATCCGCATCGGAGGCTGCCCGCCATGAGCGTGACCACCCAGGACGACCGTCTGAGCAGCGCGCAGCGCATGCTGCACATCATCTACGCGCTGCACGCCCTGGGCATCGGCCTGGGCGCGTTCGGCGCGGCGTCCATCATCGGCTCCTTCCTGTTCGGCTGGCCATCGGTCGTCGCCGTGGTGCTGAGCTATCTGCAGCGCGACGACACGCGAGGCACCTGGCTGGCCTCGCATGTGGACTGGGCGATCCGCACCTTCTGGATCGCGCTGGCCTGGACGGTGCTCGTGTGGCTGGTGTCGCTGCCGCTGATGCTGGTGGTGCTGGGCTTCGGGACGCTGGCCCTGGGCATGTTCCTGCTGGGCATCTGGGCGATCTACCGGATCGCGCGCGGCTGGCTGCGGCTCAAGGACGGGCAGCCGATGCCGGCGAACTGAGCGCGGCGCGGCTCAGGCGGCAGGCGCCACGCTGGCCCCTTCGACGCCGTGCCGTGCCAACGCCTCGGAGACGAGGCCGGATTCTTTCATTTGCTCTACAAAAGCGGCAAGGAACTCCCGCGCCGCTTCGCCTCGGCCCTTGGGGCAACCCATCGCCTGCTGGATCACCATGAAACGCCCCGGCAGCAGCCGGTGGCCTGGCAGACGCTCCAGGTCGGCTTCGAGCTGCTGCTTCACGCCGGCGGCCACGTCGGCGCCTTGCTGGACAAAAACCTCGACGACAGCCGGCGAGCTGGGCGCGCGCTCGATGGTGGCGTGCTGCAGCGTGCGGGTCAGATACAGGTCATACGCGCTGCCCGCCCCGACGACGACGCGGGTGCCGGCGCGGTCCACCTCGTCGTTGGCCTGCAGCGGCGAAGTCTGCGCCACCAGGTAGGCACCTTCGATCAGCACGTAGGGCGCCGTGAAGCCGAGTCCCTCTCCGCGCAGCGGGTCGATGGCGAAGAAGCCGATGTCGGCCGTCTCGCTGCGTACGGCCTCGACCGACTGGGCCGCCGTCTTGAACACCACCAGCGCCAACCCGACGCCCAGCCGCTGCGCCAAGGCCGCCGCCAGATCCACCGACACGCCGCCGGGCTGCCCCGTGGCGGCGTTCAGGTGGGCAAGGATCGGGTTGCCGAGGTTGATCGCGGCACGCAGCACGCCAGTCGGGGCAAAGGTGGCGAGGAGGTCAGGCGTCGGGGTGGTCATGGGGTGTCCTGTCGGAGCGGTGGTGCGGCGGGAATACCGCAGATGGTGCGCAGCGTCCTTGCCGGGGACTGACACCGCACCGTCCGTGCCTCAAGACTGTCCGAAGGTCGCCGTCGCCACCGTCCACGCCCGTGCCTGATCGCTCAGCGAGAAACCCAGGCCCGGTCGGTCGGACACCCACATCCGGCCGTTCCTCAACTCCAGCTGCTCGTTGAACAGCGGGCCCAGCCACTCGAAATGCTCCAGCCACGGCTCGCGCGGGTAGGCGGCGGCCAGGTGCAGGTGGATCTCCATCGCGAAGTGCGGCGCGAGCATCAGACCCTTGTAGTCGGCCAGCGCCATGATCTGCAGGAACGGGGTGATGCCGCCGACACGGGGTGCGTCCGGCTGCACGAAGTCGCAGCCGTTGGCCATCACGAGCTGGGCGTGCTCGCCGAAGCTGGTGAGCATCTCGCCGGTGGCGATCGGCGTGTCGAGCGCAGCGGCCAGCGCGGCGTGGCCTTCGGTGTCGCAGGCGTCGAGCGGCTCCTCGATCCAGACCAGGTCGTAGGCTTCGAGGCGGCGGCCCATGCGCTGCGCGGTCGGGCGGTCCCACTGCTGGTTGGCGTCCACCATCAGCGGGAAGTCCGCGCCGAGCTGTTCCCGCACGGCGGCCACGCGCTTCAGGTCGGTCGCGCCGTCCGGCTGGCCCACCTTGAGCTTGATGCCGCCGATGCCGCTGGCCTTGGAGATCTCGACGTTGCGCAGCACCTGGTCCAGCGGCGTGTGCAGGTAGCCGCCCGAGGTGTTGTAGCAGCGCACGGAATCGCGCTGCGCACCGAGCAGCTTCGCCAGCGGCAGCTTGGCGCGGCGGGCCTTCATGTCCCACAGCGCCACGTCGAAGGGCGCGATGGCCTGCGTGGTCAGTCCGCTGCGGCCCATGCTGGCACCGGCCCACAGCAGCTGGTTGAACAGCCGGGCAATGTCGTTCGGGTCTTCGCCGATCAGGTTCGGGGCGAGTTCCTTGGCATGGGCGAACAGGCCGGGACCACCGGCGCGCTTGGAGTAGCCGAAGCCGATGCCCTCGTGCCCGTCGCGCGAGGTGATCTTCGCGAAGACGAAGGCGATCTCGGTCAGCGGCTTCTGCCGGCCGGTGAGCACCTTGGCGTCGCTGACCGGCGTGGCCAGCGGCAGCAGCACCAGCGACAGCGCGATCGACGCGATGCGGTCGCCGGTGTCGGCGGCGGTGCGGGCGTCGGCGGCGACCTGGGCGTAGGAGACGATGCTGGATTCGACAGCCATGGGGGTGGTCCTGGGGAAAGTCTGCGATGAAAACGTTTTCATTCTACCCAGACACTATGATTCCGCAATGCCCTCCCCTGCTGCTGCCTCGGCTTCTGTACGCATCCACGATGTCGCCCGCGTGGCCGGCGTCTCCCTGGTCACGGTGTCGCGGGCGGTCAACCACCCTGAACAGCTCGCGCCGGAGACACTGGCCCGCGTGCGCGCCGCGATCGACGCGCTCGGCTACGTGCCCAACCTCAACGCCGGCAGCCTGGCCACGCGGCGCAGCGGCATCGTCGGGGCGATCGTGCCGACCGTCGCCAACGCGGTGTTCTCGGAGACAGTGGAGGCGCTGACGCAGGGGCTCGGCGCGGCGGGTTATCAGCTCCTGCTCGGGCAGAGCGGCTACCGGGACGCGGACGAGGCGGCGCTGGTGGAGACGTTTCTCGGCCGGCGCGTCGAGGGGCTGGTGCTGACCGGCACGGGGCAGGCGCCAGCCTTGCTGCAGCGGATCTGCGCGGCAGGGGTGGCGCTGGTGCAGACCTGGGATCTGGACGAGGCGCCGGTGGACATGCAGGTGGGGTTCGACAACCGGGCGGCCGGGGCGGTGGTGGCGACGCATCTGCTCGGGCGCGGGCATCGGCGGCTGGGCGTCATCGGGGCGGATGAGCCGCGTTCACGCCAGCGGCTGGCGGGGTTCCGGCAGGCGGTGGAGGCGGACGGGACGGGCAGCATGGTCGAGGCGGCGCTGATGCCGGCGCCTGCACAACCGGACGACGTGGGCTCGGCATTGCAGGCGCTGATCGACCGTGCGCCGGGGTTGCAGGCCGTGTTCTGCACCAACGACCTGCTCGCCGCCGCGCTGCTGTTCGAGTGCCAGCGGCGCGGCTGGGCGGTGCCGCAGCGGCTGGCGGTGGTCGGCATGGGCGACATGGCGCTGGCGCGGGCGACGTGGCCCCGGCTGACGACGCTGCGCATCCACGGGCAGCGCATTGGCGAGCAAGCCGGTCAGATGCTGCTGGCACGGCTGCGAGGGGGCGAGGCAGCAGGGCCGTCGACGCGGCGGGTGGACGTGGGGGCGGTGCTGGTGGAGCGGGACAGCGGCTAGCCGCGCGGCGTCACCCCTCGCCCGCGTCCCCCTTGACCAGCGCCACCGCGTTGATGCAATACCGCAGCCCCGACGGCGCCGGCCCGTCCGGGAAGACGTGGCCGAGGTGGGCATCGCAGACCGCGCAGGTGGTTTCGACGCGCTCCATGCCGTAGGACGTGTCGAGCTGGTAGGCCACCACCTCCGACTCGACCGGCTGCGTGAACGACGGCCAGCCGGTGCCGCTCTCGAACTTGACGCTGGCGTCGAACAGCGGCGTGTCGCAGCAGACACACTGGTAGCGCGCCGGCTCGAAGCGACTGCACATCTCGGAGCTGAACGGCCGCTCGGTGCCATGGCGGCGGGTGACGTGGAACTGCTCGGGGGTGAGCCGGGCGCGCCACTCGGCCTCGGTGCGCTCGACACGGTGCGACGGCGCGAGGTTGTGGCCGCGGCCACGGCGCAACACCTCGGGCCAGTCGATCAGGCGCGGTGGCTCCGGCTGGCCGACTTTCGGCAGACGCCAGTGCGGGCGCGCCCAGTGGCAGGTGTAACCGTCGGGGTAGCGTTGCAGATAGTCCTGGTGCTCCGGCTCGGCTTGCCAGAACGCGCCGGCCGGCTGGACCTCGGTGACGACACGGCCGGGCCAGCGGCCGGAGGCTTCGACCTCGGCGATGGTCTGCCGGATGGTCTGGTGCTGCGCTTCGCTGGTGTAGTACAGGCCGGAGCGGTAGGCGGTGCCCCGGTCATTGCCCTGGCGGTTCGGCGTGGTCGGGTCGTGGATCTGGAAAAAGACTTCGAGCAGGTCGCGGTAGGACAGCCGCGCCGGGTCGAACACCACCTCGATCGCCTCGGCGTGGGTGCCGTGGTGGCGGTAGGTGGCGTTCGGCACGTCGCCGCCGCTGTAGCCCACGCGGGTGGTCAGCACGCCGGGCAGGTCGCGGATCAGCTCCTGCATGCCCCAGAAGCAGCCACCGGCGAGGATGGCGGTTTCGGTAGGGGTTGAGGTGGTGGCGGAAGTGGTCGGGTTGATCGGGGTGGTCGTCATGGTGCAAGTTCCTCATCGGGCAGGGCCATAATCGGCAACGCATGACGCGCACAGGCCCACGTCAGCGACTGCAAGGATCTTCACATGTCCGATGCCATCCGCAAGCCCTTCTTCGTGCTGGCCCTGGTGCTGGTGGTGTTGACCGTGCTGCTGGAGGCAGGTTCGGCCCTGGTGCTCGGATCTGCCCAGGCGGTGTCGGTTCCGGGAATGCAGCACCAGACCGATGGCTGGGGCGTGCAGTCGATCGTGCTGGTCGATGCCCTGCTGATGCTGACCCTCGGGCTGATGGGACTGCAGTTCCTGTTGTCCCAGGAGTTGCACGGCCGCACCCAGGGCCTCGTCACGCTGGTGGTGTCGGTGCTGGTGCTGCTGGGGGGCCTGGCGCTGGTCTTCACCGGCCTGCAAGCCCTGGGCGTGATGCTGTCGCTGCTGCTGGCTCCGCCCTTCGGCACCGTGGCATATCTGGCTGTCTGGGGACACTTCGACCGCCCGGCCGCCTCGCAGATGCTCGCCATGCTGCTGCTGCTGAAACTTGGCTGCGGGGTCTGCCTGCTGCTGGCACACCCGCGTTTCCTGCTGATCAAGGGCCTCGTGCTGCTGTGGTGTACGTCGGTCGTCGCCGGGTTGCTGGTGGCCTTCCTGCATGGGATGGTGCCGGGGCCGCTGGTCAGCATCACCGACCTGGTCGGCGCCATCGTGGTGGCCGTGGTCGGACTGCTGTGGGCCATCCATGCCGTCGTGGCCGCCCTGCGGTCCGTCTGGCGGGCGCTGGGCTGACCGGCACGGGTTCGGGTTCGCGGGCTACTCGACGAGCAGCTCGCAGGACGACTTGCACTGCATGACAAGGCGCGCGCCCGCCTTGCCCACGGCATAGGACAGCGTGCCCGCGTCACGGCGGCTCCCGTCCGGCAAACGCTGCGGGTTTTCCTGCTGGTCCATGTCCCCGCCCAGCCGCTCCACGTTGCGCAGCCACAGCGTGGCCGGGCCGCCCGCCACCAGCCGCAGCTTCAGCGTGCGCAGCGCGGGCTGACCGTCCACCGCCGGCGCGATGTCGAAGGTCACGGACCCGCTGCCCGCGGCGCGCAGTTGCCGCCCCTGGCGCACCTGTGCCCGCTGGTCGGGCGTCTCCAGCGCCCCGCCCAGCGCCTGCATCCAGTCGGCTGGCTGGAGGTGCGGGCTGTTGTCGCAGCGGGGGGTGTCGGGGCCGCACTGCGCGGACGGGTTGCCGCGCAGCGCCATCCACGCCGCCAGCGCCAGCAGCAGCAACAGCCCGAAGGCCAGGGCGATTTTCTGGTGGCGAGACATGCCGTGCCGCCCCTCATTCCGGCTGCGAGAGGTGCTTGCCCTTGAGCCGTATCTGGTCGAGCTGCAGCAGGGTCTCCCGCGGCAGCCGTATCGGCCCGGTCAGGCGCGGACCGCACTGGATCCAGTTGATGCGGTCGCAGCCGGGGGCGTCGCACACCTGCTGCGTGCTGATGATGGCGGTCGGCGGCGCGTCCTGCGTCACCTTGAAGCTGTGGGCTGCGCCGTGGCCCTTCTGCTGACAGAACGCCGTGGCGGCCGCCTGCCCGCAGTTGGCGCCCCACTCGCGGCACACGTCCAGGCCCACCAGACGACCCCCGGCCTCGATCCGCGGGTTGTCGAACTCGACCAGCCGGGGCGGCGGCGGCGGCGGGGTGGGGGTCGAAGCAGGCGCCGAGGCGGGAGGTGGCGGGCTGATGACGGGAGGTGCCTTGCGGCTCATCAGATGGAACGCCAGCCCGCCGACCGCCAGCACGGCCAGCGCGATCACCAGCCAGACCCACCACGGCATGCGCCCCCCACCCTCCGGCGCAGGGGTGGCAGCGGGCGGCGGGTTCACCTGGACCAGCGGTCCTTCCGTGAAATCGTCGTCCGGGTTGGCCACCGAATAGGCATCCAGCCGCAGCCGGAATTTCTCCAGCGGCGTGCCGGGAGGAACCGCGATGCCGACCTCCACCTGGTGGACCATGCCGGGCACGAAATCGCGTTCGGCCTCCCCGGCCAGACGGAGCCAGCCGGCCTTGCCTGCATCGAGCCCCCGGGGCCGCAAGCCGCAACGCTGGGGCTGCTGTGTCACGTTGGTCACCGTGAACACGACCTTGCCCTGGCCTTGGCGGTCGAGTTCGAGCGAGTCCTGGGTGGTGGTGATGTCGAACAATCGTGTCATCGGGATGGCTCCTCATCGTGGGTCTTGAAGACAAGTTCGCAGGTCGCGTAGGCCGGTTTCTCGGCCTCCAGGATGCGCTCGATCAGCGGCCGGTGGGCCAGCAGCGACGCAGGCGCCTGCACGCGCAGGTGAAACGGCATCGGTTGGCCGTCCGGGCCGATGACGTGTTCGTCGATCTCGACACCCTGCACGCCGCAGGCTGTTTCGAGGAAGGCCACCAGCCCGACCCGCGTGCCACGCCACTGCGAGAGCCAGGCCGCCCGCATCAGCAGCGCACGCAGGCGGCCGTTGCCGGTGGAGACCGCGTCCGCGGGCAGTGGCGGGACCAGCAGCCGGTCCATGCCAGCCCACTGCGCGAGCACGGGCACGAAGGCATCGTCCGTGGCACCGGGGCGGAAGACGGTGTCGATGTCGCCGAGCAGCGACTCCACCGGCGCATGCAGTTGCGACATCACGGCCACCAGCGCGCGCAGCGGCCCGTCGTCGGTCAACGCACTGCGCAGCACCTCCGGCAACAGCG
>JAAFKB010000116.1 GCA_013299055.1 Sphaerotilus sp.
ACAAACAGAATTGTAACGTTCCACTATGCCATCAGGATGCCACTCGATATGAATATTGTTAATATATTCATCATCAACCCAGGCTCCATGTACAGATAATTTTCTTCTGCGGATGCCTTCTTTCAATTCACTCCATTCAAACCAAGAAGCAATATGTGCATTCTTTAAATCAATAAGAAATTTATGTAATGCCGGACTCACAAATGGACTACCAACCCCAAAAAGGCGAGCTTGCTTAAACGCAGGAAGCGCCACCCCAGCAAAATCATAGGGAATGTCAAATCTCATGCCGCCTCCTTAATTTTCATCGCATCAAACCGATCCCGGTATTCCTTGACCTTGTCCTTCATCACGTCCCGCAGCGGATGCGTGGCCTTGATGACGGCCAGCAGGCGCTCGGTGTCGATGGCCGCGCCGCCCGCGACAAACGCCTGCTCGATCGCCTCCTTGACGATGGACTCGATGTCGGCGCCCGAATAACCATCCGTGGCCTTGGCCAGCCTGTCCACCAGCACCCGCTGGCCCAGCTTGCCGCGCTTGTTCAGGTGAACCCTGAAGATCTCCGCCCGCTCGGCTTCCTTCGGGAAATCGACATAGAACACCTCGTCGAAGCGCCCCTTGCGCAGCAATTCCGGCGGCAGCGAGGACACGTCGTTGGCCGTGCCGATCACGAACACCTGCTGTGTCTTCTCCTGCATCCACGTCAGGAAATAGCCGAACAGCCGGGTCGCCACGTCCGCACCACCCCCACCGCCGCCGCCCCGCCCGACGCCGACAAACGCCTTCTCGACCTCATCGACCCACAGCACGCACGGACTCACCGCCTCAGCCACCCGCAGCGCCCGGCGCATGTTGGCCTCGCTCTCGCCGACGTACTTGCCCATCATCGACCCCATGTCGAGCTTGAGCAGCGGCAGGTTGAACAGCGTCGCCGCCGCCTTGGCCGTCAGCGATTTGCCGCAGCCCGGCATCCCGACGATCATCACGCCCCTCGGCGGCTCCACCCCGAACGCCCGCGCCGCCGGCCAGTCCGCCAGCACCGCCGCCTTCTGCTTCAGCCACGGCTTGAGCTTGTCCAGCCCGCCGATGTCATCGAGCCGCTCGCGCACCTCCAGCATCTCCAGCGTGCCGCTCTTGCGGATGATCTGGCGCTTCTCGGCGTGGACGAGGTCGATGTCGTCGAGGTCGATGCGGCCGTCCTGCTGGAAACCCCGGTTGATGAGCTGGCCGATCTCGTAGCGCGTCAGGCCCTGGAAGGCGTTGGTCAGCTTGGCCAGCGTGCCGTCCTCGATGGTCAGGCCGTAGGCGTCCACGTACTTGCGGATCTCGCCCTGGATCGCCGCCTCGTCGGGCAGCGGCAGATCGAACAAGGTGATGAACTTCTCCAGCTCGGGCGGCACGCAAGGCTGCGACGACACCAGGAAGATCGTCACGCTGTGCTCGTCGTCAGCCAGATTGCGGGCGATCAGCGCCTTGAGCCGTGCCACCGCGACCGGCGCGTCGCGCAGGCCGAGGTGGGCGTCGCGGATGACGATGAAGGTGTCGCGGGTGAAGTCCTGTTGCAGCAGGTTGTCGAGCGCGTCGGTCAGGGGACACCACGCCGCCTTGGGCTGGCGCGTCTCGAAATCGACCAGCCCGCGTGCGAGGTTCCATTCAACGATGCGGCGCTCGCCGTCCGCCGCCAGCGTGCGGATCAGGGCGTCGGCTTCGGGTTCCTCGTGGGTGACGAGGTACAGGACCGGGTAATGGGATTCGACATGGGAGCGCAGGGTGTCGATCAAGGTCATGCCTGTCGTGCTCATGCGGTGGTCTCCGACGCTTTCTCGGGTGCCACGAGCGAAAAATGCGCGGCAATCGCCTTGAACGCCAGCGCGACCGCACGGGCCTTGCGCCGCTCGGACTCATCCAACTGGCCGTTGATATCGGTGTCGAGCGCGTCGGCCCGCTGCGCCATCAAGCCCTTGACGACGGGATGGGACAGTTCCTGCGCCAGCGCACGCAGATACACCAGCCGGATGCGGTTCTGCACTTCGCGGCCCACCTCGGGATTCACCGCCGCCGACAGGGGCGACCGCTCGGCGATCACCTTGTCGAGCGCGGTGTCCATCTCGGCGATCATCTGGCCGTAGGTCGCCTCGATCTGCCGGGCCGTCCCGCCGCTCGGAGACGCCTGCTGCCCCGCCGCGCCGAACATCGCCGACAGGATCAGTTCGTCCACCTCGATGCCGAAGACCCCGCACAGGCCCCGAAACAGCGGCTCATCCGCCAGCCCGCCCGCCCCCAATGACTCCACGGCCCCCGCCTCCTGCGCCAGCCCACGCGACCGCAGCCAGCGCAGCAGCAGGCCGCTGCGGCCATGCGCGATGATTTCCGCCGTGAAGTGCTCGCGCAATTCATCGAGGTTCTTGACCTTGGTGCCGTCAAGGGGCAGATCGAATTTGATTAATTTCATGAATTCTCAAAAACCAAAAAATGAGGCAACCGAACTTGCTGCGTTTGAGACTGCGTTTGACACATAACTCGCGGCACTCGACACCGCATTGCTGACCGACGACACCACCTTCTGGGCGGTGTTCTTGACATAGGACACGCCCTTGCTGACCGCCTGCCCAACCTTGCCACCCGCGAACTCGCCCACCTTGTCACCCAGCCAGCGCCCCACCTTGCGCCCGACCGGAGACAGGAACGGGCCGATCCACGGGATCATGCCCGCCAGCTTTTCGCCGATCTGCCCGCCAACCCGCCCGCAAATGTCCTTCAGCGCCTTGGTGCTCATCGCCGTGGTGTGATCGGCGAGCCGGTCGAGCGCCTCGTCGGCATCCAGGCGGCCGCTGCCGAGGTCATGCAGCACGCGCATCCGCTCGGTGCCCAGCAACGTCTGGTGCGCGAACCAGCCGGGCATCACCGTGTCGCCCTGCACGAACTCCAGCACCTCCGACCCCAGCAACCCACGCCGCGCAGCCAGCGCCGTGGCCGAAGCCAGCGTCGCCTGCATCCCGTTGCGCAGGACCGGATCGAGCCGTCCCTCCAGATAGTCCTGCACCAACTGCCGTGCCTGCGGATGGTCCGCCAGCAGCCGATCCGCCGCCTCGCTCAGCAGGTCGCGCCCGGCCTGGTCCAGCACGTCCTGCGCCGAACCACCCCGTGCGCACTGCTCGATGAGCGTGGCCACGTCGATGCGGGACACGTCGTTCCAGACAAACGGTTCCGTCTTCTTCCGGGGCAGCCGCAGCGCCCAGTCCCCGTCGGTGGCATGGTCCGGCACCCCGTCCCGCCGCCCGCCAGTCAGCAGGGCCAGCACGGCCGCGATGTCGGCCGGATTCGCCTGCGCCCACTCGGCGACGCTCTCGACCTTCTGCGCGATCCAACTGCTGCGCGACTTGCCCTTGCGGCGGTGCTGGCGCAGGTCGTCGTGCAGCGCATGGCCGTCGTCGATGTAGCCGATGATCTCCACCGCCTCGCGCAGTGCCTGCTCGCGGGCCATCACCGCCCGGCGCTCGATCATCTCGGCCAGCCACTCGTCCAGCGATTGGGATCGGTCGCGCCGCGCATAGGCGTGCAGCCAGTCGGCCAGCATCGCCGACGCGGCAGGGCTTTCAAGGGCACCCGGCTCGGCGGGCACCACGGTCAGCTCGGTAGACATGAATCCATCCCTGATTGAAAAATATCAAGGTGCGCAGGATAAACGTGCCCTGCGACAGGGCGTGTCGCGTGGACCTCGGGAGGTCACTTTTGCCGCCTGACCGATGACGCTGAATCGACTCAGCGCCAGGTTTCCGTCTCGAAGGCGACGATGTTGCGCGAATCCCGGCTGAACTCCACCCCGACAAGGTGAATCGGCTCGCCCCGCCCCCGGTACTTGTCCGCGTAGCCGTTGGCCTTGATCTGCGCCAGTGCCTTGCCCTCCGGGTCGAGTTCCACCACCTTGAACTCGAAGATCCACACCGCCCCGCCGAACTCCACCGCCATGTCGATCCGACCGTGGTTCGTCGTCTCCTCCACCCGGATGTCGAAACCCAGCGCCGCGAAGTGGCTGTAGAACACGCTCGCGTAATAGCCCTCGAATTTCGCGATGTCGTTGTCGCGGTACCAGTCGTGCGGGATGCTCGCGTAGAAGGCGTGGAACAGCCCGCGCAGCCCGGCCACATCCCCCGCCTGCAGCAGTCGGTACAAGCGGCTCACCTGCGGCTCCGAATACTTCGCCCCGCCCGTCAAGACCCGCAGCAGGCTGTCGTTCAAGCTCGCCTGCACCTCCTTGTTCGGGTACTTCAGCGTGAACTCCCGCCGCCCAGGGATCGCCCACACGCTGTCGATCGTCAGGTAGCCCGCCTGGAACAGCAGCGCCTCCGTCTCGATCCGGTCCACATCGAACGCTGACAGCAGCGTCTCGGTGGCCACCGTGCGCGACAGGTCTGGCGTGTACCAGTGCCGACTCGCCAGCATCTCCACCAGGAACGTCGGCGTGCCAGTCTCGAACCAATAGGGCCGAAACACCCTCGTCCGGAACAGCAGCAGCAGGTCGTAGGGGTTGTACACCGACGTGCCTAGCCAGTTGTAGCCGTTGTACCAGCGGCGGATCTCCTCGCGGTCCAACCCCGGCAGCTCCGGCGCGAACACCGTGTTCACGTCCTCGTCCGTGTACCCGCACAGGGCGCTCCAGCGCGCCTCCAGCGTGATGTCGAACAGGTTGTTCAGCCCCGAGAACAGGCTGACCTTGCTGAACTTCGACACCCCCGTGATGAACACGAACTTCAGGTGCGCGTCCGATCCTTTCAGCACCGAGTACAGGTTGCGCAGCCCGTCGCGCATCACCGTGGCCGTCTCCCGGTCGGTGATGTTGTCCAGGATCGGCTTGTCGTACTCGTCGATCAGCACCACCGCCGGTGCGCCGTGCTGCACATGCGCCAGCCGGATCAGCTCGGCGAACTGACCGGTCACATCGTCGGCTTGCGGCCCGGTCAGCACGGGGATGCCCAGCGCCTCACGGTTGACGCGCAACTGATCGAGAATGCGCCGGTCGAGTTCAGCGCGGCTTTGCAGGATGCCGCCACCGAAGTCGATACGGATCACCGGATGGCGGCGCGTCCAGTCCCAGCGCGTTTCGGCCGCCAGTCCCTCGAACAGCGCCCGCTCGCCCTCGAACAGCGCCTTGAACGTGTCCAGCAACAGGCTCTTGCCGAAGCGCCTCGGCCGACTCAGGAAGTAGTGCTTGCCCGACTCGATCAGGTCGATCGCCAGCCCTGTCTTGTCCACGTAGTAGTGGTCCTCTTCGCGGATCTCGCGGAAGGTCTGGATGCCAATCGGCAGCTTGCGCCGGGGCAGAGCATCAGCAACAGCAGGGGTGGCGTTCATCGCAGTGAGTTTAGTGCTCCAAGTGGCCGTGAACCGGACACCAAGACGAAAGCAGATCACAATTCACCGTACAAAATCAGATGTTGATTTTTATACGGTGAATCCTCATGAACTACCTGCCCCTGCCTGACAACGCCACACGCCAGAGCATCGACGCGGCCACGGTCTTCACCGAGTTCATGCGCGTCAAGGCGCTGGCGCGGCCGTACAGCGGCAGCCTGTACTGGAAGCGCGAGGGGGAGTACGAATACTTGGTCAAATCCCTGTCCGACCGGCGGCAGACCCGGCTGGGTCGCCGCTCCGCCGAGACGGAAAAGATCCATGCCGAGTTCACCAGCCGCAAGCAGGTGCTGCAGGCGCGGCTGGCCTCGCTGCGCGAAGCGTTGACCGAGGCCGAGCGCATGAACAAGGCGGTCAAGGCGGGCCGGGTGCCGGCGATGGTCATCGCCATCCTGCAGACGCTGGAAGACAGCGGACTGGGCACGCACTTCACGGTCGTGGGCACGCACGCGCTGTATGCCTACGAGGCGGCGGCCGGGGTGCGGATCGTGCAGAGGGCGCTGGCGACGCAGGATGTGGACCTGCTGTGGGACGCCCGGCGGCGGGTGCAGTTCATGACCGATCTGGCGCGGCTGGACACGTCGATGCTGGGCGTGCTGCAGCGGGCCGATCCGACCTTCGAGCGAAAGGAGGGTCAGGACGAGACCGCGATCAACGCCCGGGGCTTCGAGGTGGATTTTCTGCGGCGGCAGCCGGAAGGCGACGATCCGCATCCCTTCCGATTCTCGGACGACGAAGGTGATCTGTGGCTGGTGCAGGCCATGCGTGCAGCGGTGCTGACGCAGGCGCCCCGGTTCGAGCACCTCGTGATCTCGGCGACCGGCCGCATGGCGCTGATGCGCACCATCGCCCCGGCGGCGTTTGTCGAATTCAAGCGGTGGATGGCGGACAAGGCGCCGCACCGCGAGGAGGCGAAGCGGCGGCGGGATCTGGTGCAGGCCGACATCGTGGAGGAGTTGATGGGACAGGGACTGCTGCTCTGAGGAACAAGCCCATCGCGACGATGGCATCGGGCATTGGTACCGGCAGGTATGTAATTTCGTGGCAAAAGTCACGGAGATTTTTTCACCTGCGACACCGGCTGTCGCGGTCCTTGTTCAGACTCCCGCACTGAAAAGAACGCACACCAACATTGATCTGGCGCAGGGCGAAAACAAGAAAAAGCCCCTGATGCCGGACCCGTCTGTTCCCTTTTGACCGGCCTTTCATGCCCCTGCGCGATCCCCCTTCTCACGACACGCTGCCGCATCGCCTGACGCAGATCCTCGCCCGCCTCAACGAGGGCGAGACGCTGGAGCCTCGGGCGCTGGCCCAGGAGTTCGGCGTCAACCTGCGCACGGCGCAGCGCGATCTTTGCGAGCGGTTCGCCTTCCTCGGGCTGGAGCGGGTCGAGGGCGGCGGCTACCGGCTGGAGCCGAGCCGCCTCGGGCAGATTCGCGGCACGGACCTGGCGCGGTTTGCCTGTCTGGCCGGCATCCAGGGGCTGTACCCGGCGCTGTCGGGCAGTTTCCTGCGCGAGTTGCTGGACAGCCGGGTGGAGTCGGCGCTGCTGGTGAAGGGGCCGAACTACGAGGTGCTGGACACGGCGCAGACACGCACTTTCCGGCAGATCGAGCAGCACATCCTGCGCCGCGAGCGCCTCGGTTTCCGCTACCGCAAGGACGCGGGGGAGAAGCTGTATGCCGATGTCGCGCCGTACAAGCTGATCAACCACAGCGGCATCTGGTACCTGGCGGCGCTGGACGGCGAGCGGCTCAAGGCGTTCACGTTCACCAAGCTGAGCGCCCCGCTGGCGACCGGGCAGACCTTCACCCGCGCGGCGCACATCGAGCAGTTGCTGGAAGACGAGGACAGCATCTGGCTCAACGAGAAGAAGACCGAGGTGGTGCTGAAGATCGCCAAGGACGCGGCGGGGTATTTCCGGCGTCGCAAGCTGATCGGGGCGCAGGTGCTGGAAAAGGAACTCGAAGACGGCGGGGTCATCGTGTCGGGGAAGGTCGCGCACCAGAATCAGATTCTGCCGATCGTGCGGCATTGGATTCCGAGTGTGCGGATCATCAGTCCGGAGGGGTGGCAGGGGGAACTGGAGCGGCAGTTGCAGCAGTATCTTGAGGTGCGGTGAGGTTGCGATGATTCCGCCGAGAAATCCTTACATGAAATTTGTCTGCCGTGCTTGCGGGTGGTCCGTCATCCACAAGCAGTACAGCGATGTAATTTTCATCCCGCCGCAGTGCGAACGCTGCGGATCGGATGATCTGGAAACCCAGGCAGCCAATGCGTTGGAACAAGTGGCGCATGAGGCCGCTCAACTACTGAAGAAATGGACATGATGCGATGAACAGCAGCAACAATACGTCTCCGCTTGAAACGATGGCGTCTTATGCGATTGCCTTTCTGGCAGGGGCGATTACCGTGACAATGACGGTCGCTTATGGGAACTGGAGAGAAGGCAAGAAGCATCATTAAATACAGAAAATTTCGCGAATATTTACCGATCAAAGGCCAGCCCACACTGACTGGCAACCGCCAAATGTCCAGTCGGGGCAAGTGCGCAATCCGTCATTTTTTGATGACTGGACTGCAGCGAAACTGTTAAGCCACCAATTTAATGGCGATACACGAAAACACCATGCAAAACCTCGATGACCTCTTAAGAGAATCAATTAACAAAGCAACCA
This sequence comes from Sphaerotilus sp., assembly GCA_013299055.1. GTDB lineage: Bacteria > Pseudomonadota > Gammaproteobacteria > Burkholderiales > Burkholderiaceae_C > Sphaerotilus. Next base: position 8,091 of record JAAFKB010000116.1, read on the forward strand.
CGGAGCGTGGTCAATTTAATGTACTGATCGCTGGCCGGTCAGGCGCCGGAAAGAGCACGCTAATCAACGCAGTATTCCAAAGTAATTTAGCTGAGACCGGACAAGGTCGTCCTGTAACCAAAAACACACGAGAAATTCGTAAAGAGGGCATACCAATAACTATCCTCGATACGCGCGGCCTTGAGATGTCAGCTTTCAAAGATACGATCGCTGAACTCGACAAGACTGTTCAAGAGCGATGCAGTGATCGAGATACCAACAGACATATCCACGTTGCATGGATCTGCATTCAGGAAGATGGTCGACGCGTTGAAAGCGCAGAAATTGATCTCCATACGATGCTCGCCAAACATGTTCCAGTTATTTCCGTAATCACCAAAGCAAGGAGCGACCGAGGATTCAAAGATGAAGTCATTAGGCTACTACCTCTGTCCAAGAGCCTTGTTCGCGTTCGAGCAATACCAGAGATCCTTGACGAAGGGCATCGACTGGAAGCTACGGGGCTGAAAGAACTTATTGAAGCAACATCGGAGGTAATCCCCGAGGGAAAGCGTAGAGCGCTAGCTGCAGCGCAAAAAGCAAGCATTGACTACAAAAAAACACAATCACAAAAGATTGTTGCAGCAGCAGCCACTGCCGCCGCCGCCGCCGGAGCAAGTCCAATACCTTTTTCGGATGCCGCAATTTTGGCACCTATACAGATTGGCATGATTGCAGGAATAACATCCGCATTTGGAATGGAACTCTCCAAAGGCACTTTATCAACTTTGGTCACGTCAGCAATCGGCGTAGGCGGGGCGACCTTCGCAGGCCGAACAATTGTCACGAATCTCATCAAGCTCTTTCCCGGGGTAGGCACTGTAGTCGGTGGAGCCATATCTGCAGCAACCGCAAGTACTCTTACCATAGCGCTCGGGCAAACATATATTTCCGTGCTGGCAGAAATTTTCTCGCGAGATCCGAATGCAAATCCATCTGGAGACACTCTTGCCAAAGAATTAAAAAGAAGAATGGAAATGAATTATTAAC
>JAAFKB010000117.1 GCA_013299055.1 Sphaerotilus sp.
GGCCAGATCGGCGGCGGACTTGATCGCCACGCCCTTGGCCGCGAACACCGCCTGGAAGAACGGCGAGTAGGCGGCGGTGAAGTCGATCACCTTCTCGCGCTCGGCGTTCTTGCCCAGCGTCGAGATCACGAGGTCGGCCTTCCTGGTCTGCAGGTAGGGGATGCGGTTGGCGCTGGTCACGGGCACCAGCTCGGCCTTCACGCCGAGCTTGGCGGCGATGTAGTTCGCCATGTCGATGTCGAGGCCCTGCGGTTTCAGGTCGGTGCCGACGAAGCCGTAGGGCGGGAAGTCGGTGGGAATGGCGATGTTGATCTGCTTGCGGGCAGTGATGTCGTCCAGCGCCGACTGGGCGCTCGACACGGCGGGGGCCAGGGCGGCGGCGAGCAGGACCGCCGTGGCGGCCAGTCGGGCGAGGGCGTGGCGTCGAACCATGAAAGTGTCTCCAGCGATGTATACAAAACACGGTTCTAGCAAAGTTCACGCCAATCCACCAGACCCGGAATTGCCCTGAGGTGGTGCGCCTCGTCAGCCACTCGGAGGGGCAAACACGCCATACTCCCCCACGATCCGAATGCTCCCGACCCGACACCACCATGGGCCAGCCTGTCATCCCTCTCTTCCCACTGACTCCCGGAGCCGGTCCCTACAACCCGCAGGCCCTCGTCTGCGCCAGTTGCAGCGTGCGCCAGTTCGCCTTGTTTGGTGCGCTTGACGAGGCCGCCCTGGCCCAGATCCACTACCGCATCGCCGACCTGACGCTGGAGCCAGGCCAGATGCTCTACGCCGCGCAGGACAGCGGAAGCGCCGTGTTCACCGTGCGCAGCGGCGTGCTGCGGCTGGAGCGCACGAGCGAGGCGGGCGAGCGGCGCATCCTCCGGCTGGCCGGACGCACCGACCTGCTCGGGCTGGAGTCGATCCTGCACCAGACCTATGCGGCCGATGCCGTGGCGTGTACCGAAGTGCAGGTCTGCCGCATCCCGCGGGTGCTGATCGACGAACTCTCGGCCGCCCATCCCGAGATCACCCGCGACCTGATGAAACGCTGGCAGCGGGCGCTCGACGACGCCGACGAGTGGCTGACCGAACTCGCCCGCGGCCCGGCGCGTCACCGGATGCTGCGACTGCTGCTCAAGCTCAGCGAGTTCGGCGACGCGCAGGGGCGGATCTGGATGCCGACGCGCCAGGAGATGGGCGCGATGCTGGACATGACCTTCGAGACGGCGAGCCGGCTGGTGTCGGCACTGCGGCGCGAGCGGGTGCTGCAGGCGGTGGATGCGCGCCATGCGCGGCTGGACATGGCGGCGCTGATGCAGGCGCTGAAGGACGACAGCGCCGGTCGCTGAATCACTTCGAATCCAGTGCGCATGTAACGTCCACCAGGGCGCCCACAAAATCCAGCCCCAGGCCGGAAGATATACTGGCGGTCATGGCCACCAAGGTCTTCACCTTCTTTCTGTCGCTCATCCTGCTCTGGTCCAGTCTCAGCACAGTCGAGACGCCACCCACTTTCGCGGTATCGCCAGAGCAGGCGCTCGTGTCTCTGGCCGGATCCACCACGCCCCCTGACCAGGGTTCGGTCGAAGACCACCACCTCGATGACCTGCCCTCGCCGGCGCAGGAAGATTCGCCGAATGGAATGCTGGCACTTCTGCCAACGTCCCTGGCGTTTGTGCTTGCACGCCTTCCCGCAGCGAAACCAGTGGTTGCCCCACTGACCGCCATCCGCACACCCTTTCTTGCCGGGCCGCTGCGCCCCCCATCCCGCGTCAGCCAAGCAGCCTGACGGAACACGGCAGCGTCTGCACGCTTGCAGTGCCTGCGGCGAAGCGGCCCTTCCCGCTGTTCCCTGTTACCGCGACGACCTCTCGTCCAGACACCGGGGCATTTCTGGCTGGTCATCGCGACGCTGATCGCCCGCCGCCACGCCTCACACATCGCGCACAGGACACGGTTTTTTCAATCAACCGATGTCCTCAGGCAGCGCCAGACACCTGCCTTTTTGCTCCTCCGGAATCGTCATGGAAATCGCCTTACTTTTTGCGCTTGTCGTTCTGAACGGACTGTTTGCCATGTCCGAAATCGCGCTGGTCACTGCACGAAAGGCCAGAATGCAAAAGCTGATCGACGAGGGTGATGCCGCTGCCGCTGCCGCCGTCAAGCTGGGTGAAGATCCGACCCGGTTCCTGTCCACCATCCAGATCGGCATCACCTCGATCGGGGTTCTCAACGGGATTGTCGGCGAGGCGGCCCTGGCAGGGCCTCTGGCCATCTGGCTGGAAGCACAAGGCATGCCGCACACCTATGCGGTCTACGGTGCCACGGGGCTGGTGGTCATCTTGATCACCTACTTCTCCATCGTCGTTGGCGAGCTGGTCCCCAAGCGCATCGGTCAATCGAACCCGGAAACACTGGCCAGGCTGGTGGCTCGGCCGGTCAACTGGCTGGCCATCGGAACCAAACCATTTGTCCTGCTGCTGTCCATGTCCACGCGCGGCCTGTTGCGCGTGCTGGGTGTGCGTGAAGGCAGCGGCGCGGCGGTGACGGAGGAAGAGATCCACGCCATGCTGGCAGAAGGCACGACGGCTGGCGTGATCGAATCTCACGAGCACGCCATGGTGCGCAATGTCTTCCGACTCGACGATCGCCAGATCAACTCGCTGATGATGCCGCGTGCCGATGTGGTGATGCTGGACGTGGACTCGCCATTCGAAGTCAGCCTTTCGCGCATCGAGCAAAGCGACCATGCACGCTTCCCGGTGGTTCGCGGCAGTCTTGACGACGTGCTGGGTGTCATCAATGCACGCCAGTGGTTATCACGGGCCATCAGGGAAGACGACCGAGACTTGGCAGATCAGCCCCTGCAACCCCCGCTCTACGTGCCCGAAACGATCACGGGCATGGAACTGCTGGACAATTTCCGCAGCAGTGATGTTCACATGGCGTTCGTCATCGACGAATACGGCGAGGTGAAGGGCATTGTCACCCTCCAGGATCTCGTCGAAGCCATCACCGGAGAATTTCACCCACGCGATCCGCAAACGTCATGGGCCGTCCAGCGCGAGGACGGAAGCTGGCTGCTGGATGGCCATATTCCTGTGCAGGAACTGAAGGACCGGCTCCATCTGGACAGCGTTCCCGAAGAGGAGCGAGGCCGCTACCACACGCTCAGCGGCATGATGATGCTGCTCACGGGACGCCTGCCGAAAGAGGCGGACACGGTGAGCTGGGGAGGCTGGCACTTTGAAATCGTCGACATGGACGGAAAAACAATCGACAAGGTTCTGGCCAGGCCGGAGGGGGCGTTTTCTGCGGACAGCGCGGGCCATGAGGCCACTGGAGCAGGCTGATGGACTCGCGAGGCTTGCGCTTGATTTCGTTCGCGGGATTGATGGGGCTGTTCTTGTCGATTTCCGCCTGTCAAGAGGGCTACACCGCCGCACATGAACCGCTGCAGGACGCATCGCAAATGTCACAGCCTGAACTGTTGCAGGAAATGAACCAGTTGGGCAGCGAACCCCATTTGAAAGCACGATTCAAATACTCCATGAAAGAAGCATGCGTGCTGGGAATCAGGATGCGCGACTGGGGATCGGCAGAGGAAAAGATATCCTTGAACAAAGCCCGCATCAACATCACCTCCCAGGACAAGGTATTCAATGTCACCCTGACACCGGAGGTCGGCGCAGAGCCCACTGCGGTGCTGGTGCTGGCCAGCCGCAAATGGGTTGACAGCGTGCGCATGCGGTCCTTGCTGTCAAACCTCACGCGCATTTGTCGAGAATCGACATCTGATCGTGCTCCCGTCACTTCCTAGCTGAAATACCATGAAAATGGCCCGTGTTCATCATCGAGGTTTGTCGATCGGATCGGCGCTTGCCGCCCTGGTGTTTCTGAGTGCGTGCGAGCGTGTGCCCGACATGCGGCCATTGCCAGCCGTCGTGCTGGGTCCAGCCGAGACCGAGGCCCTGAAAACCATGAACACCGCCGGCACCAGAGCTTTTGCCGGCTGGACCTGGCGCTATGAATTTGGCGCCGGGTGCATGCTGCGCATCATCAAGCGCTATGAGGGCGAGTACGCGACGCCGGTCATGGACCACCACCTGATCGGCCACCAACCCGAAATCATTTCATATCATGGCGACGGGTTTGGGGTCAAAGCCTATTTGCCGAACACGAGCGGCAGCGTGGATCTGTTTGATACCAATTCAATGGAACTGGCCCGTTCCTTCTCAGAAGCGGCGACGCAGCTCATCTCCTCGTGTGACAAGCCGCCCGCCAAATAACGTCCTGCAGGAGAGTGCTCGGCGCCAGCGGGCGTCAGAGTTTTCAGTGCGTGTGCGCATGGTGCGCATCCGGCACATGGGCGTGCTGGTGCCGAACGGGCAGATGCACATGCGCGTGGCTGTGCGACCCTTCTGGCATGGGATCGTGCGCATGTTCATGGTGCCCGTCGTCATGTCGATGGGCATGCTCATGTGCCAGCGCGTCGTGGACATGCGCATGTTCATGGGACTCGGCCAGGTGCAGCACCACGCCGCCCAGCATCAACCCTGACCCGATCAGCATCAGGGAACCCCACGAGCGGTCACCCGCCGCCACGGCCACCACCGCGCCGATGAACGGGGCAAAGGCGAACACCGAGCCTGTCCGGGCAGCACCGAAGGCCCGCTGCGCCAGGAGGTACAGCCGCAAGCTCAGGCCATACCCGGTCGCGCCGACCAGCAGCAGCCCCGCAGCGGCCACCGCGTCCGGACGGGTCTCCCCCAGGCCGAACGCCACCAAGCCCGAGAAGCTCGCCCCCATCGCCGACTTCGCCAGCACGACCTGTGACGGATCTCGCTCCGCCAGGGCGCGGGACAGGGTGTTGTCCACCCCCCAGGCGGCGGTCGCCAGCGCCACGGCCAGCAGGCCCAGCCCCGAGGTCGCCCCTGCGCGCCCCTGGTCCAGCACGAGGCAGGCGCCCCCGGCCAGCAGCAGCAGCATGGCGATGCCCACCCGGCGGTCCATGCGCTCGTGGTACAGCCGCCAGGCCAGCACCGCCGTGAACAAGGCTTCCAGGGTGAGCATCAGCGATGCGCTGGTGCCGCTGGTGCGTTGCAGGCCCCAGGCCAGCGCGACAGGACCGACCACGGCGCCGAAGGCGGCCATGGCGATCAGGCGGCCGGTGTCGCCACGCTGCAGCCGTGCTTCACGCTCGGCGGGCTGGCGCAGCAACGCTCCAAGCACCGCCGCACCGGCATACAGCAGCGCCGCCGTGGAGAAGGCCCCCAGGCCCGTCCCGAACCGCTGCACCAGCGGGGTGCTGATGCCGAACAGCGCCGCCGCCATCAAGGCCAGCAAGCCGCCGCGCAGCGCCGGGCCGTTCCGGAGTGCCTTCACCACGTCACTGCCCCGTGTGGTTGGCGGCGATGAAGTTGCCCGGCAGCGAATAGAACAGGAACAGGGTGTCCTTGGCCTTGTCGGTCGCCGCCGGGTTCTTGAAGCTCAGCTTCCATTCCTTGCTGCGCTTGCCGTCCACCTGCTCCATCTTCTCCACCTTGGTGACGGCTTGCCAGGACTTCTCCAGCTTGCCGCCTTCGACAAGCTTGTTCTTGTACTGGGTGGCGCACTGGACCACGGCGGTTTCTGCGGCCGGCTTGCTGCCGTGGAAATGACAGGAGGCATCGGCACCGGCTTGTGCGGCGGACGACAGCGACAGGGCGGCGACGAAGGCCGAAGCGAGAAGGGTCTTGTGCATGGAAATGCTCCGTTGGAAAGGGATTGAGGACACAGGAAAAGCCGCTCAGAGGCTGTTGCGGTTCGGGTCCACCGTCTTTTCCACGTCCAGGTCTTCATGGAGATGGCGGTGTTCCTCGACCGGGAAGCGGAAGCTGTTGGGGTCGCTGTCGTGCAGGTAGCCATGCAACTGCATGAGCAGCAGCAAGCCCCCCAGCGCGACCAGCAGCAGGTTGGCTGCATGGCTGATGCGGCGGAACGAGTGCGTGTGCCGCCACCAGGCCAGCACCGCCACCATGCCCGCCAGTGCAGCGATCTGGCCGAGTTCCACCCCGACGTTGAAGCTGAGGATGCGCAGCAGCATGCTGGTGCTGTCGTCGCCGAGCGGCAATTGCTGCAGCCGGGTGGACAGACCGAAGCCGTGCAGCAGGCCGAAGCCGAACACCGCGCCCAGCAGGCTGGGGGATTTCTCCATCTCGAAGACCCGCTGGAAGCCGCCGAGGTTGTCGAAGCCCTTGTACATGACGCTCAGCGCGATCACGGCATCGATCAGGAAGTAGTTCCAGGTGATGCCGTAGAACGTGGCGAAGACCAGCGTGATGCAGTGCCCGAGCGTGAAGACGGTGACGAACTTCGCCACGTCCTTGAAGGTCGTGAGGAAGAACACCACGCCGAACAGGAACAGCAGGTGGTCGTACCCGGTGAGCATGTGGGTGGCACCGAGGCCGATGTACTGCAGGTAGCCGCCGTCCAGCATGCGCTGGCGGTCTTCGGGCGAAATGCCGTGGGCCCACAGCAGCGAGGGCAACAAGGCGAGCGCGGCCAGCCACAGGCCCCGCGGCAGGAAAGTGATGAACTTGTTCATGGAACTCCGTGTCCGTGTCGTGAACGGCAACCGACGCGCAGGGCAGCCGTGCGCTTGCCCTGCACTGTTGTCGGAAAGGATGCTTCGAGCGCGGCGGGACTCGCCCGGCCGCAGGAAGATCACACGGAGAAACGGGGTGGGCGCAGGGGCCCTTCAAGACAGGGGTCGGGCAGATGCCCCGCGTGAAAACCCGCCCGATGCGCGGACGCCGGGCTGGGCACCGCCAGGGCAGGGCTTGACGTCAGCAGCACCGAATGGTGGCCCGCGTCATGGTGGACATGTGCCACGGCCTGACCATCCTCTTCGGATTGCAGGCTCAGCACGTCGTCGTGGTGATGGCCTTGCCCGATCTGGTGGGCGGCGGTGTGCTGGACCTCCTGCACCAGGGCCTCCACCGCATGGCCAGGCATGAACGCCACTGCCGGCTGCAGTTGCAGCAAGAGCAGGAACAAGGCGAGCCAGCGTCTGAGCATCAGGGAATTGTATGAGGGCAAGCGGCGCCAACGCCCATCACTTCGGCAGCGGCGGCTCGACGTACTTCTCCACCGTCGCGCCGTCGATCGTGTAGCCGCTCACCCCCATGTCGGTGTCGCGGCGCTCGGTGCGCATCGTGCCCGTGACCCAGACGGTGTCCATGCTGCGCAGCCCCTTGGCGGGAATGGCGGCTTTCACATGCACGATCTGGTTGGCTGGCGGCGGCGGCGAGTGGACGCAGGCGCCGAAGTACGGCACGACCAGGAACTCCTTCCACTCGCCGCTCTGGCCTTCGAGCGGGACGAGGTAGCCGGGCAGCTTGACCTTCTGGCCGGCGAGTTCGGGGCGGATCGGCGCGTTGTCCCAGACTTCGCGGACCTCGCGCATCAGGGTGTTGGTCTGCGGATCGCCGTCCTGCAGGCGCGACAGGTCGCCCTTGCTGCGCAGCAGCTTCATGGGATCCCAGCCGGGCGGGACCAGCTCTTCCCACTTGAGTTCGCGCACGCCAGCGGGCTTGGTGGCCTTGGCGGGTGGTGCGGCCTGGGCCAGCAGCGGCACCGCCAGCAGGGCCCCCAGCCCCAGCCACACGCGGCGGCTCCAGCCCTTGGCGATCGACTCGTTCTGCGCATTCAACGCATTCGACATGGTGCGGTTCCTCAGATTCTTGGCGACAGGCCATCCGCCAGCGACAGGCGGTACGCACGATAGCCGGGAACCAGGCTCGCCAGCCAGCCCCCCATCAGCAAGCCACAAAGCAGCCACCACTCGCCCGGCCCTGGCCAGCCCAGCCGCAGCGCCACGCCCCAGTGCCGCCCAGCCCAGTCGCCCAGCGCCGCGATCAACCCGTAGCAGACCCCCGACCCGAGCACGACACCCAGCCCGGTCACCAGCGCGCCCTCCACCGCCAGCAGCCCCAGCACCTGCCACGGTCCGGCGCCCACCGAGCGCAGGATCGCCAGCTCGCGCCGCCGCTCGTTCAGCCCGGCCATGACCACCGCCATCAACCCCGCCAGGCTCACCACCGACACCAGCCCGCTCACCGCCAGCAAGGCCCGTTCGCCCGCGCCGATGACCTCCCACAGCGCGTCCAGCGCCACCCCAGGCAACACCGCCATCAGCGGCTCGTCCGGGTAGCCCGACACCCAGCGTTGCACCGAGAACACGGCAGCGCGGCTCTTCAGCCCGACCAGAGCAGCGGTGACGCTGCGGGGTGTCAGATCCTGCGTGGTGGCAGCCTCGGCGGTGACGGCCATGCCGGGCATGGGCGCCCCGGCCACCCAGTCGAGGTGGATCGCCTCCATGCCACCGAGCGGGATGTGGACCGAGCGATCGACCGGTGTGCCCGTGGGCTGCAGGAGGCCGACGACGGTGAAGGGCTTGTCGGCGTGGTCGTTGGCGGTGAACGCGCCGTCGCCATGGCTCAGCACGATCTGCTGACCAACCGCGTACCCGAGCCGCTCGGCCACCTCGGCGCCCAGCACGGCTTCGTAGACGTGGACAGGGCCCTCGCCGAACGCACGGCCCTGCGCCAGCACCAGCGGCTGGCGCTCGCCATGGCGGAAATGCGCGAAATAGCCCGGCGTGGTGCCGATGACCGAGAACCCCCGGTGCGAATCCCCCAGCGAGACCGGCACGACCCAGGCGACTTGCCGCTGCCTGGCCAGCGCCTGCACGCTGTCCCAGCGGATGTTCTGGGTCGCGCTGCCCAGCCGGAAGACCGCGTACAGCATCAACTGCACCGAGCCAGTCCGCGCCCCGACGATCAGGTCGGTGCCGGACACCGACTGCGAGAAGTTGTGCCGCACGTCCTGACGCACCCGCTCGATGCCCAGCAGCAGGCAGGTGGACAGCGCGATCGAGGCGACGACCAGCCCGAGCACGAAGCGGCGGTTCCAGGCACTGCGGGCGGCGAGGTGCAGCAAGGCGGTCATGCGGCGGCGCGGTTGAGTTGCGGCAGATCGACGTGGCGGGAGAACTGCGCCGCCAGCCGCGCATCGTGGCTGACCAGCACCAGCGCACTGCCCGC
>JAAFKB010000118.1 GCA_013299055.1 Sphaerotilus sp.
AGGTTCAAGCGGCGCTTCTTGGGGTTCCTTGGGCAACAAAAAAGCCCTAGAGCGTTGATTCTCAAGGGCTTTTTGGGGTTTGCGTAGCTTGCCGGGGCCTGATTTGGAGCGGTGATGGGAATCACATTTCAGATGCAAGCTATTGATTTGCATCGAAATTCACGGAAGAAACCCGAACAGTTACCCGCAGAGTTACCCATGATCTAACCCGATGCCCATGTTTCGGGCGGATCAGGCGGCCAGCGTGGCACCTCCGCCACGATCAGCAACGCCAGCCCGGACCATTGCGCGCACGTCCTCCAGATGGTCGGCGGTGACGACGTGGCTCTCGACCAGGATGACCGCCGTGACGACTGGCGACTCGACCTCGACTGGCGTGACGACTGGCGACTCGACCTCGACTGGCGTGACGACTGGCGACTCGACCTCGACTGGCGACTGGCGGGCGGCGGTCCATCGGGCAGTGCCAAGCAGATCGGCGACCCGTAGCCCTTCCCCTTGGTGCCAGTCCTCAGCCTGGGCAACAGGATCGTGCCGGCCAGCAACGCCAGCCCGGACCATTGCGCGCACGTCCTCCAGATGGTCGAACCTCGATTCTGAGGAACGGTCACGTCCGGCAGCTCAACCAGGAAGAGCCACGACGGCGGGAAGGCGGGGGGGTCTCGCTTGGCGGGGGTGCATGTGGCTGGCGCCACCGTTCCGCCGCATCCCGGACAATCGGAGTTTCCCGGCGTCACAGTCTCCAAGGTGCATGTGGCTGGCGCCACCGATCGGCGGGCGGGTTCCACTGTCTCCGCGGAAAGACCGATTGAAAGACTTCCTTGGGGAACACGGGGCAGCGTCTGCCTGTACTCGCTGCGCATCGGTGACTTGATTGACCCCGATTCCCTGGGTTGCTCAAGGCTCGGAAGGGTTGTGACGCCGGCAAGCCTTTCCCCAAACCCGCAGTGCAGCAGGTTCAGGGCTTGCCGGGGTGCCTTGCCCGTAGGACGGGAATGGGCGCTTATCCGGGCGGCACGCCTTCCAGCAGCGTGCAGCAGCTCAGTTCCCGGCACTGGTGCCAGCCATCCCCCGTCTGAGCTTTCGCCTTTGGGTGTCGCTTTGGATGGTGTCCGCTCTGGCGACTTGGAAACCTCGCTACCGAGCCGGGCCGTGTTGCGCTGGTCACAAGTCCAAGGACCAGCGCGCGGGACGTACAGGCGAGCGAAGGCAAGCGGCGCCATTTCTGGCACTGCTCGCGGTTGGTGGTGTGGGTTTGCCCGATCAGCGCCGGGCGGTGGTCACGGCGGGGGCGTGGCGGCCTTGATGGCGGCTTCCAGCGGGCGCAGGTCTACGCCGGCCAGTCGGTGCAGCCGTTCGGCCTTCTGCAGCTCTTCCAGCGCCAGCACGGTGCATCGCAGCAGCTCAGGGGCAGCGGCCAGCAGACGGCCGTTTGCGTCCTCTTGCGCCATGCTCTCGGCACCGTGGAAGCACAGCACAGCCACAGCGTGACCGTCAGCACTCAGGACGGCACCATGCGCAGGATCGAAGGACCACGGGCCGGGGGTGTGGGTCGTGGTCATGCGCGCCCCTTGCCCAGCGCATCGACGGCGGCGCGGGTGGTCGGCTTCAGGAACCAGTCCCTCGGGTCGCCCGCGTGTCCCGGCTCACCGGCCAGCGCGGCGCCGAAATCAGCCAGGAAGCCGGCCACGGCCAGCAGGTCGGCGACACCATGCGCCGGGTCGGTGTCTGCCAGCTCGCGCAACGTGGCGCGGGCCGATGCGATGTGCTGCGCGATGTCGCCCAGCAGTTGACCAGCGACGGCCAGCCGCTCGGTGTCGTCGATGGTCACGGGCGCAAGCTCGGACACGTCAGGCGCAGCAGCAGGGGTGCGCAGGTCTGCCAGCTCGCGCAGGGCCTTGGCCGCCTCCAGACACGACGTTTCATCGTCGAAGTCTTCCGCGTTGTCGGCGGCAGTGTCCAGCTTCAGCGCCAGCGCGCGCAGATCAGCAGCGCCAGCCGCGTTCGGGCCAGTTTTGAGGGTGTCGGACATGCTCAGCCCCTCCCGGTCAGGCGATCGGCGGCCACCAGCTCGAAAGCACGGGCGCGCAGTTCGGCGCGGCGGGTGGCACGGCGGGCGGCGTTGCGTTCGGCACGCTCACGGGCGCGGCGCAGCATGAAAGCGCGGGCGTACTCGGTGACGGGGGCGATGCGGGGGGACGGGTTCACCGGAAGGTGAAGGGTGCGCGACGTGGGCGCAATGAGGGTACCAGCCATGAAAGGCTCCTAAGCAACAGGTCTTGAACCTGCCTCCCCCGCTGTCAAACAGGGGTGGCGGGCGCGTGTCGGGTTGACAGACCGGGCTTAGGTTCCGGCAGGGCTTGCGCCCTCCCAACACGGCCCGCCATAGACGGAACCATGCGCGCAGCACGTCAGGGACGTGAAAAAGCCGCTACCTTGTGGCGCGGCTTCTGCGCCTAAGCATCCGGGCTGTCAAACCCGTGTCACTGGTGTGCAGTGACGGCGCCAGCATACACCAGATCAGCACGGATCAGGCGCCACCTCGGACTTTCTCGACCGCTCCGGGATTTCCCGGTTCGGTGGTCATCCCGGCCACCGTTGCCCAGCAGTGACGCACCGTTGCGCATCCGTGGTTCACGGTTGGATTGCACCCTAAGTGCTTGATTCTGCAGAGGGTAGCGATTCCCGAGCCACTTGCCGGTCCTGATGTCAGGGCTGATTTCTGCATTGATGTCAGGTCTGATATCAGAGGCTGGCAGCGGTGAGCGAGTCAGTCAGCGCATCGCATAGCGACACGCCCAGCGACTCGGGTAGCGACAAGCGGGATGATGTCGGTACTGCCGACACCATTGCAGCGACGGGCAGGGGTCTGCGTTGAATGCCGACCCTTCGGCCACTGCAAGGGGGTGCCGATCCTGCACCCCCTTTGGCCGGCCGTCAGGGGTCGGATGGGGTAGTGAAACGCGACCCCAGAACATCGGGCCACTTTCGGCCAGTCGTCCGGGATGCTCCAGTTCTGGACCATCTCAGGCGATCGGGTCGTTCTGCAGAAACTGCACATCGTCACCCTCGGTTGAAATGAGGGTGCGCCGGCCGTGAGGTGCAGCAGATGCACCCCATCGGGCAGCATGGCGCCACCGATACCAGGCCGTCCGGTATCGCCAGCAGCACCCGCATTTGGCTTTTACGGGCAGGTCGTGAAAGACACCTCAGCCACTGGCGGAAGTCTCAAACCACGAAAGTTTCGTAGTAGTCGGCACCTGCTCCCCAGAAGCGAGTTCAGCTCGCAGGCACGCACGCGGCGGCGCACGGTCCCGGTCGCGCTGATCGATGGCGAGTTCAGCTCGCAGGCACGCACGCGGCGGCTCACGGTCCCGGTCGCGCTGATCGATGGCGAGTTCAGCTCGCAGGCACGCACGCGGCGGCTCACGGTCCCGGTCGCGCTGATCGATGGCGAGTTCAGCTCGCAGGCACGCACGCGGCGGCTCACGGTTCGGCCCAATCAGATTTCAAATCCGAGTGGCTCGCAGGCACGCACGCGGCGGCTCACGGTTGAAGGTGCGTTTCCGCACCTTTCCTCAGGCGCACAAGGGGTGCAATCTGAGATGCGACCCCCGCTCGCCAGAACGGGCGAGCGGCGGTGATCGGGGACTTTCTTCCAACTCTGGTGAGAAGTCGGTTCCAGCCAGGAACACGGCACCGGCTCGCCCCTCTTCGGGTTACATGGCGCACCGTGCGAGCAGACCCCATGCAGCGCCAGCAGACCCCGATAAACCACGATTACTAGCGATAACTTTGCATTATCGCTACCGACAAACCGCTCGGTTTCGGGTCACGTTTTCCGGTCTGGTTCGGGTCAGTTCCTGTAACTCACTGGCGCTGAATCCTGTAACTCGGGACAAGTTTTCGCCCAGCGCCGGCCGCCGAAGGGATCGATTCAGCCAGGAACAGCGAGAACCCGGTTTCATCGTGGTGGTCGCTGCGCAGGTCAGACGCTGCGACTCAGATCCGCCACCCAGCGCACGAACGCGGTCGGGTCGGACTGCCCAGCCTGAGCGAGTTGGTGCAGGGCCTCGCGGTCGGCGTCGGTCGCGCGCGCACCTCGCCGCGAAACCTCGCGCACGCGCGCACCTCGCCGCGAAATCCCGCGCACGTACTGGCCGAGAAATCCACCCGTGCCGGTCAACCCCGAAGCGCCAGCCGTTGCAACATGCGTTTGAACACGTTCGGTGCTGCGCAGAAACCCAGCATCGCCAGCCAGCACCCTGACACCAGCGCAGAGGGGCGGGCACCCCTTCCAAGCCCGTTTTGACGCGCAGTTACGCGGCAGGCACTGCGCGGTTATCGACCCGCACGGGATGGCGCTTCTGTGCGGGTGTCGTGGTCTTGCCGTAGTCCTTCGGGCGGGGCTTGCGGCGCACCCCCTCCAGGTCGGCGAGCGTGGGCGGGCGGTCCTCCAGGTGGGCGGGTGGCTTCGTGACGGTCATTGCGGGCAGCTCCGGGAAACGGTTTCGACCAGCCACCACGCAAGCGCGGCGCCAGCCAGGAACGCGCCCACGTCCTCGAACAGGCGCTTCACAGCGCGTTCCAGCGGGTCAGCGCATCGGCCACGGTGGCGTGGAGCACATCGCCGCAATCGATGCGAGCGCCAGAACCCATCATGCCCGGCAGAGCGCGCCCCAGCCCCGGCAGCGCGATCACGAACGCGTGCGGCGCGGTGGTCGAACCGCGGGCCTCTGCCGGGATGCCGTCCTCGCGCAGACGGGCGGTGTTCATCGCGTGGGCGCGCCCCAAACCGCAGACGCGCCCATGAGCGACCCGCAGCGCCTCGGCGGCTCGGTCGAACTCGGCGATCGCGTCGTTGATCTCGTTGACGGCCTCGGCGTGGACGGCGGCCCGCAGATCACGACGCGCAGCCTCCGCCTGGGCGTGCAGCGTTGCCGACTCGGCGGCCAGTTCAGCCAGGACGACGGAACGCGCCTGCAACATCGCGCCTGCGGTCAGCGCGCCGGCCTGAGCGGCGGCAATCCGACCTTCGACCTCGATCAGCTCGGCATCGGGCCGGCGGCCGGTGCGCAGCAGGCGGGCAAACAACCCGACGCGCTGCTGCTGCAGCCCTTGGACCTCAGCGGCGACTGCCTCGGCAGGCTGGCCCAGCTTCTCGGCTTTGGCTGCGGCGGCGGCGTTGCGCTGCAGCGCGTCGGAAATCGCGGCGAAAGCTTCGCGGGCGGCGGTGGCGGCGGTGGTGGTGGTCATGGTGGTTCTCGAATCAGTGGAAGGTGTGGCGCGGGCGCAGATCAGCACCAGCCCGAAAGGGTCGGCGTCAGCACGGCAGGCGGGCGGCGGTGGCGCCAGTTGTCGGCGGTCTTCGGGGCTGGTCGGCGGGTCTTCATGGATGGCCTGTAACTGGTCGTGTTCGGGGTCGAAGGGGTACGCAATAAAGGCGGTCGGGTTTTTTCGTGGGCATGGCGGTTGCCCGGTTCGACACATTCGGTTTCTGAACCGCCATGCCCATCAACCGCCATGCCCACGGCCTCGGGCCGCCAGTCGGCACCGGCTTCGCGGTTCAGTTTCGCGTCTCGACGGGCGGCGGCGGCGTGCGTCTTGGCACCCTTGCCCGTGGTCAGCGCCAGCGCGGCCAGGGTCTTCACCGGACGATCAGGACGCAAGCCCAGCCGGTCGCGCATGTGTGCCAGGAACTCGCGGCGTTGCGACGTGAACCGGCCAGCGCCGGACGTGAGCGCATGGCCTGCGAGCTTCCCATCGGCCACGGCCAGCGCGATGACGTGAAGGTGTGGGCGGGACTGGTCGCGGTGGACGACGGCGCTGACGATGTGCTGATACCGACTTTCGACCCAGCGCAGGCACTCGGACCAGAACGCGGGCGTGTCGGACCCTTCAGGCGCCTGAATCACGGCCTCCACTCCCATGATGGCGTCACAGCGGGCCGGAACGATGCCCAGCTCTTCCAGCACGCTGCACGCCAGTTCGGAAGCCACCAGCGGGCACGCAGGGCCGTGCAACACCTCATTGGCGCCAGTGCGGGCCGGGTCGATGCGGGAGCGGTGGCGGTGGTCCTCGTTGCCCGTGCGCAGGTTGTGGCTCAAGCAGACCGGCAGCACCTCGCCGGGTTCGGTGGCGCGGGTCACAGACTTGACGTTCAACGCCTTCAGCCGCAAGTGCAGACCGGGCGCCCATGCGTCCGGGTGGTCGGTGTCACTCATCGGGCGCGGGGTCATGCGGCACCCCGCAGCAGCAGCCCGCGAGCTTCCAGCACCAGCGCCCGGCATGACACTTTCCGATCGGCGAAGGGCACCCCCCGCGCAAGCAACCGCATGTCCAGGCGCTCCACCTTGCCGAGCAACTTCAGCTCGTCACGGCTCAGGGTGTCGCGGTCCCACTTCGCCGACTCGTGGCCCGTGAGTGCGAAGCGGATCAACTTCGCCTCGTTCATGTGGTGGATGCGGCCTGTTTCCTTGCCGGCGTCGGCGCGCACCTCTTGCAGCATGTCGGCGACGTTGCAGAAGTCCCGCTTCGTCTCGACCCGAGCGGCCTGCCAGGATGGCGCGGCCTGCATGGCCTTCAGCCGCTGCAGCTCGGCTGTGATGCGCTGGAAGGCAACAATGAACCGCTCGCGCAGGGAAACCGCCTTCTTGCCGGCGAAGCCCATCACCAGCGCGGTGAAGCCGGCCTGCGTCAGGCGGAACATGCGCTGCACCTTGCCACGGCGGTCGGTGTAGTCTCGCTCCTCAAAATTGAGGAGCCAGAACCCCGGCGACAGGTCGGCCTGAAGTGCATCGATGTCGCGCAGCACGTTGTCATGCCGCTTGCCGAACTCGACCGCCACCAGAAGCGAGTCGGTCATCGGCTGGCCGTGCTCCACGGTCACGAGTTCGGCCGTCGTGGCAAAATTGCCGGGGGTCTGCATCGGGGTCGTCGTGTTTCCAGCACGGCGGCCCTTTCCGTTTTTCGGGGTGGTCTGCATGGCGCGCTCCTTACTTCGCAGCGGTGGTGGTGGTCGATTCGAGCCATCGGCGCACCGTGCCGGCAGACCAGCGAACGCACTTCGGGCCGTCGCGATGGTCAGCGGGCGGGAACTTGCCAGCCCGGATCATGTCGCGCACCGACTGCTGACAGCGACCGATCAGCGCAGAAACGTCCTTGATCGACAGCCGCACGAGGTCTGCCAGCTCGGGACTGATCGGCGCAACGGGGCGGCGGGTTATTTGGCGCATGTGCTCTCCAGAAACGAAAAAACCCGCAGGGCGGGTGCCGTGCGGGTCTGGTTCAGATGTAAAAAAACCGCCCGGCTTTCGCGGGGCGGCTTGGTGGTTTTCCTCTGGAAACTGCGCGTTTTGGGCTATTTTGTGGCTTTATGCGCTAGTTCCCGCAGGATGGCATAAATCTAACATCAGTCGGTTGATGTCGTCAAGAGGTTGTCAGGTTTGTAACATTCATGCGGGGCCTCTTTGGGTCATGCGGCCCGGATCGGGATCACCTGCGCACCGTCGCGCAGCCGGTCCAGGTAGTCCGCCCACACCCACATCATCCGCCTGCGCTGGTCCATGAACTCGGAACGGTCATAGGCCATGCCCAACGGCCCGGACTTGCCGTGTGCCAACTGCGCCTCGATCACGTCGGGGCTGATCCCCGGCAGTCGCTCCACGATCAGCGTCCGCGCCATCGCCCGGAACCCGTGAGCGGTCATCTCGTCGTTGCCGTAGCCCATGCGGCGCAGCGCGGCCCGGACGGTGTTCTCGCTCATGCACCGCTGTGCCGACAGCAAGGACGGGAACACGTACTTACCCGATCCCGAGTGCAGGCGCAGCTCTTCCAGGATCACCAGGGCCTGCCGTGCGAGTGGCACCAGATGCGGGCGGCCGTTGTTCTTGCCGTGGAGGGTGCGCTTCATCTTCGCGGCTGGAATCGTCCACATGGCGGTGTCGGCGTCTATCTCCGCCCACTCCATCGCCCGCAGGTTGCCGGGTCGCTGGAAGGTCAGCGCCGACAGCGCCAGCGCGCCACGGGTCAGCGGGTGCCCGACGTACTCGCCGATGTTGCGCAGCAGCGCGCCGACGCCGACCGGCTCCAGTACCGCGGCCATGTGCTTCACGGGCTTGGACTTCAGCGCGCCGGCCAGATCCAAGGACGGGTTGCGCTCGCATCGCCCGGTCTGGATGCCGTAGCGGAAGACCTGCCCGGCGTACTGGCGCAGGCCGTGCGCGGTTTCGATGGCCCCCCGCTTCTCGACGCGGCGCAGGGCATCCAGCAGCACCGGGGCATTGATCCCGGCCAGCGGCAGCGCACCCAGCACAGGGAACAGATCAAGCTCGCAGGACCGAAGCCACTTGCGGGCGTGCGCTGGGGACCAGCCTTCGACCTCCTGCGCGTGGAACTCTCGCGCCACGTACTCGAAGGTGCCCGGCAGCGGCTCACCCGCAGCGGCCAGGGCCTCGGCTTCGTGCTGGCGTTCCCGTTCGACCTTCCCTGCCTTGCGTGCCTCGCTCGGGTCGATGCCAGCCGCCACCATGGCGCGGGCCTCGTCTCGCCGCCTGCGGGCATCGGCCAGCGGCACAGCGGGGTACGTGCCCAAACTGAGCATCTTTTCCCGCCCCGCGAAGCGGTACCGCCAGCGCCACCACTTCCCGCCCTCGGGTCGGATCTCGACCAGCAGCCCGCCACCGTCCGACAGCTTGCGCGGCGTGACTTCCGGCTTGGCCCTCTTGATGGTTTGGTCGCTCAGCAAATTCTCTGGCATGGGTAACACCTCACGGGTAGTTTTCAGCTACCCGCAAAGTTACCCGTTCCAGTGGGTAACTTCAAGCGTGCCTTCTTGGGGTTCCTTGGGCAACAAAAAAGCCCTAGAGCGTTGATTCTCAAGGGCTTTTTGGGGTTTGCGTGGCCTGTCGGGGCCTATTTTGGAGCGGGTGATGGGAATCGAACCCACGTATGAAGCTTGGGAAGCTGCCGTTCTACCATTGAACTACACCCGCGCCGCCTGAAACAGCAGGGCGCGATTATGCCAGACGCGCAGCCCACTCGAC
>JAAFKB010000119.1 GCA_013299055.1 Sphaerotilus sp.
GGCGCGCTGATCTCCGGTGGCGCCGACACCGCCGACGCCAAGCTCGCCATCATGGAAGAGTGCGGCTTCACCGTCACCCGCAACCCTTCCGAGATGGCCAAGCTCCTCAAGGCGCTGCTGAAGTAAGCACGCCTTCACTGCACCCAGGAAAAAAGCCACCCCCGACGGGGTGGCTTTTTGCATCGCGGGGCAGCGGCGTGGTCAGCGGCCGTAGGTGGCGGTGAACGACGCCTTGCCCAGCATGTTGGCGCCCAGGCCCTTGTTCAGCACGAAGCCGTGCAGCGCCGCCGAGCCGGTCTTGGGGATGCCGGCCGCCGCGTACAGGTCCGGCACCGCCAGCGCGTAGACCGTGAACACATAGCGGTGCGGCTTGTCGCCCACCGGCGGGCACGGGCCGCCCCAGTTGCCATTGCCGCCCGTGGTGCCCGTGTCGAAGAAGTCGCTGTGTCCGCCGTTGGCACCGGCCGGCAGCTTGGCTGCGGAGTTGCCCGCCCCTTGCGCCAGCGAGGTCACGGACGCCGGGATGTTGTAGACCCCCCAGTGCCAGAAGCCGCTGCCCGTGGGCGCATCCGGGTCGTAGACCTGCACGGCGTAGGACTTGGTGCCGGCCGGCGGGTTGATCCACACCAGCATCGGCGAGACGTTCTCACCCTTGCAGCCGAAGCCGTTGAGCACGTACTTGTTGTCAATGGTGCCGCCTTCGGCGATGTCGCGGCTGGCGAGCACGAAGTCGCTGGCCGGCTTGGCCGGCGTCGCGGCGGCGGTCGCGCCGGGCAACGTGCCGGCGCAACCCGTCAGCAGGACCGTCGCCGCAGCCGCTGCCGCGAGGAGGACCGAGGAGGCGGAGGAAGAGGAACGGAAACGGGGGCTGGTCATGGGCAGGTGCTCCAAAGTCTGGGGGGACCATTCTGGCAGCACGCACGCCCCTGCTTCAACCCATGAAACCGAGGTCTTTGCGCGCGAACTGATCGAGTTCGGTCGGGAACACCTGGGTGCGCAAGGCGGTGTCGCTGACGCCGAACCAGCGCCCCAGCGTCGCCCCGAGCTGCTGGAACCCGATCTGCGGAATCCACGCGCCACGGCCTGAGGCGTCGTCCGGTCCGCCCAGGGTGAAGTCCGGGAACTCGCCGTACAGCCCGCCTTGCACCGCTCCGCCCAGCACCAGCGCGTGGCTGCCCCAGCCGTGGTCGGTGCCGCTGGCGTTCGGGCTGAGGGTGCGGCCGAACTCGGAGGCGGTGAACAGCGTGACGCTGCGGTCCAGCCCGGCGGCAGTCACCGCAGTCTGGAAGGCGTCCACGGCATCGGCCAGCTGCGCGAGCAGGTTGCCGTGCTGCCACGCCTGCGTGCTGTGGGTGTCGAAGCCACCGAGGGTGACGTGGTAGACCTGCCGCCCCGGACCCAGCCTGGCGTGGGCGGCGATGAGCTGGGCGGTGGTCTTGAGTTGCGCGCCGAGACTGGTGGCGGGGAAGGTGGCGCCCAGCGGGGCCGCCGCCGCGGTCTTCAGCGTGTTCGCCAGCACCAGACCATTCGCCAGCGACTGGTTGGCGGCGTTGGCCAGGCGGTGCCCGGTGTCGGCCGCCAGCACTTTCTGCAGCGCCTTGAACCGCTCGGCTGCATCCGCCTGCGGCCAGAAGTCCATGCCACTGAGCACCACCCCGCCTTGCTCCGGCACCAGGTTGGCCACCGTTGCCACGCCTTGCACGAACTGCCCCGCCGCACCCACTGCCACCGCGTCCAGCGACCGCCCGACACCCAGCGCATCCATCAGCCGCCCGCCCCAGCCCGTGGCACTGCCCGCGCCCAGGCCGGACTGCGCCAGCACCAGCTGGTCGGGGTGCGAGAACAGCTCGCCCGGCGCCTTGCCCCCGGCGAGGAACTCGGCCTTGGTCAGCGGCCGGCGCAGGTTGCCGATGTTGAGCAGCACGGCCGCCTTGCCCTGCCCGTACCAGCGGTCGATCGGCGCCAGCGCGGCGTGGAAGGCAAACGCCTGGCTGCCCGCGGTGGGTGCCGTGCGCAGCGGGCTGTAGCGGGCGGGGGTCAGGCCGGTGCCCGACAGCGCCAGCCCGGCCGCACTGCGCAGGCGGGCGTACTGGCTCTGGCGCACCGCGTCGAGCGGCACGACCATGTTCGCGCCGTCGTTGCCTCCGGCCAGCGTCACGCAGACCAGCGCCTTGTAGTCCGCCACCGCCGCCCTTGCGGCCCCCGTCAGCCCCAGCAGCCCCACGGACACCCGTCCAGCCTGACCCAGAAAGCGGCGACGGGCCGGGCGGTGGACAAGCGTTGCATCGTTCGTCATCATTTCTGCACCACGTAGTCGCCGGAGATGGCGGTCAGGTAAAGGGCGGTCAAGGCGCGCTGGCGCAGGTCGGTGGACTTGAACACCGCCTCGCCGATGGCCTGCCGTGCGCTGGCGGACAAGCGGCCCTGCAGCAAGGTGTGCTCGACCAGCTCCATCAGCGTCTGCGGATGGCCCGCCACGCTCACGAACGGCGCGAGATCGACTTGGATCCCCCCCGCCAGCCGGCCCTCCAGCAGCGCCAGCACGAAATTCGCCCGCCGCACGGCCTGGCTGCCCGCGTAGAGCTGGAACTCCGGCCCGGCCAGCCCGGAACCACCCGGCAGCGGTGCCAGTGGCGAGTAGAAGCTGAACACGCTGGGCGCATCGGCCAGACGCTCGCCCATCAGGGTGTAGTCCCAGAACAGGGTGCGCCCGCTGACCACCCGCCCGCCCAGCGCCCGCGTCAGTGCCAGCGTGTGCAGCAGCGGATCACGCAGGTGGCCAGCGTCGGCGCCTGGGGCATTGCGCGCCTCGGGGTCCAGCAGCAGCGCCCGCAGCGTCGCCGCCAGATTGCCCTGCGTCTGGCGGAACACGGTGGCCACGCGCTGGACATAGGCCCGGCTCGGGTTGCTGGTGACGAAGTGCCGGATCAGCCGCAGTGAAATGAAGGGGGCCACGTTCGGGTGGGCCATCAGGTTCTGCATCACGGCCTCGAAGTCCTGCGCCGCGGTCTGGCCTGCGGGCAGCACCACGCCGTTCAGCAGCGTCTTGGCGCCCCGGTCGTGGTACTGCTCACGCGCCACCAGCGGCGCCGACATGTCCTCGAAGCCGTTGGCGAATCCCCAGCCGCTCAGCGCGCGGGCGAACTCGGCGATGCGGGCCTGGTCGTAGGTGGGGATGGTCTTGCCCTGGGCGTCCAGGCGAGGCGAGCCGTCCAGGTTCAGCTCCACCAGCCCGATGGAGAAGAGCTGCAGCACCTCGCGGGCGAAGTCCTCGTTCGGCGCGGGTGCGCGGCTGTGGCCGAGCGCCAGGTACTTGCCCATCGCCGGGTTCAGCGCCATCTCGCGCAGCAAGGTGCCGTAGTGGCCGAAGGCGTTGCGCGACAGCGTCTGCAGCCACGGCGAGAGTTCGCGGCCCGCCGCGTTCTTCTGGGTCGAGACGACGAGGATCTGCGACAGCGCGAACACCATGCGCTGGCGCAGCTGGTCGGGCGCGTTGCCCATGGCGCTGAACCAGGCCTCCCGCACTGGTTCGGGGCTGTCGCCGCCGTCGGGGAAGACGGTGGCGGGCATGGCGAGCTGGCCGTCGATCCAGGTGGCCGCGCCGAGCTGGCGCGCGCGGGTGGTCTCGGCGGCGGTGGGGCCGAAGGTGGCCTGCTCCAGCAACCGGGCGGCGGCCACCTCGGCGGCGTCCACAGCGGGCCGGGTGAACGTGGGAACGGTGGTGCCGGGCAGGATGGTGCTCGTCGTCACCGTCGTGGGGTTGACTGTGCAGGCGTAGGGGCTGGGCGCACTCCAGGCACCATTGACACACCGCACCTTGGCCCAGCCCGACAGACCTGCCAGCGCGTTGGGCACCGTGACCGTCAGCCCCGATGCCGACGCCGCCAGCGTGCCGCGGCAGGTCTTGCCGGCGAAGGGATTGCTCCAGCTCAGCGCCTTGGCAGGACAGGACGCGGCCGTCTGCGCCTGCGCGGAAGACCACGGCAACAGCCCCACGGCGGTCAGCGCCAAGGTCAGCGCGACGGCGGTGCGGGGAACAACGGAGCGGAGGTCTGGGAGGTGGTGCATGGGGCCTGCTGCCGGCAATCCGGTGGAAAAAACGGGATCGGCAGACCTTGACACGCGCACTGCCCTCGCGACGGAGCGCCTGCGCGGCGGCACCTTGAGCGCGGGGGCCGGTGGTGTGCATACTTGGCACACCACAGCCCACTGACGCGCTGTCACAACAAACTCGACCCCCTTGCACCCCCTGCCCGGACTCGCCATGCACTACCTCCACACCATGGTCCGCATCACCGATGTCGATGCCTCGCTGCGTTTCTACCGTGACGCCCTCGGGCTGGAGGTACTCTCCCGCCGCGACGTGCCGCAGGGGCGTTTCACGCTGATCTTCCTGGCCGCGCCGGGTGACGAGCGGGCGCAGGTCGAACTCACCCACAACTGGGATCCGGAGGACTACGGCAGCGGGCGCAACTTCGGGCACCTCGCCTACGCGGTGGACGACCTCTATGCCACCTGCCAGCGGCTGATGGACCACGGCGTGACGATCAACCGGCCGCCGCGGGACGGGCGGATGGCGTTCGTGCGGTCGCCGGACGGGATTTCGGTGGAGCTGCTGCAGCATGGGGCGGCGCTGGCAGTGGTGGAGCCTTGGGTGTCGATGCCGAACGTGGGGGTGTGGTGAGCCCAGCGTGTGCGACCATCGACGGCCGGCCGCTGGACCTCTGGCTGGTCGAGCGCACCGGGCAGGTGCGCATCGAGGGGCTGTACCCGCTGGTACTGAGCGACCGCTGGCCGGAGAACACGGCGCTGGCCTGGCACCGGCTGCGCCCGCGCCGTCAGGGCCAGCATGTGATTGTGCCGCTGCTGGTCTGCCCGGATTGCCTGGACTTCGGCTGCACGACGCTGGTCGTGCAGCAGCAGAAGATGGCGGATGCGGTGGTCTGGCACCGGTTCGGTGTGTGTTCGAGCGCACACCACCTGCGACTCGGACAGGAGGTGACGTGGTTTGACCGTGCGGTGTCGGCGCGGTTCGGGCTTGAGGCATTCGGGGCGGCCGTGCAGGCGCTGCAGGCGGCTTGCGCCTGAGGGTGTCGATCCTCGGTGACGAACTCCGGTGCCTTGGGCTGCCAGGCCCGGCACCCACCAGCTCACCCGCCCCCCAGCCGACGCTCGACGAAGTTCACCGTCTCCGGGTCACGCCGGGGGTCCAGCCAGTCCTCGACCTGATCGAGCAGGTTCAAGCCCTGCAGCACCTTGAGAAAGTTGCCCAGCGCCACCCCGTCGGCCCCCGCCTCCAGCGCACGCAGCGTGGACAGCGACACGTCGGACAGGTGCGCCAGATCCTCCTGCGTCAGCTCGCGCAGCTTGCGGGCGCGGGTCAGGCGCTTGCCCAGGCGGGCGAGGCTGGCCTGCACCAGGATCGGGGTGGGCTTGGGTGGGCGGATTCGTGGTGTCGTCATGCCGTCAATCCAAGAACAGATATTTGTCATCACAACGATAACAGGCATCAAACTGCTTGAATCCATCACATGTCAAAGAAGCCCGCTCAACCCGAAGGGGCCTCGGGCATCAGGCTTTGTTGCACCGCCCTGCCTGATCATTGATGATCATGCGCCGAAGCAGTTCGAAGAACGGAGTTGCCATGAACTACGCCCAGACCATCTACCAGCGCAGCCTGCAATTGCCGGACACCGCCGCACAAGAGGCGCTCGACTTCATCGACTTTCTGCTCCAACGCTACGCCCCTGCGGCCGCCAGAACACCCGGTCGAGGCGATACCGCCACGCAGGACACCGCCGCATTCCTGCGCGCTGTCGCCGGAGGGTGGGGGGATGATTTCCCGGACGACATCGACGACACGGACCTGGGAGCGGACACCCCCCGAGACTCGTTCTGACGGACACCGGCCACATGACCACGCCCGTGACCGCCCCGCGCTACCTGCTCGACACGAACGTCATCATCGCCCTGATGAAAGACAACCCCCGTGTCACCCGTCGCATCCAGGAGGCAGGGACCGCCAGCCTGACCCTGTGTGCCCCGGTCGAGGCCGAACTGTGGTTCGGTGTGGCCCGCAGTGATCCCCAACGGCAAGCGAACAACCGCCAGCGACTGCTCACCCTGCTGGGCTGGCTGCCCTCGCTCGCGTTCATGGGGGAAGCCACCGTACAGTTCGGCGACATCCGTGCTCACCTGGCCCGCCTTGGCACACCGATCGGCCCCTATGACTTGCAGATCGCGGCCATCGCCCGTGCTCACGACCTGACGCTGGTGACACGCAACGTGCGCGAATTCGAGCGGGTGCCGGGACTCAGGCTGGAAAACTGGGAATCCTCCTGACCCATCGTCAAAAAGCCCGACCGACTCACCAGAAAGCGCGAGAAGCCCTGCCCTTCAGGGCGGGGAGGTGGCGCTGTTCGCCGCGACGACGGATGGCGAGTGTGTGGCGCCGCTGAATGCCTTGAAGCGGCAGCAGAAGTATCTCAAGCGCGTTCAGCGGTCGGTGTCGCGCAAGGTGAAGGGGTCGAATAACCGGCGCAAGGCGATTGAGCGGCTCGGGAGGGTGCATGCCCAGATAGCGGCGCAGCGCAGCGACTGGCTGCACAAGCAGACGACGCGCTGGGCGAACGAGCATCCAGTGATCGCGATCGAGGATCTGAAGGTCGCGGCGATGAGCGCCAGCGCCAAAGGTACCGCCACCGAACCAGGAAAGCGGGTGCGGCAAAAGGCGGGGCTGAACCGCGCGATCCTGGATCAGGCGTGGGGCGAGGCGCGGCGACAACTCGACTACAAGACAGCGGCCCGAGGCGGGGCGGTGGTGCCGGTGGACCCGGCGTACACGAGCCAGCGGTGCAGCGCCTGCGGGCACACGGCCAAGGACAATCGCCCGACGCAAGCCCGCTTCGAGTGTGAAGCGTGCGGGCACAGCGAGAACGCGGACCTGAACGCCGCGAAGAACATACTGGCCGCAGGACATGCGGTCTGGGTCGCAAGGCCCGAAGCCTGTGGAGCGGAGGTCAGACGCGCCGGACCCGAGAGGGGACGACGCGCAGCCGCGAGGAAGCAGGAACCCGCCGAAGGCTCGGCCGCGCAAGCGATCGGGTCAGTCGGAATCCCCGCCCTTTAGGGCGGGGAGGATGTCAAACCGATCGGGCTTTTCTTCGCAGGCGTTGACGCACTGCGTAGGTACCCGCTTTCGCGGGCATGACGAGGTTGGCGCCTTACTTCTTGCCCGGCGGCAGGTCCGTGCAGGAGCCGTGCGCAACCTCCGCCGCCATCCCGATCGACTCACCCAGCGTCGGATGCGGATGAATCGTCTTCCCGATGTCCACCGCGTCCGCCCCCATCTCGATCGCCAGCGCGATCTCGCCGATCATGTCGCCCGCGTGCGTGCCGACGATGCCGCCGCCGAGGATCTTGCCGTGGCCGTGCGCCTCGGGTGAATCGTCGAACAGCAGCTTCGTGAAGCCCTCATCGCGGCCGTTGGCGATGGCGCGGCCAGAAGCCGTCCACGGGAACAGGCCCTTCTTGACCTTGATCCCCTGCGCCTTCGCCTGGTCCTCGGTCAGCCCGACCCATGCCACTTCCGGATCGGTGTAGGCCACGCTCGGGATCACGCGGGCGTTGAACGCGGCGGACGCCAGTTCCTTGTTGCCCTGCAGCGTGCCGGCGATGACTTCCGCCGCGACGTGCGCCTCATGCACCGCCTTGTGCGCCAGCATCGGCTGACCCACGATGTCGCCGATGGCGAAGATGTGCGGCACGTTGGTGCGCATCTGGATATCGACGTTGATGAAACCCCGATCCGTCACCGCCACGCCCGCCTTGTCAGCGGCGAGCTTCTTGCCATTGGGCGTGCGGCCCACGGCTTGCAGCACCAGGTCGTAGACACCTTCGCTCTTCGTGCCATCCAGCCCCTCGAACTGCACCTTGATGCCGTCCGGGGTGGCTTCGGCGCCGACCGTCTTCGTCTTCAACATGACCTTGTCGAAGCGTTTGGCGTTCATCTTCTGCCAGACCTTCACGAGGTCACGGTCAGCGCCCTGCATCAGCCCGTCCAGCATCTCCACCACGTCCAGGCGAGCGCCCAGCGTGCTGTAGACGGTACCCATTTCCAGGCCGATGATGCCGCCGCCGACGATGAGCATCTTCTTCGGCACGGCCTGGAGCGCGAGCGCCCCGGTCGAATCGACGATGCGCTCGTCCTGCGGAAAGAACGGCAGGCGCACGGCTTGCGAACCCGCCGCGATGATGGCGTGCTTGAACTTGACGACCTTGGCGCCACCCGCCCGCTCGGTGCCCGTGCCGGTGGTCTCTTCGACCTGGACGTGGTACGGATCGAGGAACTGGCCGACGCCGCGCACGGTGGTGACCTTGCGCATCTTGGCCATCGCGGCGAGGCCGCCGGTCAGCTTGCCGATGACCTTGTCCTTGTGGCCGCGCAGCTTGTCGATGTCCAGGCTCGGTGCGCCGAACTCGACGCCCAGCGCCCCCAGGTGGCTCACCTCGTCCATCACCGCCGCGACGTGCAGCAGCGCCTTCGACGGAATGCAGCCCACGTTCAGGCAGACGCCGCCCAGCGTCGCGTAACGCTCGACGATGACGACCTTCAGACCCAGGTCCGCGGCGCGGAACGCTGCCGAGTAGCCGCCAGGACCAGCGCCGAGCACGAGCAGGTCGCACTCGACATCGGCCGCGCCGGTGTAGCTGCCCGCCGGCCCCGCCGCCACGGCGACCGGGGCCGGTGCAGCAACCGGAGCCGCTGCGGCCTGTGCCGGAGCCGGCGCGGGTGCAGCCGCTGCCGCGTCCGCACTCTCCAGCACCAGGATCACGCTCCCCTGGTTCATCTTGTCGCCGATCGCCACCTTCAGCGCCTTGACCACGCCCGCGTGGCTCGACGGAATCTCCATCGACGCCTTGTCGGATTCGACCGTGAGCAAGCTCTGCTCGGCCTTCACCGTGTCGCCGACCGCCACCAGCAGCTCGATGATCG
>JAAFKB010000012.1 GCA_013299055.1 Sphaerotilus sp.
CTTCTTCGGGGTCGTGGTGTAGACGCGGGTGCAGACACCGCGGCGCTGCGGGCAGTTCTGCATCGCAGGCGACTTGGACTTCGTGACTTCGACCTCACGGCCGTGGCGCACGAGCTGGTTGATGGTGGGCATGGGTAACTTGTTCCCGTTTGAAGTTACGACATTTCCAGTCCTTTCCGATGACCACACTGCGGACGTTTTGCCATGGCAGTGCGCTCGGAAATTTCCGAAAAGCCTTCGATTGTACGCGCGTTCTGCTTGCAGGGGCAATGCGTCCGCTAGAGTCAGGGGCATGTCTGCTGCTGCGCCCGATCCCTCCGATGTCCGATTCCCTTCCATCGAGGGCCTGCGTGCGTTCGAATCCGTGGCGCGTCTCGGCTCCTGCGAGCGCGCAGCCGACGAACTGTCCGTCACCGCCAGCGCCATCTCCAAGCGGGTGGCCACGCTCGAAGACCTGCTCGGCACGCCGCTGTTCAACCGCAGCCTGCGCGCCCTGGCCTTGACCGCCGCGGGCCGCGAGTACCTGGAGCAGGTACGTGCGGCCCTCGGCTTGCTGGCGGCGGTCCCGTTGCATCGGCGTCAGGCGCAGCGCGTGCAGCGCCTGCGCGTGAGTTCCCCCCCGACGTTCGCCCGGCAGATCCTGGTCCCGGCACTGACCGACTACACCGCGGCCCACCCCGAGGTCGAACTGGAGATCGTGCTGTCGATTCCCTACATCGACGGCGGGCAGGCCGACGCCGATGTCGAGATCCGCAACGGTGACGCGCTGGCCGCTGGCGTCGATCCGCTGATGGAGGATGTGCTGGTGCCACTGGCCTCGCCGGGGCTGCTGGCGCGCTTCGATCCGGTCGACGTGCCGCAGGATCTGGCGCGGCTGCCGCTGCTGCGCACGCCGCTGGAGCCGTGGACGCCGTGGTTCCGCGCCGCCGGGCTGGACTGGCATGAGCCGACGCAAGGCCCACGCCTCGTCGATCTCGGCCTGACGCTGGAAGCCGCCGTCTGCGGGCAGGGCGTGGCGCTGGCGCGGCCGTCGCTGGCGCGGCACTGGCTGCGCAGCGGGGCGCTGGTGCCGCTGCTGCCGGCGCTGGGCATCACGGCGCGGCCGGCCCATCTTTATTACGCGGTGGCCCACAGCGCGCACGAGCCGGCCTTCGGCTTCATCGACTGGCTCGCGGCGATGGCCAGCGATCTTGCGGATGAGGCAGCACAGGAACTTCTCTCCCGTTCGACCTGACGATCCTTCCGCGCGGACCGTGCGGGGCTGGCCTACGATCGGCACGCCCGACCCCGCGGGGCCGAAGAACCGAGGAGACCTGCTGCCATGACCGTCATCACCTGCATCGAAGACCTGCGCCAGCTCGCAGAAAAGCGCGTGCCGCGCATGTTCTACGACTACGCCGATTCCGGCTCGTGGACCGAGGGCACCTACCGCGACAACGAGCAGGCCTTCCAGCGCATCAAGCTGCGCCAGCGCGTGGCGGTCAACATGGAGAACCGCAGCACCGCGGTGAAGATGGTCGGCCTCGACGCGAAGATGCCGGTGGCGATCGCGCCGGTGGGCCTGACCGGCATGCAGCACGCCGACGGCGAGATCCACGCCGCGCGCGCCGCCGAGAAGTTCGGTATCCCGTTCACGCTGTCCACGATGAGCATCTGCTCGATCGAGGACATCGCCCAGAACACCACTGCACCCTTCTGGTTCCAGCTCTACATGATGCGTGACCGCGAGGCCATGTCCCGCATGATCGAGCGCGCCCGCACCGCGAAGTGCAGTGCGCTGGTGCTGACGCTGGACCTGCAGGTCATCGGCCAGCGGCACAAGGATCTCAAGAACGGCCTGACCGCGCCGCCACGTCCTACGCTGAAGAACATCGTCAACCTGATGACCAAGCCGCGCTGGTGCCTGGGGATGGCCGGCACGAAGCGCCACACCTTCCGCAACCTCGTCGGCCATGTGAAGGGTGTCAGCGACATGCGCTCGCTGTCGGCGTGGACCAACGAGCAGTTCGACCCGCGCCTGTCGTGGGCGGACGTGGCGTGGGTCAAGGAACGCTGGGGCGGCAAGCTGATCCTCAAGGGGATCCAGGATGTCGAGGATGCGCGCCTGGCCGTGACCAGCGGCGCCGACGCCATCGTCGTCAGCAACCACGGCGGCCGCCAGCTCGACGGCGCGCAGGCCAGCATCGACGCCTTGCCCGCCATCGTCGAGGCGGTCGGCGCACAGATCGAGGTCTGGATGGACGGTGGCATCCGCAGCGGCCAGGACGTGCTCAAGGCGTGGGCGCTTGGCGCGCGTGGCACGATGATCGGCCGCGCCATGGTCTACGGGCTGGGCGCGATGGGCGAGGCGGGTGTGACCAAGGCGCTGCAGATCCTGCACAAGGAACTCGACGTGACGATGGCGTTCACCGGCCACACCCAGCTCGTGCAGGTGGACCGCAGCATTCTGGTGCCGCAGACCTGCCCCCGCTGAGGCCCGTGCCGGTGGTGACTGTGCGTCCAACAGCACACCGAAACCCTGGCTTCTCCAACGCTGATCCACAGGGCGGGCGGTCCAGACTCGCCGACATGCTGCCGCGTTTCCGTCCGCCATGTCTGCCGCGCTCGCCCTGCCTGCCTTGAGCCCGCCGGCCGCCACTGCACTGGCGCTGCAGGCAGCACTGCTCGACTGCGGCACGCTGGACGAGGCCTGCCGGGTCGCCGTGCGAGAGCTGGCCCGCCGCCTGGGCTTCGACCGGGTGTCGATGGCGCTGGTGCAGCAGGCGCGCGGCGGGCTGCGTCTGGCCGCCGTCTCCGATGGTTCCGATCCGCAGGCGGCCACACCGACCCGCGCCCTGCTGCTGGCGGCCCTCGGCGAGACACTCGACCAGCGCACCAGCGTGCGCTGGCCCGAGCCGCCCGGCCAGGTGGATGCGCCCCGCATCACGCGGGCGCACCGGGCACTGGTGCCGTCGCGGGGGGACGTGGCGGTCGGCGTGCCGCTGGTGGTGGGGGAGACGTTGCTGGGCGCGCTGTGCTTCGAGCGGTCCGGGGGCGGGCCCCTGGAGGCCGACGAGTTCGAGACGCTGGAGCGGCTGGCCGGCTTCATGGCACCGCTGCTGTCGCTGCTGCGCGACCGCGAACGGCCTTGGCACCAGGTCTTGCGAAACCGACTGACCGTTGCCACGGCACGGTGGCGGCGCGGTGGGCTGGTGGCGCTGGTGGTGGCGTTTGGCGCGGCGCTGGTCTGGCCGACCACGCTGCACCTGGGCGGCCAGGCGCGGCTGGAAGGGGCGGTGCAGCGCGTGCTGTCGGTGCCCGCCGATGGATTCGTGCAGCAAGTCCATGCCCGGCCCGGTGACAGCGTGCACGAGGGCCAGGTGCTGGTGGAGCTGGCCGACCAGGATCTGCAGCTCGAACGCCAGCGCTGGCAGAGCCAGCTCGCCCAGCACCGGGACGCCTGGGCCACCGCCAACGCCCGGGCCGACCGTGCGCAGCTGGTCCAGAACCAGAGCCGAGCGGACGAAGCCCAGGCGCAGCTCGACCTTGTGGAGGCGCGTCTGCAGCGGGGGCGGCTGCTGGCCCCCTTCGACGCGCTGGTGGTGCAGGGCGATCTGAGCCAGCAGCTCGGTGCTCCCGTGCGCCAGGGCGATGCGCTGATGACGCTGGCACCGCGCGATCGGTTCCGTGTCATCGTCCAGATCGACGAGCAGGACATCGCCCAGGTGCGCCCTGGGCTGGAGGGCACGCTGGCACTGACTGCATTGCCCTGGACGACCTTGCCGCTGCGGGTCACGCGCACCAGTCCCGTGGCCCAGGCGGTGGATGGCCGCAATGTGTTCGAGGTCGAAGCCTCCTTGCTGGAGCGCCCCGCCGACCTGCGTCCTGGTCTGCAGGGCCACGCCCGCCTGGACGCCGGGCGCACCCCCATGGGCTGGCGCTGGATGCGCCGGCTGGCCGCGTCGGTCCGGCTGACCCTGTGGGCGTGGTGGGGATGAGCACGGCCATGGCCCCGGCCGACGCGCCACTGCTCAGCCCGCGCTGGTTCCGCCTCGCCGGTCTGCGGCCGCTGCTGGACGCACAGGTCACGGTGCAGCGCGTGGTGGTGCGCGGCGTGGTCTGGCAGGTGCTCACCCGTGCGGACGGCGCCCACAGCGTGCGCTTGAACGCCACCGCCTGGCAGACCATCGGCCGCTGCGACGGACACCACACGCTGCAGCGTCTCTGGGAGACGACGCTGGCGGTCCTGCGCGACGATGCCCCGACCCAGGACGAGCTGATCGGCCTGCTGGTGCGGCTGCACCAGGCCGGGCTGCTGCGTTTTGACCGCCAGCCGGACTTCGGCGCGGACCTGTCGACCGTGCCCTCGGTGGTCAGCCCGGATCCGACGGTGCCGCGCCAGTCGCCGCTGGCCTGGCGCATCCCGCTCGGCCGTCCGGACGCCTGGCTGGCCTGGCTGGCGCAGCACACCGCGTGGCTGTTCACCCCGGCGGCGCTTGGCGTGTGGCTGCTGGCGATGGCCGCTGTGCTGCTGTCGGCCTGGCCCCATGGGGCGACCTTGTCGGCGCAGGGGGAGACGGTGCTGGCGACGCCCCGCGGATTGGCGTGGGCCTGGCTGGTCTACCCGGTGATGAAAGTGCTGCACGAGGCGGCACACGGCCTGGCGGCACGCCACTGGGGGGCGCAGGTGCCCCAGTGGGGGGTGACGCTGCTGATGGGCACGCCGGTGCCGTATGTGGACACGGGCGCTGCCGTGGCGCTACCGAGTCGCCGCCAGCGGGCGGTGGTGGCGGCGGCGGGCATCGTGGTCGAGCTGAGCCTGGTGGCACTGGGCCTGGTGGTGGCGCTGCAGGTGCAGCCTGGCGACTGGCGCGATCTGGCGCTGGTGGTGGTGGCCATCGGCGGCTTGTCCTCGCTGCTGGTGAACGCCAATCCGCTGCTGCGCTTCGATGGCTACCACCTGCTGTGCGACCTGGCCGATCTGCCCAACCTCGCGCCGCGCAGCACGGCCTGGTGGCTGCACACGCTGCGCACCCGGGTGCTGCGGATCGCGGGGGACGCTCCGGTCGTGCCCCTGCCTGGGGAGGCACCGTGGCTGTGGGCGTATGCGCCGGCGGCGCTCGCCATGCGCTGGAGCGTGGCGCTGGGGGTCGTGCAGTGGCTGGACGGGGTGCTGCCGCTGCTGGCGTGGCTGGCTGCGCTGGCGCTGGGCTGGACCCTCGTGGGACAGCCGCTGCGGGCGCTGGTGCGCTGGTTGACCGGCTGGTCGCTCGCGCCGGCCGAGCGGCGCCGTGCCGTCGGGGCGATGGCGGCGTGCGGGCTGCTGGTCGTCGGGGCCGGGGTGGCGGTGCCGTTGCCGGATGCCGCACTGGCCCAAGGCGTGGTCTGGCCCCCGGAAGACGCGCTGGTGCGCAGCCGGACAGCCGGCTTTGTCGAGCAGGTGCTGGTGGCGGATGGCCAGACCGTGCAGGCCGACCAGCCCTTGCTGCAGCTGCAGGCCCCGACGCTGCAGGCCGAGCACAACCGACTGCTCGGACGGCTCGACGCCCTGCGTGCCGAGCGGTTCGAGGCGCTGCGGCAGGACAAGGCGCAGCTCGTCGCCGTCGACCATGCGCTGCAGGCGGCACAGGCCGAGCTGGCGCAGGCCGAGGAGCAGCTCGCCGGTCTGACCGTGCGGGCGCAGGTGGGCGGACGGGTGCATCTGGCCGATCCCCGCGATCTGCCCGGACGCTGGCTGGCCAAGGGGGCGCTGCTCGGCCACGTCGATGCGGGCCAGCCGGGACGGGTACGGGTGGTGGTCGCGCAGGCGGAGGCGGCCAGGGTCACGGCCCACCGCGGCTCGGTGGCTGTCTGGCTCATCGGGGCGCACACGCCACCCTTGCATGGCACCCTGCTGGGCACGCCCTCCGGTGCCGGTGCGCCGCTGCCCAGTGCAGCCCTGGGCGAGCGCCATGGCGGCATGGTGCCCACCGATCCCGCTGACCCGCATGGCCTGCGGCCGGCACAGGCGGTGCTGCAGGCCGAGGTGCAGCTGGAGCAGGCCACGGGCGCCCGCATCGGCGCCCGTGCCTGGGTGCGCTTCGAGCAGGCGCCCACGCCACTGGTGCGCCAGATGGCGCGTGCACTGCAGCGCCAGTGGCTGCACCACCGGGAGCCAGGCCCATGACCGCTGCGGTGGCGCTGCCCCGACCTGGTCCGCTGCTGGGCGACTACCCGTTGCGCTCGGCGGCGACTGTGGCCTCGGATGGCCTGCCTTGGTGGCGCCTGCCCACGCTGGCGGCTGCTCCGGTGGCCCGACCACCGGCACGCCTGGCGGCGATCCGGCAGCAGCAGGCGCGCTGGGCCGGCCTGACGGACCTGGAATTGCGTGCCCACCTGCGCCGGTTGCGTGCGCGTCTGGCACGGGATGGCCTGGGCAGCGCACACCGGATCCGGGCGCTCGGCTGCGTGTCGGCGGTGGCCCAGCGCGCGCTGGGCCGCGACCCCTACGACACCCAGCTGCAGTGCGCGGATGCGCTGCTGGACGACCACCTGGTCGAAATGGCCACAGGCGAGGGCAAGACCTTGGCCGCGGCGCTGGCGGCGGCCGTGGCCGCACTGGCGGGGGTGCCGGTGCATGTGATGACCGCCAACGACTACCTCGCCGCCCGCGACGCGGCACAGCTCGCCCCGTTCTTCCAGGCACTCGGGCTGCGCACGGGAGTGGTGCTGGGCAGCACCGCAGCGGACGATCGCCACGCCGCCTACGCCTGCGACCTGACCTACGCCACCGCCCGCGAAATCGCCTTCGACCACCTGCGCGACCGCACCTGCCTGGTGGCCGAGGGCAGTCGACTGCAGCGCTGCGCTGCGCGGCTGGCCGGTGCGCCGGTGCCACCGCTGCGCTTGCGCGGTCTGTGCATGGCCATCGTCGACGAGGCCGACAGCCTGCTGATCGACGAGGCGACGTTGCCCCTGGTGCTGGCCGAGACCCAGGACGATCCACTCCACCGGGCCAGCTGCTTCCAGGCGCTGCTGCTTGCCCGGCGGTTCGTGCTGGGTGAGGAGGTCCAACTGGACGCCGACGGGTTGGGTGTGCGCTGGAGCGAGGCGGGTGCTGCGCGGCTGGAATCATTGGCCAGCGGCCTGGGCGGCGCCTGGCTCCACCGTCGGCACCGGCAAGACCTGGTCGGCAGCGCGCTGGTGGCCTTGCACGGACTCCAGCGTGACCGGCACTACCTGGTGCGCGAGGACCGCATCGCGCTGCTGGACGGCGTGACCGGTCGCACTGCGCCGGGACGGGTCTGGTCGCGGGGCCTGCAGACGCTGGTCGAACTCAAGGAAGGCTGTCCCGTGACACCCCCGACCCGCACCAGCGCACAGACCAGCTACCAGCGCTTCTTCCAGGGCTACCTGCGCCTGTCGGGCATCAGCGGCACGCTGGCCGAATGCCGCCGCGAGCTGCAGGCGGTCTACGGACGGCGCATCGTGGCCGTGCCACTGCGCTGCCCGTCGCGGCGCGCGGGGCTGCCGCCCCGACTCTTCGCCACGGGGCAGGCCCGTGCCGACGCGGTGACCGCCCGTGTGCAGGACTTGCAGGTACAGGGTCGGCCGGTGCTGATCGGGGTGGACACCGTGGACGCTGCCTGCATGCTGTCCGAGCGGCTGCAGGCGGCCGGCATTGCCCACCAGGTGCTGGACGCCCGCCACGATGCCGACGAAGCCGCCATCGTCGCGTTCGCGGGACAGCCCGGTGCCGTGACGGTGGCGACCCGGATGGCCGGGCGTGGCACCGACATCGCCCTCGGGGCGGGCGTGGCCGATCGGGGCGGGCTGCATGTGCTGTGCTGTCAGGACAACCCCTCGGCACGGCTGGATCGCCAGCTCGTCGGCCGGGCTGCGCGCCAGGGAGATCCGGGCAGCGCCGAGGTCTGGCACGCGCTGGATGTCTCGATCTGGCAAAGCGGCGGGCCTTCAGTCGGATGGCTGCGGCGCCGACAACAAGAGACGTCGGGCGTGCTGCAGGTGCCCGCGTCGCTCGTGCGGGCGTGGATCGGGTGGCTGCAGCGCGCCCATGAGCAGCAGGGAATGCGGCAGCGACGCCGCTTGCTGGAGCAGGACAGGACATGGCAGACACAACTCGATTTCAAGCACCTGCACGCCTGAGCGCGCAGACCACGGGATGCGTGCTGGCGCTGGCGCTGGCGTGTGCGTTCGTCTTCACCGTGCTGCCGGTGCTGGCCGCTCCTCCGGCGGCCGCGACCACACCGGTGGTGCCGCCCAAGCCGACTCCGCCTCGGGCCGCCAAGCCCACGCTGGGCTGTCTGATCAGTCCGGAGCGCGTGGCCGATGTCGGCTCGCCCGTGGTCGGTGTGGTGGCGCAGATCCCGGTCGACAACGGCACTGTCGTGCAGGCTGGGCAGGCGCTGGTCATGCTGCATTCGGATGTGGAACAGGCGGGGCTGCAGGCAGCCCAGGCGCGCAGCGCCATCGAGGCCGATGTCCACGCGGCCAAGGCCAACCTCGTGCTGGCCCACCAGCGCCACGCCCGGGCGGTCGAGCTGCTGGGCGAGGGCTTCGTGTCCTCTCAGGCGGTGGAGCAGGCCCGCGCCGAGCGTGACGTGGCGGACCAGAAGCTGCAACAGGCGCGTGGCCAGCAGGCGGTGAGCCAGCAGGAGCTGCGCGTCGTGCAGGCCCAGCTCGGCCAGCGCACGGTGCGCAGCCCCTTCCACGGCGTGGTGGTCGAACGCTTCGTCAACGCCGGAGAGCGGGTCGAGGACAAGCCGCTGCTGCGCCTGGCCATGCTGGACCCGCTGCGGGTCGAGATCGTCATGCCGGCCAGCCGCTGGGGCAGCGTGGACGTCAGCCACACGGTGTCGGTGGTGCCGGAGCTGCCGGGGGCGGTGGCACTGCCGGCCCGCGTGACCCACGTGGACAAGATCATCGACGCCGCGAGCAATACCTTCCGCGTGCGTCTGTCGTTGCCCAATCCCGGCAACCGGCTGCCTGCCGGAGCACGCTGCAAGGTCGATGAGCCCGGCCTGTCGGCGACCGCCCTGCCGGGCCGCGGCAGTCTCTGAGCGCGCCCAGCTCCTGTGTCGCTGCGCATGCACCTGCCTGCACGTCGCTCCCGCATGCGTGCCCTCATGGAGCCGCTGGAGCCGCGCATCCTGTATTCGGCGGACCTGGCGGCGGTGGCCGGTCTGGAGGGTGCCGTGTCGCCGCAGCACGAACTGCGTCTGCTGGACACCCCGGTCAGTGCGGGCACCACCACCACCGCTGAAATCGCCTTCGTCGACCGCAGTCTCCCGCAGGCTGAAACCCTGGTCAGCGGTCTGGTGGCGCAGCGTGCACAGGGGCGCGCGATCGAGGTCATCACCTTCACCCGCGAGGACGACGGTCTGTCCCTGGTGAGCCAGACACTGGCGCAGCGGCAGGCCGAGGGCGTGCGCCTTGACGCAGTCCACCTGATCAGCCACGGGCAGGCGGGGGCCGTGCAGCTCGGCTCGGCCACGCTCGACGCCGACAGCCTGCTGCGGCGGGCGGGCGAGATCGCGGGCTGGAGTGGCGCGCTCGGTGCGCAGGCGGATCTGCTGCTCTACGGCTGCGACGTGGCCGCGCAGGCGAGCGGGCTGTTCCTGGTCGAGGGGCTGGCGGCGCTCACGGGGGCCGATGTGGCCGCCAGCGATGACCCGACCGGCAGCGCAGCCCTCGGGGGCGACTGGCAGCTGGAGCAGCACGCAGGGCCGATCGAAACCGCCGTGGCGGTTGGCGTGGCGGTGCAGCAGGACTGGGTCGGCACGCTGGGCAACGAGCTGCCCGTCAACCTGACCACTGGGGGCAACCAGAACACCAGCGCCGAAACCCGTGGCAGCCAGCAGGCCGTGGCGATGGACGCGGTGGGCAACTACACCGTGGTGTGGACCAGTCCCGAGGGTAGCGGCGGTGGCAAGGGGGTCTTCGCCCGCACGTTCGCCTTCGATGGCACGCCGCTGACTGGCGAGATCCAGGTCAACACCACCACCGACAAGGACCAGGACAATGCCCGCATCGTCGGCGACAGCACGGGTCGGTTCGCCGTGGTCTGGACGAGCAAGGACCAGGACGGCACGGGAGACAGTGTCTACTTCCGCCGCTTCGCCGCCGACAGCACGGCGTTGACTGGCGAGATTCGCGCCAACGCCAGCAACTCCGGCAACCAGCGCAACGCGGTCATCGCCATGAATGGCAGCAACGGCGACGTGGTGGTGGCCTGGGAGGGGGATGGGCCGGGCGGGCAGTCGGTCTTCTTCCGCCGGTTCGCACAGGACGGTACGGCGCTGGACAGCGTGGACCGGCTGGTCGTGGCCGCTGGGAGCTTGAACGCAGAACACGACCCCGCCGTCGCGATGAACGCCAGCGGGCAGTTCGTGGTGGCGTGGGCGATGGGTGACCATGTGTATTGCCAGCAGTTCGACAGCGCGGGCGTGGCGTCTGGCAGCCAGGTCCAGATGGACACCAACATTGGTGATGGCATTGGCTCGTCGCCTTCCATCGCCATCGATGCGTCAGGTGAATTCATTGGTGTCTACCGCAAGGATGTCGCCAATGTCGGTCTCTGGGTCTGTACCCAGGCGACCTTTTGGGGATCCACCGTCGAGATCAGGCAGTCGATTGCTTCTGGAGATGCCACCAGCGGCTCCATTGGCATCGGAGTCGACGGCAGCGCAGTCGTGACCTATCAGATGGCGGGTGATGGTGACAAGCTGGGCGTCTATGCACGCAAGCTCGATGGCTCCAAGAGGGTGGAGGGCGACGCCTTCCTGGTCAACCAGACCACGGCCAATGACCAGATGTCGGCCTCCGTGGCGCTCCATGACATGGACCGCTTTGTCGTCGCCTGGAGCGGAGGTGGTGCGGCCGACAACGACGGTGTGTACGCCCGCACCTTCGCACCCGCCAACACGGCCCCCCTGATCACCCTCGCTGGCAGCACCGCCACGGCGGCGACCTCGGTGCCCGAGAACACCACCGCCGTCACCACCGTCGGTGCACACGATGCGAACTGGCCAGCCCAGACCGTGACCTACACGATCGTGGGCGGGGCGGACCAGGCGAAGTTCGCGCTCGACGGCCAGAGCGGCGCACTGCGTTTCCTGGCGGCACCCAACTTCGAGAACCCCAGCGACGCGGGTCTGGACAATGTCTATGACGTGGTCGTGCAGGCGAGCGATGGCCTGCTGGGCAGCACGCAGGCGCTGGCCGTGACCGTCACCGATGTGGACGATCTGGTCCACGCGCTGGCGGACACCGCGACCACCCCTTACCGGACACCCGTGACCGTCGACGTGCTCGCCAACGACCAGCGCGGCACCGGTGCGGCGCTGACCGTGCTGGACGCGTCGCAGTCAGCGCATGGCAGTGTCCAGGTGGTCGGCAACCAGGTGGTCTACACCCCGGAGGCCGGCTTCGTCGGCACCGACACGCTGCGCTACCGTGTTGTCGACGGCAGCGAGGGCCTGCAGACCTTCTGGTCCCTGGACGACACCTTGGGTGGTTCACCCACGGATCCGGTTTCAGTGGAGGGTGTGGTCGATCAGGCCGCGGCCTTCGATGGGGTCGACGACGCCATGGTCCTGTCCGATGTGAGCTACGGCAGCGAGTTCACGCTGGCCTTCTG
Source organism: Sphaerotilus sp. (assembly GCA_013299055.1). GTDB lineage: Bacteria > Pseudomonadota > Gammaproteobacteria > Burkholderiales > Burkholderiaceae_C > Sphaerotilus. The sequence goes on from JAAFKB010000012.1 coordinate 11,618, forward strand.
GTTCAAGGTGGCCAGCAACAGCGGCACGGGCTACCAATACCTGTACGCGCACGGAGCAGCAGGCACGCCACACAGCCTGAACGTCTACCTCATCGAGGATGGCACGACCGTCACCACCCGGAACAACCAGCTGCGCACCGCCCTGGTCGATGGCGACGACAGCGGTACCGCCAGCGCGCTCGCCTTGCTGGACGTGGACGTGACGGCTGCGGGCCTGGCCGACAACCAGTGGCACCTCTACACCCTGAGCACCCAGGCAGGGGTCGGCGCGTCGGTCTACATCGACGGGGTGTTCCGCGTCAGCAGCAGCCATGGCGGGAGCGCGCTCACCCCGACCGGCACCGATGTGGTGATTGGTGGCAACTCCACGCTCAGTGCGACGCGCTTCCACTCTGGCGCACTCGACGACATCCAGCTCTACCAGCGGCGCTTGGGCGGTGCGGAAGTGGCCAACCTGGTGGAGGGTCCGGGCGACATCGCCACCGTGACCGTCAATGTCACGCCGGTCAACGACCATGCGCCGGTGATCACCTCGGACGGTGGCCTTGGCACCGCCACGCTGAACCTGCCCGAGAACACCATGGTGGTGACCACCGTGGTGGCCAGCGACGCCGATGTCGGTGGCCCGGCGCTGGTCTACACCCTCGTCGGCGGAGAAGACCAGGCGCTGTTCAGTCTCGACAGTGCCAGCGGCGTCCTGCGCTTCCTGGCCGCACCGGATGCCGAGGCACCAGCCGATGCCGGAGCGGACAACGTCTGCTACGTGGAGGTGCAGGTGAGCGACGGGGTCCATGTCGACACGCAGTCCATCCGCGTGCAGGTCACGGACGTGAACGAGCACGCCATCACCCTGGTCACCGACGCCGACCCCGTGCTCGACGAGGTGGACGAAAACGCGGCGGTCGGTACCCTCATTGGCGTGACTGGCCGAGCGCGTGATGCGGACTGGAGCCACAGCACCATCGTCTACGCACTGGACGATTCGGCGGGCGGGCGCTTTGCCATCGACCGTGACACCGGGGTCGTCACGGTGGCGGCGGCAGGGCTGCTGGATGCGGAAAGCGCCATCCTGCACGCCATCGACGTGCGCGCGACCTCCAGCGATGGAAGCACCCAGGTCCAGCGCCATGTGGTCACCGTGCGCGACCTCGACGAGTTCGACGTGTCTGTGCCGGGCGATGCGGATGGCACCCGTGACACCGTGCGCGAAGACGCCACGCCCGGCACACCCGTCGGGATCGCTGCACTGGCCCGTGACGATGACGTCGGCAACAGCACGATCACCTATGCGCTCAGCGACGACGCGGGCGGACGCTTCGCGATCGATGCCACCAGCGGTGTCGTCACGTTGATCGGCGTGCTCGATGCGGAGGTGACACTGGCGCACACCATCGTCGTGCAAGCCCGCTCCACCGATGGCAGCGTGAGCAGCCAGAGCTTCACGGTGTCGGTGCAGGACGTGAACGAACGGGACATCAGCGCGGTCAGCGATCTCGATGCAGCGGCCGAGACGGTGCGCGAGGACGTGGCGGTCGGCACGGCGGTGGGCTTCCAGGCGCAGGCGGTGGATGGCGACGTGTCGGCCAGCACGGTGACGTACACGCTGGACGACACGCCGGATGCGCGCTTCTTCCAGATCGACTCCGCGACGGGTGTGCTGCGGGTGGCGCAGGCGCTGGACGCCGAGGAGACGCTGAGCCACACGGTGGTGGTGCGGGCCACGTCGGCTGACGGCAGCTCCACGATCCGCAGCGTGGCGGTGTCGGTGCAGGACGTGGACGAGTTCGATGTCACGGTTCCGGTCGATGCCCTCGCCGACCCCGACGTGGTGAACGACAACGCCAACCCCGGCACCGCCGTCGGCATCGTGGCCTTGGCGCGTGACACCGACACCAGCCTCGCCCGGATCACCTATTTCCTGGCGGATTCGGCGGGTGGACGCTTCGACATCGACGCGGACACCGGGGTGGTCACGCTGGCCCGCAGCATCACCGACGACGGCGACAGCACCCAGACCCTCGTGGTGCAGGCCACCTCGGCCGACGGCAGTGTCGCGACCCAGACGATGACCGTCACGGTGAACCGCACCAATCTGCATGCCCCCGTGATCCGATCCGATGGTGGCGGCGACACCGCGGCGCTGGTGGTGGCGGAAGGCACGGGTGGCGTGATCACCACCCTGGAGGCCACCGATGCCGATGTGTCGCGCCTGCCGCGGACCTACCAGATCGTCGGAGGCGCGGATGCCGCACGCTTCGCGCTGGACGTGACCACGGGCACCGTGCGTTTTGTGACGGTACCGGATGCGGAGACGCCCCTGGATGTCGGGGCCGACAACCAGTACGAGGTCATCGTGCAGGCCAGCGATGGCACCTTCACCGACACGCAGGCGCTGACCGTGGCGGTGCGCGATGTCAACGAATTTGCGCTCGCCGCAGTGGCCGATGTGGACACGGCAGCCGACCAGGTGCACGAGAACGCGGCCATCGGCACCACCGTGGGAGTCCAGGTGCTGGCGGTGGACCGTGACGCCACGGACAACGCCCCCACCTACACGCTGGACGACTCCGCGGCCGGGCGTTTCACGGTCGATGTCCGCACGGGGGTCGTGACGGTGGCGGATCCGAGCCGGCTCGACGCCGAGACCGCGCAACAGCACGTCCTGGTCGTGCGCGCCACCTCCGCCGACGGCAGTGCGACCACGCGCACGCTGGTCGTCGCGGTCCTGGATGTCGATGAATCGCCGGTCGGTGCCGTCGTGGACACCGATGCCCGAGCCGACAGCGTGCGCGAGGATGACCCGATCGGCACGGTGGTCGGCCTGACCGCCCAGGCACTGGATCCCGACCACACCACCAGCACCATCCTCTACACGCTCGATGACGACGCGGACGGACGTTTCGTGATCGACGCCAGTTCGGGCCTGATCACCCTGGCCAGGCGCCTGGACGCGGAGACCGCCTTGCAGCATGACATCGTCGTGCGTGCCCGGTCTGCCGATGGCAGCACGCAGACCGCGTGGTTCACGCTCGCCGTGCGCGATGTCGATGAATTCGACGTGGCCGCCATCGGCGACGGTGATGGCGATCCGGCAGACGCCGTGGCCGCGGAAAACGCCGTGGTCGGCACACCGGTCGGGATCACGGCGCAGGCCCTGGATGCGGACGCCACCACCCACGCCATCACCTACACCCTGGACAGCTCCGCGGGCGGACGGTTCTCGATCGACGCCACGACGGGTGTGGTCCGGGTGGCGGGACCGCTGGACGCGGAGACTGCCCTCGCGCACACCCTGGTCGTGCGGGCGACTTCGCAGGACGGCAGCACCCACACGCAGGTCCACACCGTGGCCGTGGCGGATGTGGACGAGTTTGACCTGGTGGCCATGGCCGACATGGACAGCACGGCCAACACCGTGCAGGAAAGCGCCACCCTCGGCACGCCGGTCGGCTTGCGCGTGCAGTCGGTGGACGCGGACGTGACGATGCAGGTGGTCCGCTATGCGCTGGTGGACAGTGCGGGCGGGCGCTTTGCCGTGGACGTCGACACGGGTGTGGTGACGGTGGCGGGTCCGCTCGACGCCGAAACGGCGCAGACCCACACCCTGGTCGTCGAGGCCCGCTCGGCCGATGGCAGCCGCTGGACCGAGTCCTATCAAATCCGGGTGGAGGATGTGGACGAGTTCGACCTCCTTGCTCTCACCGACGGCGATGGTGCCGTGGACGCCGTGGCCGAGGATGCCGCAGTGGGCACACCGGTCGGCCTGCGTGCGCACGCGGTGGACGCGGACATCACCCCGCTGGGCATCACCTACACGCTGGACGATGCGGCGCAGGGGCGCTTCACGGTCGACGCCGCGACGGGCACCGTGACCCTGGCGCGCACTGTGCTGGAGGAGGGCATCGCCGCGCACCGGATCGTGCTGCGGGCCACGTCGGGCGATGGCAGCACGGTGACGGCGGCGTTCGTGGTGGCCGTGCTGCCTGTCAACGGGCAGGTGCCGGTGATCGTGTCCGACGGTGGCGCCGACCGTGCGACGCTCGACATCGCCGAAGGGCAGACGGCGGTGACGCAGGTGCGGGCGCGCGACGCCGATCTGCCCGCCGAGACCCTGCGCTACGCGATCGTCGGGGGGGCCGATGCGGCGGCGTTCTCGCTCGATGCGACCACGGGAGGCTTGCGCTTCGTGGTCGCACCGGATGCCGAGGTGCCCGGTGACCAGGACCGCGACAACGGCTACGACGTGACCGTGCAGGTCAGCGATGGCCTGCACACCGACGAGCAGGCGCTGCACATCGCCGTGCAGCCCCGCAACGACAACGCCCCGGTGGTCACCAGCGGTGGCGGCGGGGCGGCGGTGGTCCTGGCGGTGGACGAGAATGTGCTGGAGATCACGCAGGCGCAGGCCCGCGACGCGGATGTGCCCGCCGAGGCACTGGTCTGGCGCCTGGCCGACGGAGCCGATGCTGCGCTGTTCACCCTCGACGCGGACACGGGCGTGCTGCGCTGGCGCACGGCCCCTGACCACGAGCAACCGCTGGATGCGGACGGTGATGGTGTCTATGTGCTGACCCTGCAGGTCCGCGACGGACTGCACACCACGTCGCAGTCGCTGGCCGTGGTGGTGCGTGACGTGGATGAAGCGCCACGCCTGGACAGGGCCTCGCTCACTCTCGCCGAGGGCAGCTCTGGCGTGCCAGTGCTGCGGTCCTGGGATGCGGACACCCCTGCGACGGCCCGGGTCTACACGGTGCAGGTGCTGACGGGTGGCCAGTTCGAGCACGTCCGCGCGCCTGGGGTGGCGGTCACGCGCTTCACCCAGGCCGAGGTGGACGCAGCCGACCTCCGCTTCGTCGCCGATGGTGGCGAGGCGGCACCCGTGGTGCGGCTGGTGCTGTCGGATGGCCGCACGGCGCTGGAGCCGGCGGCGCTGCAGGTGGTCTTCACGCCGGTCAACGATGCCCCGGAGTCTGCGGACGTGTCGCTGGCGGCGATGGACGAGGATGCCCCGCTGGTCCTCACGGCCGACGAACTGCTGGCCGGTATCCGCGATGCCGACGGCGATGTCCTCGCCGTGACCGCGCTGCGGCTCGTGGCTGGCGAGGGCACGCTCACCGGTCTGGGCGGCGGGCGCTGGCGCTTCGATCCGGCCGCGGACTGGCATGGCACCGCCACGTTCGCCGCCGAGGTCGGAGACGGACAGGCGACCACCACCCTGATGGCCCGCCTGCCTGTGCGCGCCGTCAACGATGCCCCCCGGTGGCTCGACCCGGATGGCACGCCGGGAGCGGCCGTCCGGACGATCGAGCTGGTGGAGAACACCGTGGCCGTGACCACCGTGGTGGTGGCCGATCCCGATGGCGCCACGGTGCTGCGCTACGCCGTGGCCGGCGGGGCGGATGCGGCGCTGTTCCAGATCGACGCGGCCACGGGTGCACTGTCCTTGCGTGTGCAGCCCGACAGCGAACAACCCGCCGATGCCGACCAGGATGGCCGCTACGAGGTCACGGTCGAGGTCAGCGATGGTGAGCTGACCGTCCAGCAGGCGTTGCAGATCCAGGTGACGAACGTCGACGAGGCGCCCCTGGTGCGCCGCAACGTGCTGCTGCTGACCGACGACACCGTCACGCTGGTGCTGCAGGCCAGCGATCCCGACACACCGGCGACGGCGCTGGTCTACCGGGTCGAGACCGTCGAGGGCGGGCAGTTCGAGCGTGCCTCGGCACCTGGCATGGCCGTGCAGGTCTTCACGCAGGCGGAGCTGGATGCGGCCGAGGTGGTGTGGGTGGCTTCGGCCGGACGGGCCTCCGCACTGTTCGCACTGCGGCTGAGCGATGGGCAGTCGGACATTCTGGTCAGCTCTCCGGCCTTGGAGCGCCAGCAGGAGCGCCTGGCTCCGTCTCCCACGGCACTGCGCTCCGATGTTTCCGCCGAGAACGAGGGCCAGCACAAGGAGACCGCCACTGACCGTGCAGCCCTGGCCACCGTGACAGCCAACAAGACCACGGCCACCGAGCTGGCCCCGTCCGCGCCGCTGACTGCCGACGATGGCGGGTTGGGGTTGGGCCGCACGGGCGATGGCACGGGCACGGGCACGGGCACGGGCACGGGCACGGGCACGGGCACGGGCACGGGCACGGCTCGGGGGCAGGTGTCTGACGCGGTGGCCGTGGCGGTGCGCTCCGTCGCGACGCGCGCTGCCGCGGCGGTACAGGCGGAAATGCCCCATCTGGTTCTCGATCTGGATCTGCTCTCGGACACGACCCAGGCGCAGCGTTCGCTGGTGGGTGACCAGTACCCGTGGAGTTCACGCTCTGGCGCATCGCTGGTCGAACAGATGGACCGGCTGCGCCAGGAAGTGGCCGAGGCCCGGCAGACCGGTGTGCTCTCGCTGGCGTCCACCGCGCTGGTGTCGACGGGCCTGTCGGTCGGCTACGTGGTCTGGCTGGTGCGCGGCGGCGTGCTGATGACCAGCCTGATGTCGGCCGTGCCCGCCTGGGCGGGCATGGACCCCCTGCCGGTGCTGGCCGAGATGGGGCGCGGAGACGGAGATGGCGGAGACGATGACACCCCCGACGACCCGATCGAGAAGCTCTTCAGCAAGGCCCGCCGGCTGCTGGTGCGGCCTGAGCTGCCGCCGCAGCCGTCTGTCGGCGGACCGGAGATCCCCCCATGCGCCTGACACTTCCCCTCAAGCACCTGTCCTCGCGCTTCCATCTGGCGATGGGACTGACTTCGCTGGTGGTCAGCGTGCTGTTGACTGCGCAGTTCCTGGGCCTGGTGCCCGACCGGGATGCGGCCCTGCGGGATGCGCGGGTGAGTCTGGCCGAAACGGTCGCACTGGGCAGCATGGTGCTGCTCGACGACGAGGAGCCAGGCCGGCTGCAGCAGTTGCTCGACGGGGTGCAGCGACGCCATCCTGCCTTGCACGCCATCGTCCTCCTCCGTGCCGACGGCCAGGTGCATCTGCAGGTCGGCCAGCCTGCGGTCCCGGACTCCGCCACCGCGGCGTCTGATGCGGGCGGCTCGACCGAGACGCATCTGCGGCTGCCGCTGGTGCGTGAGGGGGCTCCGTGGGGTCGGGTGGAGCTGCAGTTCGCGCCCCTGCGCGCCGTGTCGGACTGGCGCAGCTGGCTCGGCTCCAGCGAGCTGCTGGTGACGGCGGTGGCCCTGTGCTGCTTTGCGCTGTTCTATGTCTACCTGCGGCGGATGCTGCGTCACCTCGATCCTGCGCGTGTCATTCCAGGCCGGGTGCGCACGGCGTTCGACACGCTGGCCGAGGGGCTGCTGATCGTCGATCCGTCCGGTCGCATCCTGCTGGCCAACCGGACCTTCAGCCAGACGCTGGGCAAGGATCCGGAGGCGCTGTTCCAGATGCCGGTGGCCGATCTGGACTGGCGCCAGCCGGACGATTCGGGCGTGCCGTGGCAGGAGGTCTTCACCGCAGGCCAGTCGCAGCGCAACCTGCTCATGCGCCTGCGGGACGCCAGTGGACGTTCTCGCACCTTCATGGTCAACGTGTCGCCGGTCTCCGGTGGCGGAGACCACGCGGCCGGCACGCTCATCAGCCTCGACGACGTGACCGCCCTGGAAGAAAAGGAAGTCCAGCTCCGCCTGGCCCGCGACGAGGCCGAGGCGGCCAACCGCGCCAAGAGCGACTTCCTGGCCAACATGAGCCACGAGATCCGCACGCCGATGAACGCCATCCTGGGCTTCGCCGAGCTGCTGCGCCGGGGCTGGCAGACCGACCCGCAGGACACGCACCGCCACCTCGACACCATCCTCGGCAGTGGCCGGCACCTGCTGGCGCTGATCAACGACATCCTGGACCTGTCCAAGGTCGAGGCCGGGCGCATGGAGGTCGAGCGCGTGCCCTGCGCCGTCCACCAGGTGGTCCACGAGGTGGCGGACATCATGCGGCTGCGGGCGCAGGAAAAGGGCGTGGCGCTGGCGGTGGCATTCCCCGGGCCGCTGCCGGCGCAGGTGCTGACCGACCCGGCCCGCGTGCGCCAGATCGTCACCAACCTGATCGGCAACGCGCTGAAGTTCACGCTGCAGGGGGGGGTGACGGTGACGCTGCGCATGGCCCAGGCGGGCGTGGGTGCCGACGCCACGCCACGCCTGGCCATCGACATCACCGACACCGGCATCGGCATTCCCGCCGACAAGCTCGACGCCATCTTCGAGCCCTTCGTGCAGGCGGAAGCCTCCACCACGCGCCAGTTCGGTGGCACCGGGCTGGGTCTGGCGATCAGCCGGCGCTTCGCCCGCGCGCTGGGCGGCGACGTGACCGTCAGCAGCGTGCCGGGGCAGGGCAGCACCTTCCACGTCCTGCTCGACACCGGGCCGCTCGACGGGCTGGACTGGCTGACCCCGCAGGCGCTGTCGGCCGTGGAGGAGCGTCCGCAGGCCCGTGGCGGCGCGACGTACTGGGCCTTCGACGCCGGCTGCGTGCTGGTGGTGGACGACGGTGCCGAGAACCGCGAGCTGGTGCGGCTGGTGCTGGAGTCGGCTGGACTGACGGTGCTGGAGGCCCACGACGGGGCGATGGCGCTGGAGGTGGTGGCGCGCGAGCAGCCCGACCTCGTGCTGATGGACGTGAACATGCCGGTGATGGATGGCTACACGGCCACCCGGACCCTGCGCGAGCGCGGCTGCACGCTGCCCGTGCTGGCACTGACCGCCAATGCGATGAAAGGCTTCGAGCGCGAGATCGAATCCGCTGGCTTCACGGGCTACCTGACCAAGCCGGTGGACATCGACGTGCTGCTGACCGCGCTGGCCGAGCGGCTGGCGGGGCGGCAGGTGGCGGGGGAAATGCCTGCGCCGCAGTCCGTGCGCCCATCCGCCGGGCGGTCCGAGCTGGCGGCGGTGGGCGATCCCATCGCCTCCCGTCTGGCAGATCACCCGAGGCTGTCGCGGGTGGTCCGCACGTTTGGCCACACGCTGCCGGGCAAGCTCGCGGCCATGCAGGCGGCGCTGGACGGCGGCCGTCTGGACGATCTGGCCGATCTGGCGCACTGGCTCAAGGGCGCGGGCGGCACGGTCGGCTTCGATGTCTTCTTCGAGCCGGCCCGCGAGTTCGAGCGCCTGGCCCGTGCCGGCGACACGGCCGAACTGGAGCGCGTGATGCGCCAGATCCAGGCGCTCGCCCGCCGGATCGTGATTCCCCATGGCGAGGCGGCCGAAGCCGCCACCCCAGCCTGAGAACCCACGCATGTCTGCACCGCACACGCTCCCCGCCCTGCCGGCCCCCACGCTGTCCGACGTGACGCTGATGATGGTCGACGATGAGCCGATGATGACCGACGTGGCCCAGGCGTACCTGGAGGACGCCGGCTACACCCGCTTCGTGGCCGTCCACGACCCGCGGCTCGCACTGGAAATCGCCCGCACCCAGCGCCCCGGCCTGATCCTGCTCGACCTGATGATGCCCGAGCTGAACGGCTTCGACCTGCTGCAGCTCATCCGCCAGGACGAGCGGCTGCGCTACACGCCAGTCATCGTGCTGACGGCGGCCAGCGACCCCGCCAGCAAGCTGCGCGCGCTGGAGCTGGGCGCCACCGAGTTCCTGTCCAAGCCCGTGGACGCCAGCGAGCTGAAGATCCGCGTGCGCAACAGCCTGGCCTTCAAGGTCTACCAGGACCGGCTCGCCAACGACGATCCGCTCACCGGCCTGCCCAACCGGCGTGTCTTCGTCGAGCAGCTCAAGGCCGGCCTCGTGCGCGCCCGTTACAGCCGCGGCACGCTGGCGCTGCTGCACCTCAACCTCGACCGCTTCCGCCAGATCAACGACACCCTGGGCCATGGCACCGGCGACGTGCTGCTGGCGGCGGTGGCCGAGCGGCTGCGCCAGACCACCCGTGCCACGCACAGCCTGCTGGGCCAGCGGCTGGGCGATGCACCCTTCCTCGCCCGGCTGGGCGGCGACGAGTTCGCGTTGCTCATGCCCGACATTCCCTCGCCGGACGCGGCCGGGCGGGTCTCGCGGCAGGTGCTCGATGCCCTGTCGCTGAAGTTCCAGGTCGATGGCCAGGACGTGTACCTCACCCCCAGCATCGGCATCTCCATCTTCCCCGACGATGGCGTCGACGATGCCTCGCTGCTGCGCAACGCTGGCGTGGCGATGCAGCACGTCAAGGCCAGCGGGCGCAACGGCGTCGAGTTCTACAGCGAGAAGATCAACACCGTCTCGGTCGAGCGGCTGCTGCTGGAGACGCAGCTGCGCGGGGCCATCGAGCGCGACGAGCTGGTGCTGCACTACCAGCCCAAGGTCGACCTGCGCACCGGCAACATCGTCGGCGCCGAAGCCCTGCTGCGCTGGCAGCACCCGGAGATGGGGCTGGTGCCACCGGGCCGTTTCATCCCGATCGCCGAGGAGTGCGGCCTGATCGTGGAGATCGGCGAATGGGTCATCCAGCGCGCCTGCGCCCAGCTCGCGCAGTGGCGGCGCGAACACCGGCTGGCCGTGCGCGTGTCGGTGAACGTGGCGCGGCACAGCGTCGTCTCGGGCACGCTGCTCCAGTCCACGCAGGACGCGCTGCAGCGCCACCGTGTCCCGGCGCGCCAGCTCGTGCTCGAACTCACCGAGAGCATGCTCATGGACCGCGTGGACACGACCGCCGCCAAGCTGCACGCCCTGCGCGCCCTCGGCGTGGAGCTGTCGATCGACGATTTCGGCACCGGCTACTCCTCGATGAGCTACCTCAAGCAGTTCCCGGTGCAGGAGCTGAAGATCGACCGCTCCTTCGTCAAGGGCACGCCGACCGACCGCACCGACACCGCCATCGTGCGGGCGCTGGTGGTGCTGGGCCACAGCCTGGGCATGCGCGTGGTCGCCGAAGGGGTGGAGACCGAAGACCAGCGCGCGGCGATGCAGGCGCTGCACTGTGACTGCTACCAGGGCTTCCTGTGCAGCCCGGCGCTGCCGGCCGAGCAGTTCATCGCCAAGGTGCGCGAGGTCAACGGGACGCCGGCGCTCGTCTGAGCGGGCCACGGCAGGTTAATATCATTGTTTAATGATATTTTGGTCTGCCGGAGCGATGACATGACAAATCCCTTGGTGCCTGCCCGCCGTGCGGCGCTGCGCCGGCTGGGCCTGGGCCTCGGTGGCGTGTTGGGGGCGGGGCTGGCGGCCGTGCCCGAGGTGGGCGTGCTGGCGGCGCAGGTGGGCGACTTCGTGCTCGGCCCGCCCGTGGCGGACGTGGCGCCGCGCCAGCTCAGCCCGCACGTCTGGCTGGTCTACGCCCGCGACGGTTTCCCCACGCCCGAGAACCGCGGCCTGATGGCCAGCATCGTCTTCGTCGTCACCTCGGCAGGCGTGGTCGTGCTGGACTCCGGCGCCTCGCTGCAGATCGGCGAGATGGCGATCCGCATGGTCCGCACGGTGACGCCGAAGCCGGTGGTCGCCGTCTTCAACAGCCACTACCACGGCGACCACTGGCTGGGCAACCACGCCTTCACCCGCACCTTCGGCCCCGACCTGCCCATCCACGCGCTGCCGCACACGATCGCGCAGATCCGTGGCACCGAAGGCAGCATCTGGCGCACGCTGATGGAACGCTGGACCAACCAGGCCACCGCCGGCACCGAGATCGTCGTGCCCAACCGCCCGGTGACGCCCGGCGAGCGGCTGCGCTTCGGCGATGTCACGCTGGTCATGCACCACCACGGCACGGCGCACACCCCGTCCGACCTGTGCGTGCAGGTGGTCGAGGACGGCGTCACCCACGTCGGCGACATCGCCATGACCAACCGCATCGCCAACCTGGACGACGGTTCCTACCCCGGCACCTTGCGCTACTACGCCGCGATGCAGGCCCGCACCGGCCCGCAGCTCTGGGTGCCCGGCCATGGCGAGCCGACGCGCGACCTGCTCGACACCTACGGACGCTTTCTCGCTGGCATCTGGGAGCCGTGTGTGCAGGCAGTCCAGGATGGCCGGGACGAAGCCGAAGCCAAGGCGATGGTGCTGCGCGATCCCCGCGTGGCCGCCCGTGCCGCGACGATGGCGGGCTTCGACCGCAACATCGGCAAGTACGTCAGCCTGGCCTTTCTGGAAGCGGAGAAAGAGGCGTTCTAGCGTGCAGGAGCGCAGTCTGCGCGCCGACGCCTTGATCCAGATCATGCGGACTGTCGCGTGTCCGCCCGATTTCGGCGCAGGTCTCCGTGTTTCTACCAAGGTCCGGGTCTCGCAAACTTCATAACATCCGTTTGTGCTTATATCTAAATAGTCAAACAGACTGCAGAACGGATTTGTGTGGGTGCTTCAGGGACTTCCGACGGGGACAGTGAAGGTGACAGCGACCGAGACCGCGTCTTCGTGCTGGCCGCCGAGCTGTTCGGGCTGCTGGCAGCGCCCGTGCGCCTGCACATCGTCTGCGCCCTGCTCGACGGCGAGCAGAACGTGGGCCAGTTGACCGAGCGGGTCGGCGTCAGCCAGCCCAACCTTTCGCGGCACCTGGCCACGCTCTACCGCTGCGGGATCCTGGCCCGGCGACGGGTGGGGTCGCAGGTCTGGTACCGCATGGCCAATGACCGCGTGCGGGCGCTCTGCGAAGCCGTGCGTGACGGGTCCAAGCTTTGAACAGGAGTTGATGCGTGTCGAGCGATCCATCCCAACCATCCCAGCGATCCGGTCGCCTGATCAAGGCGCCGGAGCACTTCCTCGACCCCTCCGGGGTGAAGACCGTGTTCCAGGAGGCCAAGGCCGGCCGGCGTGATTTCATCCGCCGTGCATTCGCCGGGGCCGCGGCGGCGGGTGCTGCACCCCTGGTGCTGGCCCAGTCCAACCCGGTGCCCGCCGAAGGTGGTGATCCGAACATCCTGAACCTGCCCGAGCACACGGTCGGGCTGGGGCAGGGCGTCGCCACGGACGGGTACGGCAAGCCGTCGAAGTACGAGGGCAACGTCCAGCGCCGCCAGAGCCCGGGCCTGACGCAGACCACGCAGGCGTCGGTGTCGTTCGCGCCGCTGCAGTCGCTGTTCGGCATCGTCACGCCCAGCGGCCTGCACTTCGAGCGCCACCACCAGGGCTGGTGGGACATCGACCCGAGCAAGCACCGCCTGATGCTCAACGGCTCGGACCCTGCCCTGATGAAGACGCCCAAGGTCTTCACGGTGGACGAACTCATGCGGCTGCCGTCGGTGTCGCGCTTCCACTTCATCGAGTGCGGGGCGAACACGGCGGTCGAGTGGGGCAACGTCGCCGTGCCGACGGTGCAGTACACGCACGGCATGGTGAGCTGCAGCGAGTTCACCGGCGTGCCGCTGAAGATCCTGTTCGACCTGTGCGGCGTGGACTACAAGAAGGCCCGCTATGTGCTGGGCGAAGGCGCCGATGGCTCGTCCATGACCCGCACGATCCCGATGGAGCTGGTCGAGTCCGGCGAGGTCTTCGTCGCCTACGGGCAGAACGGCGAGATGCTGCGCCCGGAGAACGGCTACCCGCTGCGGCTGGTCGTGCCGGGCATCCAGGGCGTGAGCTGGGTCAAGTACCTGCGGCGCATCGAGGTGGGCGACCAGCCCTACGGCGCCAAGGACGAGGCCATCCACTACATGGACCTGATGCCCAGCGGCCTGCACCGCCAGTACACCAATGTCCAGGAATGCAAGAGCGTGGTGACGACCCCCTCGGGCGGTCAGGTACTGCTCGACAAGGGCTTCTACAACATCACCGGGCTGGCGTGGTCAGGCAAGGGTCGGATCAAGAAGGTCGATGTCTCGGTGGACGGTGGCCGCAACTGGCGACCGGCGCGCATCGAAGGGCCGGTGCAGAACAAGGCGCTGACCCGCTTCAACCTCGACTGGGTCTGGGACGGCAAGCCCGCGCTGATCCAGAGCCGCGCCACCGACGACACCGGCTACGTGCAGCCGACCTACAAGCAACTGCGCGCCGTGCGTGGCACGCGCTCGATCTACCACAACAACGCCGTCCAGACCTGGCTGGTGCAGGAAAGCGGGGAGGTGAAGAATGTCCAGCTCTCGTGAGTCCGTGATCCGATCGGGTCTGATCGCTGCCGCGCTGGTGGCACTGTCTGGTGCAGCCTTGGCGCAGGCAAGCAGCCTGCCCGGCATCGGGCGCCCCGCCACGCCAAAGGAAATCGCCGCCTGGGACATCGACGTGCGGCCCGACTTCAAGGGCCTGCCCAAGGGTTCTGGCTCGGTCGCGATGGGCCAGGACGTGTGGGAAGGCAAGTGCGCCCACTGCCACGGCGTGTTCGGCGAGTCCAACGAGGTGTTCAGCCCGCTGGTCGGCGGCACCACGGCCGAGGACGTGAAGACCGGCCGCGTGGCCCGCCTGACCGACACCGCCTACCCCGGCCGCACCACGCTGATGAAGGTCTCCAGTGTCTCCACGCTGTGGGACTACATCAACCGCGCCATGCCGTGGACCCAGCCGAAGTCGCTCAAGCCCGACGAGGTCTATGCCGTCACCGCTTACCTGCTCAACCTGGGGGGCGTGCTGCCGGACAACTACGTGATGTCCGACAGGAACATCGCCGAGGTCCAGGCCCGCCTGCCCAACCGCAACGGCATGTCGCTCGACCACGGCATGTGGCCCGGCAAGTCGATGAAGACCGCCGGCAAGCCGGACGTGAAGGCCACGGCCTGCATGTCGAACTGCGAGGCCGAACCGAAGGTCGCGTCCTTCCTGCCCGACTTCGCCCGCAACGCCCACGGCAACCTGGCCGAGCAGAACCGCCTCGTCGGGGCACAGCGCGGCGCGGACACGACCCGCCCGGCAGGTACGGTGGTCGCCGCTGCAGCCGCGGTGCCGGCGGTGGCCAAGGCGCCGGATGCGACGGCAGCGACCCACGCGCTGCTGTCGAAATACAGTTGCACCGCCTGCCATGGCATGGACACCAGGCTGGTCGGACCCTCCTTCCGCGAGATTGCCAAGAAATACGGTGCGCAGGCCGACGGCGTGGCCTACCTGGCAGGCAAGGTCAAGGCCGGTGGTGTCGGTGTCTGGGGGCAAATCCCGATGCCCCCGCAAACGCTGTCCGATACCGAGGCCCGTATGATCGGCCAGTGGCTGATCGATGGCGCCAAGAAATGAATTCGCATGCAAACACCTAGGAGAATCACGATGCAAACCCGTCGCGAAATGCTCAGCCGCAGTGCTGGCGTGGCCGCCATGCTGGCCGGTCTGGGTCTGCTGCCCACGGCGGCACAGGCCCAGTACGCCACCGCCGCCTTCGATGCCAAGACCATGGCCGACCTGACGAAGGCGCTGGGCATCTCCGCCCCCGTGGAGAGCAAGGACGTCACCATCACCGGCCCGGACATCGCCGAAAACGGTGCCGTGGTGCCGCTGGGTTGTTCGACCAGCCTGCCCGGTGTCAAGAAGATGCTGATCCTGGTGGAGAAGAACCCGTCGATGCTGTGCGCGGCCTTCGACGTGACCGATGCAGTCGAGGCGAACTTCAACACCCGCGTGAAGATGGGCCAGTCGTCGAACGTGATGGCCGTGGCCGTCATGCACGACGGCAAGGTGCTGTTCGCGCAGAAGGAAGTCAAGGTCACCCTCGGCGGCTGCGGCGGCTGACCGGACCTCCCCCCAACACGCCAAGAACACGCAAAGAAGGAGCAGAACATGGCAGATCCGATGCGCATCCGCGCACAAGCCGCTGGCGACAAGGCCACCGTGCGGGTGCTGATGAGCCACGAAATGGAAACCGGCCAGCGCAAGGACGCCGCTGGCAAGGTCATTCCCGCCTGGTACATCCAGGAAGTCACCGCCGCGCTCAACGGCAAGACCGTGATGACGGCGCAGTGGGGCCCTGCGGTGTCGAAGAACCCGTTCCTGCAGTTCAACCTCAAGGGGGCCAAGGCCGGTGACAAGGTCGCGGTGTCCTGGGTGGACAACAAGGGCGAAAAGCGCACCGACGAGGCCACTGTGAGCTGAGCACGCTGGCGTGATCCCCTGCTGATCGCACGTTTCGGCCTCCGGCGTCCCCCGGGGGCCGTTGCCGTTTGAAGACCGAGGAGACCATGAAAAAGATCATCACCGCCAGCGCGCTGCTGGCCTGCGCCCTGCCGCTGCTGGCGCAGCAGAAATCCGCCGCCGACGGCATCGCCGAATACCGCGCGATGCTGGCCGATGGCAACCCGGCCGAGCTGTTCGAGGCCAAGGGCGAGGCGCTGTGGAAACAGAAGCGCGGCCCGAAGAACGCGAGCCTGGAAGGCTGCGATCTGGGGCAGGGGCCGGGTGTGGTCAAGGGCGCGTTCGTCACGCTGCCGCGCTACTTCAAGGACACCGGCCGGGTGCAGGATCTGGAATCGCGGCTGGTGAGCTGCATGGAGATGCTGCAGGGCTTCAATGGCGCCGAGATCACCAAGACCCCGTTCGGCAAGGGCGAGCAGAACAACGTCACCGCACTGGCGACGTGGATCGCGGCCGAATCGAAGGGCCTGCGTTTTGCCTTGCCGCAGGAGCACGCGCAGGAAAAGCGCATGTACGCCGTTGGCGAGCGGGCGTTCTTCTACCGTGGCGGTGCGCACGACTTCAGTTGCGCGAGCTGCCACGGCGAGGAGGGCAAGCGCATCCGCCTGCAAGACCTGCCGCAGCTCACGAAGAACCCCGGCGATGGCGTCGGTTTTGCCGCATGGCCGGCCTACCGGGTCAGCAACGGGCAGATGTGGAGCATGCAACTGCGCCTGAACGACTGCTTCCGCCAGCAGCGGTTTCCCTATCCGGGCTTCGGCTCGGACCTGACCATCGCGCTGTCCACCTACATGGGGGTCAACGCCAAGGGGGCCGAATCGGTGGCCCCTGCCATCAAGCGTTGAGCGGAGGACACAGAGCATGAAGACATTCAAGAAGGTGGCGTTCACGGCGGTGGCGCTGGCCGTGGCGGCGATCGGCGTGGGGTGCGCGAGCGGCCCGTCGCCAGCGGAACTCGACCGCGACGCGCTGCAGGTGATCCGCAGCGCGTTCCGCGACGAGGGCATCGTCAAGGTCGCCCGACTGGACCAGGACGCGGCCAACGAGGCGTGCTCGAAGGCGCTGGGCAAGGAGCCGCCGGCCGAGGTGGTCAAGGCCATCGAAGCCGCCAACCTCAAGACCATCAAGCCGCCCAGCGACGGGAAGTACCTGGGGGACTGGAAGGAAGGCGAGAAGCTGGCCCAGAGCGGCCGCGGCCTGACCTGGACCGACGACGCCAAGACCCCCAACGGCGGCAACTGCTACAACTGCCACCAGATCAGCAAGCAGGAAATCTCCTTCGGCACCATCGGCCCGAGCCTGTACCAGTACGGCAAGCTGCGCGGCGTCGCCGACCCGGCCAGCGACGCGGCCAAGCCGATCGTCGAGTACACCTGGGGCAAGCTGTGGAACGCGCGGGCCTACAACGCCTGTTCGCAGATGCCGCGTGTGGGCCACATGGGCATCCTGAACGAGGCGCAGCTCCGCCACGTCATGGCCCTCCTGCTCGACCCGAAGTCGCCCGTCAACCAGTAAGTCCGTCCTGCCCGCCCACGCGGGCATCCACTGCAAATATCATTGACTGCTGATTTATGAGCCTCTCCAAACGCGATTTCCTGCAGGTGCTCGGCGCCGCTTCGGTGGCCGGCATGGGCCTGGGCCGCTACGCCGAAGCGGATGCCGCGACGGCGCAGCAGGGGCTGTATGACCTGCCCAAGTTTGGCAACGTCAGCTTCCTGCACATGACCGACTGCCACGCGCAGTTGAAACCGATCCACTTCCGCGAACCGAGCGTGAACCTGGGGCTCGGCTCGATGCAGGGCAAGCTGCCGCACCTCGTCGGCGAACACCTGCTCAAGCACATCGGCGTGCGCCCCGGCACCGCGCAGGCGCATGGGTTCACCTTCCTCGATTTCGAGAAAGCGGCGCGCCGCTACGGCAAGGTCGGCGGCTTCGCGCACATGGCCACGCTGGTCAAGCAGCTCAAGGCCAGTCGCCCGGGGGCGCTGCTGCTCGACGGCGGTGACACCTGGCAGGGCTCGGCCACGTCGCTGTGGACCAACGCGCAGGACATGGTGGACGCCTGCAAGCTGCTCGGCGTGGACGTGATGACTGGCCACTGGGAGTTCACCTACGGCATGGAGCGCGTCAAGGAGATCGTCGAGAAGGACTTCGCCGGCAAGGTGGACTTCGTCGCGCAGAACGTCAAGACCAACGACTTCGGCGACCAGGTCTTCAAGCCCTACGTGATCCGCGAGGTCAACGGCGTGCCCTGCGCCATCATCGGCCAGGCCTTCCCCTACACGCCGATCGCGAATCCGCGCTACATGGTCGCCGACTGGGCCTTCGGGATCCAGGACGAAAACATGCAGGCGATGGTGGACGAGGCCCGCGGCAAGGGCGCGCAGGTGGTGGTGGTCATCAGCCACAACGGCATGGACGTGGACCTGAAGATGGCCAGCCGCGTGCGCGGCATCGACGCGATTTTTGGCGGCCACACGCATGACGGCGTGCCGGTGGCGGTGCCCGTGAGCAATGCGGGCGGCAAGACGCTGGTGACGAATGCCGGCTCGAACACCAAGTTCCTCGGCGTGATGGACTTCGACGTGAAGGGCGGCAAGGTCGTCGATTTCCGCTACCGGCTGCTGCCGATCTTCGCCAACCAGCTCAAGGCCGACCCGGCGATGGACGCGCTGATCACCAAGGTCCGCGCGCCGTACGAGGCGAAGCTGGCGGAGAAGCTCGGCGTCACCGACGGGCTGCTGTACCGGCGCGGCAACTTCAACGGCTCGTGGGACCAGTTGATCTGCGATGCGCTGATGGAGGTGCAGGGCGCCGAGATCGCGTTCTCGCCCGGCTTCCGCTGGGGCACGACGCTGCTGCCCGGCGACGTGATCACGCGCGAGCTGATGATGGACCAGCTCGCCATCACCTACCCCTACGCGACCGTCAGCCCGATGAGCGGCGAGACGCTCAAGACGGTGCTGGAGGACGTGGCCGACAACCTGTTCAACCCCGATCCCTACTACCAGCAGGGGGGCGACATGGTGCGCGTCGGCGGCCTGCAGTACACGATGACGCCGGGCGAGAAGACCGGCAACCGCATCAGCGACATGCGCCTGAAGGGCAAGCCAGTCGAGGCGGGCAAAACCTATCAGGTGGCGGGCTGGGCGCCGGTCGCGGAAGAGGCGTCCAGGGCCGGGCACAAGCCGGTGTGGGACGTGGTCGAGACGTGGCTGAAGGGGCAGGGCGGGCGGGTCAAGGCGCGCACGGTCAACACGCCGAAGCTGGTCGGGGTGGCGGGCAATCCGGGCCTCGCCGGTTGACGACCGGGTGATCTGAGGCACCATGCGGCGAGTTCAACCAGGAGACCTTCGATGAAGTTCCACACGATGCTCGCCGCCACGGTGCTGTCGCTGGCCAGTCTGGCCGCTGCCGCACAGGACAAGGTGGTCTACCACGTCAACGATGCGCAGGCGCACGCCCTGGCGACGCTGCGCAACATCCGCAACCACCTCGACACCGACCCCACCGCGCAGATCACCGTGGTGACCCATGCGCAGGGCGTCGATTTCCTGATGGAGGGCGCCAAGGACCGCAACAACGTGCCCTTCGACGCCACGGTGTCGGCGCTCAAGAACCTCGGCGTGAAGTTCGAGGTCTGTGAGATCACGCTGAAGAACCGCAGCCTCAAGCGCGAGCAGTTCATCCAGGAAGCCGACTTCACCCCGTCGGGTGTCGTGCGGCTGACCAAGCTGCAGATCCAGGGCCACGCCTACATCAAGCCCTGATCGTCTCGGGCCTCGGGTGCCCGCTTGGTGCCCGTGACCATCGACCAGGCCAGGTTCTCGCGGTGCTTCACGCTTTCGTAGACCGCCGCCGAGACGTGGATGGCCACCGCCAGCAGCGTGGCATCGACCAGCAGGCCGTGGAGGGCTTCGACGGTTTCGTTGCCCCACCAGGCATCGGTGGTCATCATCCAGCCGGTCGCACCGATGCCGATGACCATCGCCAGCAGGAACAGGATCATCACCGCCGCGGCCGGGTTGTGCCCCAGGTGGCGAGGCTCCTGCCCACGCAGCATGGCACCGGCATACGCGATGAACGTCGTCGGCCGCGGGACAAAGCTGGCGAAACGGGCGTGCCCGGCGCCGACAAAGCCCCAGACGATGCGTGCCGCCACCAGCGCCAGCGCCGCGTAGCCGCTGACCTCGTGCAGCCAGCGCGGGCCGCCCACGGTGCTGAAGTACGCCGTGAAGAAGCACAGCACCAGGCTCCAGTGGAAGACCCGCACGAAGCGGTCCCACACCCGCACACGGACCTGGCCGGTCGCGGTGCTGGCACTGCCCAGTGGAAGGTCCATGTGGCGGGTGTCGGTGGACATGTCAGTCCTTCGTGTTGAGTTCGGCGATCACGCCGGTGATCGGGTGGAAGTAGACCTCGACCTTCTTGCCATTGCGGTCGTGGCCGTAGATCTCCCAGCAGCGGCCCTTGGAGACGTGCAGCTTCTTCACGTCGTCCTTGTAGCCAAGCTCCTGGAATTTCTTCGTCATCTGCTCGGCCGTGAGCCATTTGTCCTGGGGCTCGTCGGTGCATTTCGGGCCAGCCCAGGAGGCGGCGGCTGCGCACAGCAGTGCGGTGGCCAGTGCCAGGTGCAGGGGGGTCTTGTGCATGAGGCGTTGCATGGCGGGGGACATGAGAGGCTCCTGATGAAAGGTGGGGAGCTTTCAGAGGTGCATGCGGCATGCCAGATGCGACATATTCCCGATAAGTTTGATAACTGATTGATTTACAAGGGATATTGTTTTTTCTTCTGGGCTTGCTCGTTCATGAACGACTCAGCTTCAGGCGCATATGCCCCAGTGTGCCGGGCGGTGTGGGTGAAATCCCCCGGTGCAGATCCCCCAGGCCACCCGGTCAGCCGCCACGCTCGTCGGGGTCGGTCGGGCGCAAGCCGAGGCGGTCCAGCCGGTAGCGCAGCGTGTCGCGCGAGATGCCCAGCAGCCGCGCCGCCTGTGTGACGTTGCCGTCGGTGCGCTGCAGGGCGGTTTCGATCAGGCGGCGCTCGGTGCGTTCGAGGTGGAGGTCGGTGGGGTCTGACGTGGCGGTGGTCGTGGCTGCGGGAGAGGGCTGCGGAGGCACCGCCCGCGGGTCAGCGACCGAGGTGATGGACCCGAGTTCCCGGCTGGAAATCTCGCTGCCGCTGCTCAGCAGCACCGCCTGCTCGATCGCGTTGCGCAGCTCCCGCACATTGCCCGGCCAGGGGTGGTGGCGCAGCGCGTGTTCCGCCTGCGGTGACAGCGTCATCGTGCCGCGCCGGTAGCGCCGGCTGTGCAGGGCGAGGAAATGGCGGGCCAGCGCCAGGATGTCCGCCCCCCGCTCGCGCAGCGCCGGCACGCCGATGTCCACGATGCGCAGCCGGAAGAACAGGTCGGCGCGGAACCGCCCTTCGCGCACCCGCTGCTCCAGCGGCTGGTGCGTCGCGCTGATGATGCGCACGTTGACCGACTGGTCGCGCAGCCCGCCCAGCCGCCGGAACCGCTTGTCCTCCAGCAGCTTGAGCAGCTTGACCTGCGTCGAGGCATCGGCCTCCCCGATCTCGTCGAGGAAGAGGGTGCCGCCTTCCGCCGTCTCGACCAGCCCGGGCTTGCGCTGGCGGGCGTCGGTGAAGGCGCCTTTTTCGTAGCCGAACAGCTCGGCCTCGACGAGCTGGGCGGGCAGGGCGCCGCAGTTCAGCTCGACGAAGGGCTGCGCACGCCGCGGTCCGCCGAAATGCAGCGCCCGCGCCACCAGCTCCTTGCCGGTGCCGGTCTCGCCCTGGATCAGCACGGCGGGTGGTTCGGCATCGGCCAGTTGCTGCTCGGCGTCCAGCAGCCGGTGGATGCGCGCCCGCAGCGCCTGCATCGGCTCGGACGCCCCGATCAGCGACTCCAGCCCGCTGCAGGTGGCCTGGCGCTGCTGGAAATACTCGACGGTCTGCTCCAGCCGCGTCTGCCCGGCCAGCCGGTCCAGCAGCAACTGCAGCGCGTTCAGCGACACCGGCTTGCTCAGGTAGTCGGCCGCCCCGAGCTTCATGGCCCGCACGGCGACCTCGACGCTGCCGAAGCCGGTGACCATCACGACCTTGACCTGCGGGTCGAGGGTGCGCAGCCGCTGCAGCACCTCCAGCCCGCTCATGCCCGGCAGGTTGTGGTCGAGCAGCACCACGTCGGGGCGGAACTGTGCGTACAGCGCGAGCCCTTCTTCACCGGAATGCGCCACGCGGGCGTCGTGACCGTGGCGCTCCAGGAACACGGCCATGTTGCGGGCCAGCGTGGGTTCGTCGTCGATGATCAGGACGGCACAGGGCATCGCTCAAAGGTCCGTCACGGGCAGGCGCAGGCGCACCGTGGTGCCCCGGCCGCGCTGGCTGCTCAGGTGGATGTCGCCGCCAGCCCGCTCGATGACCCGCCGCGCCAGCGCCAGGCCCATGCCGAAGCCGCGCGACTTGGTGGTGTAGAACGGGCGAAAAACGGCCTTGAGCTGGCCGGGGTGCAGGCCCTCGCCGTTGTCGGTGATGCACAGGGTGGTGGTGTGGCCGCGCCGGCGCCCTCGCAGCAGGATCCGACCGTGTGCGGTCGTGGCCTCGCAGGCGTTGGTGAGCAGCGACTGCAGCACCTGGGTCAGCAGCACCGGGTCGATCGCCAGGTGACCAAGCGACGGGTGCAGGTCGAGGCGCAAGTGCTTGTCCTGGCGCGCCAGGTCCGGCTGCAGCCGTGCCACCAGCCGGAGAATCACCTCGTCGAGGTCAGCGGTTGACCCGAAGGGCTGCGGCGTGTCGGCCGCGGACGGGCTGGCGTAGGACAACAGGGTCCGCACCAGCGATTCGATCCGATCGGCATCCCGCATGATCTGTGCCTGCACCCCGTCCGGATCACCCACCAGCGCGGCCTGCAGCTCGGCCGTGCTGCGGATCGCCCCCAGCGGGTTGCGGATGCTGTGTGCCACGGTGGCCGAGATCTCGCCGACCAGGGCCAGTGCTTCCCCCTCGACCAACTGGTGCTGCTGCTGCCGCAGCGCCTGTTCGGTGTGCCGCACGAACCCGACCAGCACGAGGAACAGGCAGGTGCCCCCCAGCACGGCACTGGTCCAGACCAGCCGCTGACCCGATCGGATGGCGTGCAGCAGGTCGAGCGGCTGGCGGTACAGCTCGATCACCCCCAGCACGGTGCGGCCGTCACGGGCGAGCACCGGGGCATAGTGCTCGATGTAGCGGGTGGTGTCCGTGTCCATGAGCATGTGCTCGGGCTTGGTCGGTTCGCCGTGGTGGGTGCTGATCTCCACGACGATCTCCTTGTTCAGCGCCCGCACCAGTTCAGGGTTGTCGGGGAAGGTCTGGCCGATCAGCTCCGGGCGGCTGGACCAGAGCATGCGGTACTGCGGCGTGTAGATGTTGGCGCGCAGCACATCGGGCATCGCGGCGATGTGGGCGAAGAATTCGGCGAACTCGGGGCTTCGGCCGATGTCGCCGGTCTGGAACGCTTCGGCGATGTGCTGGCTGTTGGCGATGCTCTGCACGAAGTTGCGGCTGACGGTGGCGTCACGCTGCAGCATCTGTGCTTCGATGAAACCCGACAGCATGCTCGCCAGGGTGGCACTGAACAGGCCGATGGACAGCGTTCCCACCACCACGAATCGGCGCAGCACATGGAAAGTCTTCAACGCGGTCCCGTGTTCCTCGTTCATCCTGGCGGGATGATAGGACGAACGAGGTGTGCGGGACGACCCGTGGCCGTCGGACGCGCCACCGGGTCGCGGGGCGTCAGCTTCAGCTCAGCATGTCCGCCCAGATGTTCTTCGCCCACGCATCCGCATAGCGCCCCTCGACTTCCGAGCGCAGCGCCGACACCCCGCCCGATCCGGCGATCGGGAAGAAGCTCTTCTTGTCCTTCTGGTACTCGTGGACGCTGGCGACGTGGATCGCCTGCTGGTCATCGACGAAGCTCAGGCAGACATTGGTCAGCATCGGGCTCGGGTTGATCTCCAGGCCCTGCAGCTCGGCCACGATCGCGGCGGCCGTGACCTTGGCGTGCGAGTTGGCCATGTGACCCGACTTGGGCATGCCGGTGGCGATCTGGATCGCGTCGCCGATGACGTGGATGTCCTTGGCGGCGGTGGACTCGAAGTTCAGGAAGTTCACATGGCACCAGCGGCCGTTGGCGTTCGCCAGCCCGGTCTGCACCGCCAGCGCCCCGGCCCGCATCACCGGCAGCACGTTCAGCACGTCCGCCTTCACGTCGTCCTGGACCTCGAACTTGACGGTCTTCGTCCGGCCATCGACGCTCATGACCTTGTGCTGCGGCCGGTACTCGACCATGCCGCCGTACAGGTCCGCCCACGCCTTCTTGAACAGCGCCGGCTTGGAGGTCACGTCCGGGTTGGCGTCCAGGATCAGCACCTTGGACTTGGGCTTGGCCTTCTTGAAGTAGGCGGCGATGACGCTGGCGCGCTCGTAGGGACCGGGCGGGCAGCGGTAGGGCGCCTCGGGGATGGTGATGGCGTAGGTGCCGCCGTCGCGCATGGCTTCGAGCTGCTGGCGCAGGGCCATCGTCTCGCCACCGGCCTTCCAGGCGTGCAGCACCTGACCGGCTTCATGGGCCGCTTTCAGCCCTTCCGTCTGCTGCCACATGAAGTCGATGCCGGGCGACATCACGAGCTTGTCGTACTGCACCACGGTGCCGCCCGCCAGCGTCGCGGTCTTCTTCGCCGCGTCCACCGAGGTGACCATGTCGTGGACGATGCGCACGCCGTGCTGGCTGCCGAGACCGTCATACGGGCTGGTGATGTCGGCCATCTTGCGCTGACCGCCGATCACCAGGTTCGACACCGGGCACGACACGAACTGCCGGTTCGGCTCGACCATCATCACGTCGATCTTGTAGTCCGACAGCAGGCGGATGTACTTCGACGCCGTGGCGCCGCCGTAGCCGCCGCCGATGACCAGCACCTTGGCCTTGGACGCCGAGGGGCCGCCGAGCATCGACGCGCAGCCGGTCAGGCCGAGCGAGCCGCCCGCGATCAGGCCCTGGAGGAGATGTCTGCGTTGCATGGTGAAAACTCCTGGGACTGGTTTATTTCTGGGCGGGTTGCGCGGCGAAATACTTCGCCAGCGCGGCGAGCTGCTCGGGGGAGTAGCCCTTGGTGATCTGGTGCATGACCGTGGCCTGGCGCTGGCCGGAGCGGAAAGCCATCAACTGCGTCTGCAGGTAGTCCTGTGGCATGCCGGCCAGACCGATCAGTGCCTCGCCCGCGACGGCGCGGCCCTCGGTGCCGTGGCATTGGGCGCAGGTGGCGGCCAGGGCGCGCATGTGCAGGCGCTGTGCCCCCTGGTCTTGGGCCTGGGCGGCGGTGGCACTCAGCAGGCCGGCGCTGCACAGCAGCACACCGGTCAGCCAGCGGGTGGCGACGGATGGTCGGGACATGGAAAACTCTCCTGAGAGCAAGGGATTGGATCGCCCGTTCGAGGGCAGACCTGCGGACCGATATAGTGTCTGGAATATCATTGCATACGAATGTAGTATTTTCCCGAATCTTGCCACACGGGGATGAACGTGATGACCCATGAAACGTGCCGGACGCCCCGGCTGCCCCGGCTGCCAAGCCGTCGCCGGGTGTGCAGCGGGATGCTGGCCTTGCCGTGGCTGGCGGCGGGGTCTCTTGTGCAGGCGACCCCGACCATGACCCCGACCGCGATCGGCCAGCCGGTGCCGTGGCCCACGGTGCATCTGCTGGACGGGCGCCGCGTGGACGCCGGGGCGGTGCAGGGGCGGGCGGTGGTGGTGGTCTTCTTCGCCACCGACTGCGGTTACTGCCAGCGCCACAACCAGCGGCTGGACAAGCTGGTGCGGGCCAGCGGGGCGCTGCCGCTGACGGTGATCGCTGCCGCGTATGACCGTGATCCGGCGGTGGTGGCCGCGTACCTGGCACGCCACGGCCACGCCTTTCCCGCGACGCTCGACGCGGCGGTCCTGCGTCCGGTGCTCACGGCGCGGCGCAGCTACCCGATGACCTGCGTGATCGACCGTCAAGGGGTGCTGCGCGAGGTGATCCCGGGCGAGATGGCCGAGGACGACGTGATGGGGCTGGCCAAGTGGGCAAGAAGCTGAGAGGGGCTGTCTCGGATAGTGCTCAATGGGTTGCGGTGGCTGCCGATAGACACGGCTCCTGTCGGATGGTCGCCCTTCATGCCCGCGTCTGCCACGCCCCGATTCCGTCTGCTGCGTTTCTTCTCGATCACCTGTCTGGTTGGCATCGTCGTGGTGATGGTGGGCCTGATCCTGGCCTACCGTGCCCTGACGCTGGAACATCTGGTCGAGCATGAAAGCCGCGCCAACGCCAGCCTGACGCGGGCATTCGCCAACACCACCTGGGAGCGTTACCGCGATTTCGTGGTCACGGCACCGGGGCGCGGGCGCGAGTCGCTGCTGGCCGATGCCCGCATGGCCATGCTGCAGGCCGAGATCCGCCAGCAGATGCAGGGGCTGCAGGTGGTCAAGGTCAAGGTCTACACGCCGCAAGGGCTGACGGTGTTCTCGACCGAAGTCGGCCAGATCGGCGAGGACAAGTCCGCCGCCCCAGGGCTGATCGCGGCCAGGGCAGGCGAGGTCGTCAGCAGCCTGAGCTACCGCGAGAAGTTCAACGCCTTCGAGGGGGAAATCTCCGACCGCAACCTGATGTCCTCCTACGTGCCGGTGGGCCGGGCGGCGGGTGGCGGACCGGAGGCGGTGTTCGAGATCTATTCCGACGTGACCGTGCTGCTGGAGCATGAACAGGAGGCCCAGTGGCAGGTGTCGGGGCTGGTGCTGGGGTTGTTGCTGGCGCTGTACGTGTTCCTGTACTTCATGGTGCGCCGGGCGGATCGGGTGATCGAGCGGCAGCGGCGCGAGCGGGCGGCCCAGGAGCGTGCCATGCGCCACCAGGCCCACCACGACTTGCTCACGGGCTTGCCCAACCGGCTGAGTTTCGGACCTCGGCTGGAGCGGGCACTGGCGCAAGCCACCCGCACCGGCCAGTCTGGCGCCCTGCTGTTCATCGACCTCGACCGCTTCAAGCAGGTCAATGACCGCCTTGGCCACGTAGCCGGAGACCGGTTGCTCAAGGTGGTGGCCGAGCGGATGCGCGCGGTGCTGCGCCAGGAGGACCGGCTGTTCCGCATGGGCGGGGACGAATTCACTGCCATCCTGTCGGTGGTGGACAGTGCGCTGGAAGTGGCGCGGCTGGCCGGTCGGCTGCGTCTGGCGGCATCGCAGCCCGTGGTCATCGAGGGGCGGGAGGCGTCGGTCGGCGCCACGATCGGCATCGTGCTGTTTCCTGGCTCGGCCAGCGGCGTCGGCACCGAGATGGCGGAAGACTTGCTGCGTCGGGCCGACGCGGCGATGTACCGGGCCAAGGCGCAGGGGCGGGGCACGCACGCCTTCCACGGGGACGAAGTGCCCGGCACGTTCGTCAGCCCTGCGGGTTCGCCAGCCAGGGCCGGTCATGCGCGGCCAGATGTGTCTCCCCTTCTTCCAGGATGAAGTAACGCAGCGCCTCGGCGGCCGGTGACAGCAGCCGCGACTGCAGATGCACCACGTTCCAGGTGCGGATCAGCGGCGTGTGCGCGACCTCGACCCGTGCGATCTCGCCCGTGCGCAGCTCCAGCCCGAGCGTGTGCAGCGACAGGAAGCTCAGCCCCATCCCGGCCATCACCGCCTGCTTGAGCGTCTCGTTGCTCGGCATCTCCATGGCGATGCGCGGTGTCAGGTGGTGTTCGGCGAAGAAGCGGTCCATCAGCGCCCGTGTCCCCGACCCCTGCTCGCGCACCACCAGCGGGTGGTGCGCGAGGGCGGCCAGGGCTTCCTGCGGCGTGTGGTCGTCGCGCAGGATCGGGTGGCCGGGCGGCGCGACGAAGACGTGCGGATGCGCCGCGAACGGCTCGGCCCGGCAGGCCAGCTCCCTCGGCGGGCGCCCCATGACGGCCAGATCGACCTCGCCCGCCTCCAGCAGCCGCACCAGCTCCTCCCGGTTGCCGCCGACGCGCAGTTGCAGCTCGACGCCCGGATGCTCGTCGCGGAAGCGGGCCAGCAGCCGGGGGATGAAGTATTTGGCCGTCGCCACCAGCCCGACCGTCAGCCGTCCGGTGTCGAGGTGGCGCAGACGGGCCATGGCGGTCTCGGCGTCCTTTAGCGTGGCGAGCACCTTGCGGGCATAGACCAGGAAGTATTCGCCGCCGGTGCTCAGCGACACCTTGCGCCCCTGGCGATCGAACAGCGGCAAGCCCACGGCCTCTTCCAGCTCCTTGACCTGCATCGTCACGGCGGGTGGCGTCAGGTGGAGCTGCTCGGCCGCCCGCACGAAGCTCAGGTGGCGGGCCACCTCGACGAAGACGCGCAACTGGCGCAGGGTCAGGTTCTTCATGGCGTCTGTGGATGATTCAGTGATTCTGAATCGAAAGCCAACAAGATGTGAATTTACCTTATTGATTGGCCTTCCTACAGTGCGCTGCATCCCCACCGCAGCCCCGCAGGAGACAGCCCGCCATGAACCAGCCCGTCGATCCCGGCGTCATCACCGACGCCAAGAAACGCTACAGCGCCGGTGTCCTCAAGTACCGCCAGATGGGCTACTGGGACGCCGACTACGTGCCCAAGGACACCGACACGCTGTGCCTGTTCCGCATCACGCCGCAGGACGGCGTGGACCCGATCGAAGCCGCTGCCGCCGTGGCCGGCGAGTCGAGCACCGCCACCTGGACCGTCGTCTGGACCGACCGCCTCACCGCCTGCGACAGCTACCGCGCCAAGGCGTATCGGGTCGATCCGGTGCCGGGGCGGCCGGGCGAGTATTTCGCCTGGGTGGCCTACGACATCATCCTGTTCGAGGAAGGCTCGATCGCCAACATCACCGCCAGCCTGATCGGCAACGTCTTCAGCTTCAAGCCTTTGCGCGCCGCCCGGCTGGAGGACATCCGCATGCCGGTGGCGCTGGTCAAGACCTTCAAGGGGCCGCCGACCGGGCTGGTGGTCGAGCGCGAGCGGCTCGACAAGTTCGGCCGCCCGCTGCTCGGGGCCACCACCAAGCCCAAGCTCGGCCTCTCTGGTCGCAACTACGGCCGCGTGATCTACGAAGGGCTGAAGGGCGGCCTCGACTTCATGAAGGACGACGAGAACATCAACTCGCAGCCCTTCATGCACTGGCGCGACCGCTTCCTCTACGTGATGGACGGCGTGAACAAGGCCAGCGCCGCCACCGGCGAGGTCAAGGGCAGCTACCTCAATGTGACCGGCGCGACGATGGAGGACATCTACGAGCGCGCCGAGTTCGCCAAGGAACTCGGCTCGGTGGTCATCATGGTGGACCTCATCATCGGCTGGAGCGCGATCCAGTCGATCGCCAACTGGGCGCGGCGCCACGACATGATCGTCCACATGCACCGCGCCGGCCACGGCACCTACACCCGGCAGAAGAACCACGGCGTGAGCTTCCGCGTGATGGCCAAGTGGCTGCGGCTGGCCGGGGTCGATCACCTGCACACCGGCACGGCGGTCGGCAAGCTCGAAGGCGATCCGATGACGGTGCAGGGCTACTACAACGTCTGCCGCGACAGCTACACCCAGCAGGACTTGCTGCGGGGCCTGTTCTTTGACCAGGACTGGTGCGACATGAAGAAGGTCATGCCGGTGGCCTCGGGCGGCATCCACGCCGGCCAGATGCACCAGTTGCTCGACCTGTTCGGCGACGACGTGATCCTGCAGTTCGGCGGCGGCACGATCGGCCACCCGGCCGGCATCCAGGCGGGCGCCGTGGCGAACCGCGTCGCGCTGGAGTGCATGGTCAAGGCGCGCAACGAGGGCCGCGACATCAAGGCGGAGGGGCCGGAGATCCTGCGCGCCGCCGCCCGCTTCTGCACGCCGCTGCAGCAGGCGCTCGATACCTGGGGCGACATCAGCTTCAACTACGCCTCCACCGACACGAGCGATTTCGCCGTGACGCCCACGACCGCCTGAACCGGCCTGAGCCTGCCCGAGGAGATTCCACCATGATGACCAACCCCACCGGCCGCCTCACGCAAGGCCAGTTCAGCTTCCTGCCCGACCTGACGGACGACGAGGTCCGCGCCCAGATCCAGTACGGGCTGGACCGCGGCTACGCCTGGAGCGTCGAGTACACCGACGACCCGCACCCGCGCAACACCTACTGGGAGATGCACGGGCTGCCGATGTTCGACCTGCGCGACGCGGGCGGCGTGATGGCGGAGCTGCAGGGCTGCCGCGCTGCCTTCCCCGGCCACTACATCCGGCTGATGGCGTTCTCGTCGGTGCGCGGCGTCGAGTCGATCACGATGAGCTTCATCGTCAACCGGCCCGCGAACGAACCCGGTTTCGGGCTGGTGCGCCAGGAGATGCAGGGCCGCAGCCTGCGCTACACGGTCCACAGCTACACCACCGACCGCCCCGAAGGCGAGCGGTACTGAGCCGCCGAGGTCACCGCCATGCACCGCATCGCCCCGTCCATCCTGTCCGCCGACTTCGCCCGCCTGGGCGACGAGGTGCGAGATGTCCTCGCCGCTGGCGCCGACTGGATCCACTTCGACGTGATGGACAACCATTACGTGCCCAACCTGACCTTCGGGCCGATGGTCTGCCAGGCGCTGAAGAAGCACGCCGTCAAGCCCGACGGCACGCCCGCGCCGATCGACGTGCATCTGATGGTCTCGCCCGTTGACGCGCTGGCGCAGGCGTTCTGCAAGGCCGGCGCGGATCTGGTGAGCTTCCACCCCGATGCCTCGGCCCATGTCGATCGCACCTTGCAGCTCATCCGCGCCGAGGGCTGCCGCACCGGGCTGGCCTTCAACCCTGCCGAGCCGCTGGACGTGCTGGAGTGGGTGATCGAGCGGGTGGACCTGATCCTGATCATGAGCGTGAACCCCGGCTTCGGCGGGCAGAGCTTCATCGACTCGGCGCTGCGCAAGATCGAACGGGCCCGCAAGCTCATCGACGCGAGCGGGCGGGACATCCGGCTCGAAGTCGATGGCGGGATCAAGGCCGACAACATCCGCCGCGTGGCGGACGCCGGGGCGGACACCTTCGTGGCGGGCAGCGCGATCTTCAACGCCCCCGACTACGCCCGCGTGATCGACGCGATGCGCACGGCGCTGGGAGCCCCGCGATGACCGAACCCCGCACCGTCGGCGAGGTGCTGCAGCAGAGCCAGATCGAAGCGGTGATGGACGAACTCGACCGTGACCTCGTCGGCCTGCAGCCCGTCAAGCAGCGCATCCGCGACATCGCCGCGCTGCTGGTGATCGACCGCCTGCGCGGCAGCTTCGGGCTGAACGCGCAGGCGCCGAGCCTGCACATGAGCTTCACCGGCAACCCCGGCACCGGCAAGACCACCGTGGCGCTGCGCATGGCCGAGATCCTGCACCGGCTCGGCTACGTCCGCAAAGGCCACCTCGTCGCGGTGACCCGCGACGACCTGGTGGGCCAGTACATCGGCCACACGGCACCCAAGACCCGCGAGATCCTGAAGAAGGCGATGGGCGGCGTGCTGTTCATCGACGAGGCGTACTACCTCTACCGCCCCGAGAACGAGCGCGACTACGGCCAGGAGGCGATCGAGATCCTGCTGCAGGTGATGGAGAACCAGCGCGACGACCTCGTGGTGATCGTCGCTGGCTACCGCGACCGGATGGACACCTTCTTCCAGTCCAACCCCGGCCTGAGCAGCCGCATCGCGCACCACCTCGATTTCCCGGACTACGCGGCCGACGAGCTGCTGGCGATCGCCGACCGGATGCTGGCGGCGCAGCACTACCGCTTCGGCGACGGCGCACGCGACACCTTCGCCCGCTACCTCGACCTGCGCCTGCAGCAGCCGCATTTCGCCAACGCCCGCAGCGTGCGCAACGCCCTGGACCGTGCCCGGCTGCGCCAGGCCAGCCGGCTGTTCGCCGAGCGCGACCGCGTGCTCGACGCCGAGCGGCTCGGCACGCTGGAGGCGCCGGACATCGCCGCGAGCCGGGTGTTCGCCGCCGCGCCCTGAACCTGAATCCGCATCCGAATGAACCCCCGCATCCCCGAGGAGAGTTGTCCATGCCCCTGTCCAGCCGGTCCACGCTGACCCAGTACCTGATCGAGGAACGCCGCCGATTTCCCGAAGCGGGCGGGGCGCTGAACGCGCTGATCCTCGATGTCGCGCTCGCGTGCAAGGCGATTGCACGGGCCGTCGCGTTCGGCGAGCTGGGCGATGCGATGGGCGATGCCGGTGCCGCCTCGGTCCAGGGCGGCGCGGTCAACGTGCAGGGCGAGGAGCAGAAGAAGCTCGACGTGCTGAGCAACGAGGTCTTCCTGCGCCGCAACGAGTGGTCGGGCTGTCTGGCCGGCATGGCGTCCGAGGAGATGGCGGCGCCGTACCAGATCCCGGCCGAGCACCTGCGTGGCCACTACCTGCTGGTGTTCGACCCGCTCGACGGTTCGTCCAACATCGACGTGAACGTGTCGGTGGGCAGCATCTTCTCCATCCTGCGGGCGCCCCAGGACGTGATCGACAGCGGGCGCGATGTCGTCGAGGCCGATTTCCTGCAGCCCGGCACGGCGCAGGTCGCGGCGGGCTACGCGCTCTACGGCCCGACGACGATGTTCATGCTCAGCGTCGGCAACGGCGTCGCGGGCTTCACGCTGAACCCGAACCTCGGCGAGTTCATGCTGACGCACCGCGACGTGCGCGTGCCCGAGGACACCCGCGAGTTCGCGATCAACGCCTCGAACGCCCGCTTCTGGGAGCCGCCGGTCAAGCGGTACGTCGATGAGTGCCTCGCCGGCGCGACTGGGCCACGCGGCAAGGACTTCAACATGCGCTGGATCGCCTCGATGGTGGCCGAGGCGCACCGCATCCTGATGCGCGGCGGCGTGTTCATGTACCCGCGCGACACCAAGGACGCGGGCAAGCCCGGCCGGCTGCGGCTGCTGTACGAGGCGAACCCGGTCGGCTTCCTGATCGAGCAGGCGGGCGGACGCGCCTCGACCGGGCGGCAGGCGGTGCTGGGCGTGGCGCCGTCGTCGCTGCACCAGCGCATCGGGCTGGTGTTCGGCTCGAAGCACGAGGTCGAGCGCATCGAGCGTTACCACCGCGAGCCGCCGCCACGCGAGCTGCGCAACCCGCTGTTCAGCGAACGCAGCCTGTTCCGCGACTGAAGCCCAGGAGACCCCCATGTCCGAACGCCACCCCATCATCGCCATCACCGGCTCGTCCGGCGCGGGCACCTCGTCGGTGACGCGCACCTTCGAGAACATCTTCCGCCGCGAGCACGTCCGCGCCGCGATCATCGAAGGCGACAGCTTCCACCGCCATGACCGCAAGGCCATGCGCGCCCGCCAGGCCGAGGCGGAAGCGGCCGGCAACATGAACTTCAGCCACTTCGGCCCGGAGAACAACCTCTTCCCCGAGCTGGAGCAACTGTTCCGCAGCTACGGCGAGACCGGCAACGGCATGCGCCGCAAGTACCTGCACGACCCGGTGGAGGCCGCGCCCTACCAGCAGGAGCCGGGCACCTTCACCGCCTGGGAGCGCCTGCCCGAACACACCGAGCTGCTGTTCTACGAAGGGCTGCACGGCGCCGTGGTGACGCCCGAGGTCAACATCGCGCAGCACCCGGACCTGCTGATCGGCGTCGTGCCGGTGATCAACCTGGAGTGGATCCAGAAGCTCTACCGCGACAAGACCGTGCGCGGCTACTCGGCCGAGGCGGTGACCGACACCATCCTGCGCCGCATGCCGGACTACGTGAACTACATCTGCCCGCAGTTCGCGCACACGCACGTCAACTTCCAGCGCGTGCCGGTGGTGGACACGTCGAACCCGTTCATCGCCCGCGACATCCCCTCGGCGGACGAGAGCCTCTGCGTGATCCGCTTCGCCAACCCGAAGGGCATCGACTTCCAGTACCTGATGAACATGATCAAGGACTCGTTCATGTCGCGGGCCAACACGATCGTGGTGCCGGGCGGAAAGATGGAGCTGGCGATGCAGTTGATCTTCACGCCCTTCATCTGGCGGATGATGGACCGGCGCAAGCGTGCGCTCGGTGCCCTGTGAACCCTGAAAGGACACCGACCATGACGATGACCTCCACCCCGGCCACCCCGGCCGACATGGCCAACGCCCTGCGCGCCCTCTCGATGGACGCCGTGCAGCGCGCCAACTCCGGCCACCCCGGCGCTCCGATGGGCATGGCCGAGATGGCAGTGGCGCTCTGGTCGCGCCACCTGCGCCACGACCCGAGCGATCCGCACTGGCCCGACCGCGACCGCTTCGTGCTGTCGAACGGCCATGCGTCGATGCTGCTCTACGCGCTGCTGCACCTGACCGGCCACGACCTCTCGATCGACGACCTGAAAGCCTTCCGTCAGCTCGGCAGCCGCACCCCGGGCCACCCGGAAGTCGGCCACACGCCCGGCGTCGAGACCACCACCGGCCCGCTCGGGCAGGGGCTGACGAACGCGGTCGGCTTCGCGCTGGCGGAGAAGCTGCTGGCAGGCGAGTTCAACCGCCCCGGCCACGCCCTCGTCGATCACCGCACCTACGTCTTCCACGGCGACGGCTGCCTGATGGAGGGCATCAGCCAGGAGGCGATCTCGCTGGCGGGCGTGTGGCAGTTGAACAAGCTGGTCGCGCTCTACGACGACAACGGCATCTCGATCGACGGCCCCGTGCAGGGCTGGTTCGCCGACGACACCGCCGGGCGTTTCCGGGCGAGCGGCTGGCAGGTGATCGGCCCGATCGACGGGCACGACATCGACGCGGTGGACGCCGCGCTGACCCAGGCGCGGTGCAGCGTGGACAAGCCGGTGCTCATCCTCTGCAAGACCCGCATCGGCCAAGGCTCGCCCAACCGCGCCGACACCGCCAAGGCGCACGGCGAGCCGCTCGGGGCCGCCGAGATCGCGCTGACCCGCGAGGCGATCGGCTGGCCGCACGCGCCGTTCGAGATCCCCGACGCGGTGCGGCAGGCCTGGGATGCGCGTGAGAACGGACAGGCGGCACACCGAGGCTGGCAGCAGCGGTTCGATGCCTACCGCGCCGCGCATCCGCAGCTCGCCGCCGAGTTCGAGCGCCGCGTGATGCGCCGGGCGCTGCCGGGAAACTTCGCCGAGACCGTCGCCGAGGCCCTGGTTCGCTTCGGCCAGTCCACCGAAAACGTCGCCTCGCGCAAGGCGTCGCAGAAGGTGCTGGCCCAGCTCGCCCCGCGCATCCCCGAACTGCTCGGTGGCTCGGCCGACCTGACCGGCTCGAACCTGACCGACTTCCCCGGCTGCGGCGCGGTGACGGGCGGCCATGTCGAAGGGCGCCACATCCACTACGGCGTGCGCGAGTTCGGCATGGCCGCGATCATGAACGGGCTGGCGCTGCACGGCGGCTTCATCCCCTACGGCGGCACCTTCCTGACCTTCAGCGACTACAGCCGCAACGCCATCCGCATGGCCGCGCTGATGAAGCAGCGGGTCGTCCACGTCTTCACCCACGACTCCATCGGCCTCGGTGAAGACGGCCCGACGCACCAGCCGGTCGAGCACGCGGCCAGCCTGCGCCTGATCCCGAACCTCGATGTCTGGCGCCCGTGCGACGAGGCGGAGACGGCGGTGGCGTGGGTCCACGCGCTGGCCGCAGCGGATCGGCCGAGCGCGTTGCTGCTGTCGCGCCAGAACCTGCCGGCGCAGCCGCGCACGCCCGAGCAGGTGGTGCAGATCCGCCGCGGGGGCTACGTGCTGGCGGACCGGGCGGACGCGAAGGCGGTGATCCTGGCGACCGGCTCTGAAGTCGGCATGGCGGTGGCGGCGCAGCAGCGGCTGGACACGCTCGGTGTGCCGGTGCGCGTGGTGTCGATCCCGTCCAGCACGGTGTTCGACCGGCAGGACGCGGCGTGGCGGCGCGAGGTGCTCGGCGTCGGGTTGCCGCGCATCGGCGTGGAGGCGGGCGTGTCGTGCTGGTGGGGGCAGTACGGTTGTGCAGCGGCGCTCGGCGTCGATCGCTTCGGCGAATCCGGCCCGGCGGCGGCCGTGTTCGCGCATGTCGGGCTGACGGTCGAAGCCCTGGTGGCCCTGGTCGAGCACACGCTGCGGGCGGAGGTGCCATGAACCCGGTGCGCATCGACGCCATCACCTTCGACCTCGACGGCACGCTGGTGGACACCGCCGCCGAGATCGCCGAGGCCGTGAACCGCACGCTGCACGGTGTCGGCCTCGCGCCGCGCCCGCTGGCCGAGATCACCGACCTGATCGGCCACGGCCTGCACCCGCTGATGGTGCGGCTGCTGCAGCGGATGCAGGTCGAGCGGCCTGAACTGATCGGGCGGCTGCTGGCGGGCGAGGTGCTGCCGCTGCTGGACCGCCATTACGCGGTGACCGTCGGCACGCGGGCGCGGCCGTATCCGGGCGTGCCGCAGGCGCTGGATGCGCTGCTGGCGAATGGCGTGCGGCTGGGCTGCGTGACCAACAAGGAGGGGCGCCATGCGCGGCGCGTGCTGCAGGCGTGCGGGCTGGCGGATCGGCTGGAGCTGCTGATCGCGGGCGACACGCTGCCCGAGAAGAAGCCGCACGCCTCGGTGCTGCAGCACGCGGCGCAGCGGCTCGGCGTCACCCCGGATCGGCTGGCGCACGTCGGCGATTCGCGCACCGACATCGACTCGGCCCGCCACGCCGGGGTGGCGGCCTGGGCCGTGCCCTATGGCTACAACGGCGGCGAGCCGATCGAGGCCGCCGCACCGCAGCGGATCTTTGCCGGGCTGGCCGAGGTGGCCGCCCATGTGATCGAACTCAGGAGAACCTCATGCCCCAGCGACCACTGAAGACCGCCGAACTCCAGGCGGTGCTGTGGGATGTGGACGGCACGCTCGCCGAAACCGAGCGCGACGGCCACCGCGTTGCCTTCAACCTCGCCTTCGAGGCGCTCGGGATGCCGTGGCGCTGGGAGGTGGCGGACTACGGCGTGCTGCTGCAGGTCACGGGCGGACGCGAGCGGCTGCTGCACGACATGGCCCGCCGCACCGATGCTCCCGCCACCGCCCGCGAGCGGCTCATGCTGGTCGAGGAACTGCACCGGCTCAAGAACCACTTCTATGCCGAGCAGGTGCGGGCCGGGGCGGTGGTGCTGCGTCCGGGGATCGCGGTCCTCATGGGGCAGTGTGCCGAACGCGGCGTGCGCATGGCGATCGCCACGACCACCAGCCGCGTCAATGTCCAGGCGCTGCTGCGGGCGCAGTTGGGTTCGCGCTGGGCGTCGTGGTTCGAGGTGATCGTCTGCGGCGAGGACGTGCGCCACAAGAAACCCGATCCGGAGGTGTACCTGAAGGTGCTCACCGGTCTGAAGCTCGGGCCGCTGCAGGCGCTGGCGATCGAGGACTCACCGGGCGGGGCGGCGGCGGCGCGCGCGGCGGACGTGCCGGTGGTGGTGACCCGCAGCGTGTACTTCGAGCAGGCCATCTTCGACAGCGCCATCGCCATCGGCCCCGGCCTGGACCGGCGCGACGGGTGGCGCCCGGCCTTGTCCGGTGAGGGCCGCGACCCCGGCGACCCGGTGAGCCTCGACGACCTCCTCGACTGGCACGCGCAGATGGACAGCGTGTCGCAGTTGGCCTGAATGGTGTCGATGCGCTGCAGGAGACCTGCGGCGTGCCGGCCGCATCCGGGCAAACCCGGTTTCGATGGTCTGAAATATCCGTAATTGCTGATATAACATTCATCCCGTGGGCCACTGTGGCCTGTGCTTCACCGAGACCTGCCGATGTCCTTGCTTTCCGTTCGTGCCCGCCGGTCTGTGGCGATGGCCGTGGCCGTGACGGCCGCCATGCTGCTGTCGGCCTGTGCCCAATCCGACAAGGGCCACCAGAGCCACGCCGCGCACATGGCCCATGCCGGTCACGCCGCGCCAGCGGCCAAGGCGCCTGTCTCCGCCACGCTGGCCCGGCGCACCGTGGTCGAGGCCACGCCGCAGGAGGTGGAGCACGTCCTGGGCGACATGCAGAAACTGCTGCGCTCGATGGGCGAGATCCACGGCGCGTTGGCGGCCCGTGACTGGCCCACCATCGAGCGCGTGGCCAGCGCGCTCAAGCCCGAGCACACCATGGGCAGCCGCGATCCGGCGGCGGTCAGCTTTCATGCCAAGCTGCCGCCGGGCTGGTCGGGCTACGGCGGCCCGATGCACCAGGGATTCGCCCGCATCGCCGACGAGGCCCGGGGCGAGCGGCGCGTGGACGAGGTGCTGCGCACGCTGGCCAGCACCACCCAGCAGTGCGTCGCCTGCCACGCCCAGTTCCAGCTCCGCGCCACGGTGGTCGGAGCGGCGCGATGAGCCGCCGGGCGTGGCTGGCGGCGGGGGTGCTGGCGTGGGCGCTGCCGCTGTCCATGTCGGCCGCCTGGGCGCAGGTCGATCCCGCCGCCGTGCCCGAGGCCAAGCGCACGCGGGCGGGCCTGTACCTGAATGCCCGCGAGGTGCCGGCGCTGCTGGCGGCCCATCCCGGCCGGGTGCTGTTCCTCGACGTGCGCACGCGGGCCGAGGCGATGTACGTCGGCATGGCCGAGCCGGTCGATGCGCTGGTGCCGTATGTCGAGCACCAGGAGCTGATGACCGACTGGGACGAGCAGCGCCGCATCTACCGCCTGGAGCCGGTGCAGGACTTCGTGCCCGAGGTGGCGCGGCGACTGCAGGCCAAGGGGCTGGGCCAGCAGGACGTGGTGGTGCTGATGTGCCGCTCGGGCGACCGCTCCAGCCGTGCGGCCAACCGGCTGATGGAGGAGGGCTACACCCGCGTCCATTCGGTCGTCGATGGCTTCGAGGGCGACCTGTCCAAGGACGGTCGCCGCAGCGTCAACGGCTGGAAGAATGCCGACCTGTCCTGGTCCTACCGGCTCGACAAGGCCCGGATGTATTTCCCGCGCTGATGCCGGGCCTTCCCCTGTGTTTCCCTGTGTACCATCCCTGCTGGAGTTGCCCATGTCTGTTCGTTCCCTGATCGCCCTCGTCCCCGCCGCCCTGGTGCTCGCCGCGCCGCTGTCGGCCCATGCCAACCTCGACCTGGCCAAGAAAAACGCCTGCATGGCCTGCCATGCGGTGGACAAGAAGCTCGTCGGTCCCAGTTACCAGGACGTGGCCAAGAAGTACGACGGCCAGAAGGATGCCGTGGACGCCCTGGCGGCCAGCATCAAGAAGGGCGGCTCGGGCAAGTGGGGTCCGGTGCCGATGCCAGCGCAGGCTGCGCTGAGCGACGCCGACGCCAAGACGCTGGCAGCCTGGATCCTGGGCGGGGCCAAGTGAGATGACGCTGCGTGTGCTGGTGCATCGGGGGCTGGCTGGCCTGCTGCTGATGGGGGCGTGCGCGATCGGCTGGACCCAGCCGGTTGCCGTGCCCGCCATCTTTCGCGGCGCTGACCTCGCGCTGGGCGAGCGCCTGATCCGCGAGCACCGCTGCAGCGAGTGCCACGCCCGCCGGGTTGGTGGCGACGGCCGTGACATCTACAACCCGAAAGGCCGCATCAGCACCCCCGGCGCCCTGCGCGGCATGGTGGAGCTGTGCAACACCGAGATGAACCTGGGCCTGTTCCCGGAGGAAGTCACGGCCGTGGCGGCGGTGCTGCAGCGCGACCATTACCGCTTCGCGCCTTGATCTGGCGCAGCACCGTTCCGGATGTCCGGGCCTCTTGGCACATTCGTCCATGCGTTTATCCATGTGTACGCATAGAATAGGTCTCACCTGAACCTGACTGTGAACTTTCACCATGGACCGTGACGCAGAAGTCGAGAAGGCCGACAACGTCTACGCATCGGTGGCCGAGCTGTTCTCGCTGTTGTCCACGCCGATCCGGCTCAAGATCATCGGCGCGCTGTGCAACGGCGAGAAGAACGTGTCGCAGCTGCTTGCCGAGATCGACACCACCCAGCCCAACATGTCGCAGCACCTCTCGACGCTCTACCGTGCCGGCGTGCTCGGCAAGCGGCGCGACTCCACCCAGATCTACTACCGTCTGCAGAGCGAGCGCGTGGCCACGCTGTGCCGGGCGGTCTGCACGCAGGTGGCGATCGAGCTGGACCCGGAGGCCGACGTGGAGCCCGCCGATCGGCTGCTGCCCGGCGGCGTGCGTTGACGCGGGCGGCCGTGGCCGCTCAGCGTACCTTGCCTAGCAGCGTCTGCATGTCGTCCAGCATGGCGTCGAGCTGCTGCACGGCGTCGGGCTGCAGGTGCAGGCGCTCCTTGAGTTCCTGCTGCATGAAGCACACCGTCATGCGCACGTAGGCGCTGTCGAGCGCCTTGCGCACCGCCGACATCTGGCTGGCGATGTCGAGGCACGGTTCGCCCTCCTCGACCATGCGCTGGATGCCGCGCAGCTGCCCTTCGGCGCGCTTGAGGCGGTTGAGCAGGTCGGTGCGGTTGGTTTCGTCTTGGAGGTAGGCCATGGGTGGGCATTGTCGGTGCTTCCGTGCCGATAATCCTGCATCTCCTGGAGCTTGATGACCATGACTGCTGCCCTCCTGACCGGCATGACCACCGCCCGCCTCGACGCCATCGACCCCGCCCGGCTGCCTGCGCTGCTGCGCCGCATGCCCAAGGCCGAGCTGCACATCCACATCGAAGGGTCGCTGGAGCCGGAGCTGATCTTCCGGCTCGCGCAGCGCAACGGCGTCACGCTGCCGTACCCGAGCGTCGAGGCACTGCGGGCAGCGTATGCCTTCACCGACCTGCAGAGCTTTCTCGACCTCTACTACGCCGGCGCCAGCGTGCTGCTGAAGGAGCAGGACTTCTTCGACATGGCCTGGGCCTACCTGGAGAAGGCGGCGGCGGAGAACGTCGTCCACGCCGAGATCTTCTTCGACCCGCAGACACACACGGCCCGGGGCGTGCCATTCGAGGTGGTGATCAGGGGGCTGAACCACGCGGTCCACCGGGCGCACGCTGAACTGGGCGTGAGCGCGAAGCTGATCCTGTGTTTCCTGCGCCACCTGAGCGAGGAAGAGGCGTTCGCGACGCTGGAGGCCGCACTGCCGTGGCGCCACCACTTCATCGGCGTGGGACTCGACAGCAGCGAGGTCGGGCACCCGCCGAGCAAGTTCGAGCGGGTCTTTGCGCGCTGCCGCGAACTGGGCTTCCACATCGTCGCGCACGCCGGCGAGGAGGGACCGCCCGCCTACATCCACGAGGCCCTGGACCTGCTGGGCAGCGAGCGCATCGACCACGGCGTGCGCTGCCTGGAGGACACGGCGCTGGTCGAGCGGCTGGCCGACGAGCGCATCCCGCTGACGGTGTGTCCGCTGTCGAACGTCAAGCTCTGCGTGTTCCCGGCGATGGCGGACCACAACCTGCCGGCGCTGCTCGATGCCGGGCTGTGCGCGATGGTCAACTCGGACGATCCGGCCTACTTCGGTGGTTATCTGAACCAGAACTTCGTCGAACTCTTCGCCGCGCTACCCCAGCTCAACGCCCGTCACGCCTACCAGCTCGCGCGCAACAGCTTCGAGGCGAGCTTCGTGCCAGTGGAGCAGAAGCGGGCATGGGTGGGGCAGCTGGACGCCGTGTTCCATGCAGCGTGACCGTCGGCGGCTGCTGCGCAGCCTGGCCGCGGGTTGTGCGGCCCCATGCCTGCCCGCGCCCCGCGCAGCGGCCGCGCCCGCCCGCCCGCCGTTGCCCATCGCCTTCGTCTACGCCACCCCCATCGGCACCGCCGGCTGGACCTACCAGCACCACATGGGCCGGCTCGGGCTGGAGGTGCGCCTGGGGGCCGCGGTGCAGACCCGCTTCGTCGAGAGCGTCGCTGAAGAGGCCGAGGCGGAGCGGGTGCTGCGTGCGCTGGCGGTGCAGGGGCAGCGGCTGGTCTTCGCTACCAGCGAGGCGCACCGGGCTGCCGTGCTGCGCGTGGCGCCGGCATTTCCGCAGGTGGCCTTCGAGTCCGTGGGCGACACCCGCGAGGCGCTGCCCCCCAACGTCAGTGCCTACACCGCCCGTGCCGAGCAGGGCCGCTACCTGGCCGGGTGCGTGGCCGGGTGGATGAGCCGCAGCGGGCGGATCGGCCACATCGCCGGCCTGCAGAACCCGCAGTCCCAGCAGGCGCTCGACGCCTTCATCCGCGGCCTGCGCAGCGTGAACCCGAAGGCGCAGGTGCAGGCCATCTGGCTCCACACGCCATTCAATCCTGCCAAGGAACGCGAGGCGGCCGAGCGGCTGGTGCGCGACGGGGTGGACCTGCTGACACAGTACCTCGGCACGTCCGCCGTCGCCGAAGTCGCCGAGGCGCACGCGGCGCGGGGCGTGCGCTGCATCGGCGACCAGAGCGACCTGCGCCCCTTCGCCCCTGTGGCCCACCTCACCAGCAGCACGCTCCACTGGGGTGACCGCTACACGGCGGTGGCACGGGCGGTGATCGCCGGGAAGTGGACACCCAGGCCGTTTGTCGGTGGTGTGCGCGAGCGGGTGGTGCGGCTGGCGGCGTACTCGACCGAGGTGCCAAAGGAGGCCCAGCGCCAGGTCAACGACACCGAACGGGCGATGGCCGCCGGGCGCAGCACGTCCCATGTGGCCCCACGGTCCGGCATGACCGGGCCGGTCTCCCGGCACTGATAAGGACTTGGTGTCTCATGAAATCCCGGCACTCTCCAACGCCAGCAGGCACAACGCCGCCCGCGCCCGGCTCGCGCCGACGTAGAGCCACTCCGGGTGCTGGCCGGCCTTGCGGTCGAGGCCGGCGACGATCACCACGTCGGCCTCCAGCCCCTTGAAGCCCTGGATCGTGCCGATGCGCACCTGCCCCGGCACGGCGTTGACCACGTCGAGGTTGAGCGTCACCTCGTCCAGCCCCGCCGCCCAGCCCGAGGTGGTGTTGGTGTGGCGGTAGGGCGCGAGGATGACGACCTGCTCGGGCCGCAGACCGTCGCGCCTGAGCAGCGTGCGCAAGACCTGCCGCAACTGCCCGGCCATCTCGGTGAAATCGCCGCTGAGCTGCGTCTGCGGCGCCGGGCCGTGTTCGACGCGGAATTCGGTCGGCACCACGCACTGCCCGAGCTGCGCCGCCCGCTCGCCGATCGGCTTGGCATTGCGCAGGTTCGCCTCCAGCACCAGCGGCGCGGCGGCAAACGGCGGCTCCCACTGCGCCTGTGCCCGGAACACCGATTGCCGCCGGTCGAAGAAGCAGTACCACGCGAACTCCGGCGCGCCCAGCGTCTCCAGCGCCACCCACCACGTCGGCGAGAAGTCGGCCGCCTCGTCCACGATCAGCGTGTCGAAGCGGGTGCCCAGGTGCTCGGCAGCGTTCAGCAGCAGCTCGGCGCAGTCCTCGTTGAAGAACTGGCGCCGTGCCGCGTCGTCGCTCGGGACGTGGAAACCCAGCCCGGATTGCTCGGCCAGTAGCCGCACCAGTTCGTGGAAGTTGCACACCGTCAGGCCCGGCACGCCGTCGAGCTGCGCCGACAGGTGGGACGCCAGCGCCCGGTTGAAGCAGGTGAGCAGGACGGATTTCCCCTGCGCCGCGTGTTCGCGGGCCAGCGTCACCGCCAGCATCGTCTTGCCCGAACCGGCGCCGCCCTCGACCAGCAGCCGCGACTGGCTCCGCAGCAGCCGCAGCACGCGGATCTGCTCGTCGGTCGCCCGCTGCAGCGCCGACACCGTGTCATCCACGCGGCTGCCCAGCGGCACCAGCAGGTGGCAATCCGGCGCCAGCAGGTCGCGCAACACCTGCTGCTGCGGGCGGGTCCACGGCTTCGGCTCGGGGAACGCCTCGCGCAGCAGCTTGGTCAGCGCCGGGGCGGGGTCGGCCAGGTCGCTGCGGTCGAGCAGGAAGGACCGCGAGGGGATTTCACAGCCGGGCAGCGGGCCGCTCCAGTTCACCTCGGGGAACCAGGCGGCGTGGGTGATGCTCAGGCCGTCCACCGTGTCGCGGCCGAGGCGCTTGTGGAGCTTCTCGATCAGGGCGTAGCGGTTGCGCCGCGCCTGGGAGAACGGCGACTGCTTCATCTCCAGCCCGGAGGCGTAGAACCACCGCCCCTCGCGCACCTCGACCGCGCCCGCCTTGACCTCGAACACGATCAGGCCGTGCTGGGGGTGGAAGACGATGACATCCGCCTCGCCGATGCTCTCGCCGTGGCGCGTGAGGGTGCGCCATTCGACGGTGTGGAAGTGCTGCCAGGGGGCGGGGAGAAGGGTGAGGGCGGTTAGGACGCGGGTTTCGGCGCGGTGGCCGATGGCCTCGATTACGCTCATTTTTTGACTGATTTGATTTTTTCGCTATTGAATGATTTCGATGCGAAAATGATTGTTTTGATTATTGTGACGGTGTGTCAGTATTTTCAATATGTTGCGTAGCATTTGGGGGTTGCTGGCATTATTTTATGACTGACGCTCCCTTTGGTTGCTAATTTGTGTAGTTTGTTTTATTAGATATTAATATATTGAGTGCTGGTTCCAACGATTTTTTTGACAATTTCATGCGCTAGTTGCGACATATTCCACCCGGTTTCGGCGCTATATGGGACAACAGGATTTATGGGGTCAAAGATCTGGTTGATTGATTTGATTTTTATGGAAATGTTCTTGTGTTGTTCTGGACTGGGTTCTATTGAGTGGATTCTGCTGATTGGTTCAATTTTGTCGCAGCAGTTTAGTGCGAATATAACTTTTTCCTTGTCGTGTATATTTTTGAATACAGTCCTGTATGCGAATTCATCAATTGCCAAGTCACGTTGATCTGCGCGAAGTACATAAACAACTACTGTCGATAGAGACAGGAAATCACCATACATTTGCAAGTACTCTTTGTCTCGGTACTCACTTTCACCAATGCCGGGAAAGTCGGCTAATGAAAGATAAGAGCCTCTGGCTAACTCGAAGTCTAAACTTTCGCATCGTCTGGTGCAGGCATCGATATCACTGGTTTCTAAAACCGATTCACCGAAAAATGAATTGACTGTTGATGATTTTCCGTAACCTGATTTCCCGAAAAATGCCACCTGC
Source organism: Sphaerotilus sp. (assembly GCA_013299055.1). Taxonomy (GTDB): domain Bacteria; phylum Pseudomonadota; class Gammaproteobacteria; order Burkholderiales; family Burkholderiaceae_C; genus Sphaerotilus. The sequence goes on from JAAFKB010000012.1 coordinate 56,551, forward strand.
ATGTGATTTGACAGGTTTCCGGTTGAAGTGTCTCGCCATTGCAAATGGGGTGAAATTACGGAAGCATTTTTTATTTTTGAGAATTGTGGGTACCTTGCGGCGATCTCGTTGATTTTGCCTTGGTGGTGACGATATTTGACTATTGATTGCATTTTGTATTGCAGTGGTTGATTGACTGGCTAATTATTGACAATAATGCTTATTATTTATTTATGCGAGTTCTGGTTTGGCTTGGTGTCATTTGGCACGGGTGCATTTTTAAGTGAAATGCAAGTTCCTGTGCCTCGTGCAAATAATTAATCTCGCCGATAATTTTATTTACCACCAACCAATTTTTGATCCTAACCATGAAACTGCAGCAGATGCAACTGATTTTACGGTCTCCCAAACACCATTCTCAGCTTCTTTTACGGCGGTGTCAGAAACTATTGGCTTCCGTGCCCGTTCGGCTGCTTCTTCTTTGGCAATCCGTGCCTTCTCTTCTGCCTGCCGAACCTTTTCTTTTTCTTCGGCCTCCAGTTTCATTTTTGCGATCTCGAATGCATGCTCCAATCTTAATTTTTCAAGTCCACTTGCCTCGGCTGCCTCCTTGGCCATCCTTTCTTGGTGTGCTTTTTCAAGTTCAATTCTCGCTGTGTCGGCCTTAGCTTTTTCCAATTCAACAGCAGCCTGTGCCTTCGCTGCCTCTGCTTGTTTTTCAGCTATGTCAGCCTCTTCCGCTGCTTTAATCTTGTCTAGCACCACCATTTTCTTGTCATTAGGCAATGCGTGGACAATTGAGTCCACTAATTCAACTAGCCCATATCGCTCATTGGCGGATATTGCCAAAACTTGACTCAGCGGCAAATCAAAAAGTCCTGAAATATGGTGACGTTTTGCTTCGATGTTACTCGCTTGTTTTGCTCCAGGGCGCCTTTCTTCAACGTTCCACTCTCTGAATGGCTCAATTTTGTCAACTTGATTGATGACCGCAATAAATGGTTTTCCTGCATTAATATAGGGACGAATGAGTCTTTTGTAGAATTTTTCATCAGATGCTGCTGCCCTATCGTCGCCTTTAAATACCCAGAAAACTATGTCGAGTTCCGGTAGCAAGCTTTGATAAAGCTCATCATATTCTTTATCGCGCTCGCCGCTTTCCCCAACGCCGGGGACATCAATCAGCTCCAGACCGCCGGCGTTGCCGAACGATAGTATTATTTTTTGTGGATCTCTTGTGCAGGCCTCTATGTCACTGATGGCACATATGTCTCTTCCAAATAAGGCATTGCACAGACTGGACTTGCCTACGCCAGTCTTTCCGAAAACGCCGACCTTAGGGACGTAACTGCGCATTTCGTGCAATTTTGCTTCAATTTTTGATTTGAATTCTGGAGGGATTTTTTCTCCCAGTGCCGTTTCTAGTTTGGAGAGGATTTCATGGGACATTTTGTTTCCTTTTCGCTGAATTTTGCGGCTGGTTTGCTTGCGAATAAATTATGGCCGAATTTTTTGGTGTCAAGTCTGCTTATCCGCGCTCTGTGGATGCGTCTACCTGTTTTTATTAACCAGGCAATTAAAGACGGCACTCATGCCGCATAGCGAATTGGCGCCGACTTGAAGTAACGCACGATCCGCCCGGGCACCGCAGAAATCTTGACCATGAAATCTTCCGCCAGCTTCTTCAA
>JAAFKB010000120.1 GCA_013299055.1 Sphaerotilus sp.
GGCGTGATGCTCTGGTACAGCGTGACGCTGACGATGGTGGTGCTGGCGTCGATCCCCGTCTACGTGCTGCTGTCGGTGGTGTTCACGCCGGTCATCCGGGCGCGGCTGGACGACAAGTTCAACAAGGGCGCCGAGAACCAGTCCTTCCTCGTCGAGACCCTCAGCGGCATCGACACCGTCAAGTCGCTGGCGGTCGAGCCGCGCTGGGTGCAGAAGTGGGACCAGCAGCTCGCGTCCTACGTCACCTCGGGCCTGTCCGTCACCAACGTCGCGACGATCGCGGGCGGTGGCGTCACGCTGGTGAGCAAGCTGGTGACGGCCGCCATCCTGTGGATCGGCGCGACGCTGGTGATCGACAACCAGCTCACCGTGGGCGAACTGGTCGCGTTCAACATGCTGGCCGGGCAGGTGTCGAGTCCGATCCTGCGGCTGGCACAGCTCTGGAACGACTTCCAGCAGGTCGGCATCTCCATGAGCCGGCTGGGCGACATCCTGAACACCCGCACCGAGATCGCCGGCCAGAAGACGCGCCTGCCCCGGCTGCAAGGCGCGGTCGAGTTCGATCAGGTGTCGTTCCGCTACCGCCCGGATGCCGCCGATGTGCTGCGCCAGGTGTCGCTGAAGGTCCAGCCGGGCGAGGTCATCGGCATCGTCGGGCGCTCCGGCTCGGGCAAGAGCACGCTGACCCGGCTGGTGCAGCGGCTGTACGTCCCCGACCGCGGCCGGGTGCTGGTCGACGGGCAGGACATCGCCATCATCGACACCACCAGCCTGCGCCAGCAGATCGGCGTGGTGCTGCAGGAGAACATGCTCTTCAACCGCTCGGTGCGCGACAACATCGCCCTGACCAACCCCACGCTGCCGATCGAGGCGGTGATCCAGGTGGCCAAGCTGGCGGGAGCGCACGAGTTCATCTGCGAGATGGCCGAGGGCTACGACACCCTCGTCGGCGAACACGGCACCGGCCTGTCCGGCGGCCAGCGCCAGCGCATCGCCATCGCGCGCGCCCTCATCACCAACCCGCGCATCCTGATCTTCGACGAGGCGACCAGCGCGCTGGACTACGAATCCGAGCGGATCATCCAGGACAACATGCGCCGCATCGCCCAGGGCCGCACCGTGCTCATCATCGCGCACCGCCTGTCCGCCGTCCGCGAGGCGAACCGCATCGTGGTGATGGAGCGCGGGCAGATCGTCGAGCTGGGCAGCCACCAGGAATTGCTGCAGGTGCCGAAAGGGATCTACGCCCACCTGCACGCGCTGCAGCAGGGCCCGCAGCCAGGAGCCCCGGCATGAGCCTGCGACACCGCATCGAAGCCTGGGGCGCGCTCGTCTCCCGCTACCGCCAGGTCTGGGGCCATTTCTGGGGACAGCGCGACACGCTCACCCCGCCCGCGCTGACCGCACTCAGCGCGGACGAAGCCGAGTTCCTGCCCGCCGCGCTGTCCTTGCAGGCGCAACCCGTGTCGCCCGCCGGGCGCTGGGTGGCGCGCATCCTGATGCTGCTGGTGCTGGCGCTGGTGGTGTGGTCGGTGCTCGGGCACACGGACATCGTGGTCAACGCGCAGGGCAAGATCATCCCGAATGGCCGCACCAAGACGGTCGGGGCGCTGGAGGTGGCGCGGGTGCAGGCGCTGCATGTCACGGATGGGCAGGCGGTGCGGGCCGGCGAGTTGCTCATCGCGCTGGATCCGCGCCTGAGCGACACCGAGCAGGACAAAGCGCAGGGCGAGTTCCTGGCCGCGACGCTGCAGCGCGAGCGGGCCACGGCGCTGCTGACTGCGCTCGACAGCGGCCAGCCACCGAACCTGCCGACGCTGGCCGAACTCGACCCGGATCGCCTGCAGATGACCCGCCAGCACCTGCAGGACCAGTGGCGCGACTACACCGCCCGCATGGCCCGGCTCGACGGCGAGATCCGCCGCTACGGCCAGGAGCTGCCGCTGGTGGCGCAGCGTGCCCGCGACTACGCCGAGCTGGCGCAGACCCGCGACGTGTCGCGCCACGCCTGGATGGAGAAGGAGCAGGCCCGGCTCGACCTCGAAGGCCAGATCGCCGACCTGCGCCGCCAGAAGACCGCGCTCACCGCCGAGCTGCGCAAGTCAGCCCAGGACACCCGCGCCGAAGCCGCCCGCCAGGCCGCCGCCGCGCAGCAGGACGTGCGCAAGGGGCGTGTGCGCGGCGACCTGCTCCAGCTCACGGCGCCGGTGGACGGCACGGTGCAGCAGCTCGCCGTCCACACCGTCGGCGGCGTCGTCTCGCCTGCGCAGCCGCTGATGCAGATCGTGCCGAAGCAGACCCACGTCGAGATGGAAGCCTTCATCGCCAACCGGGATGTCGGCTTCGTCCGCGAGGGCCAGTCCGCCCAGGTCAAGATCGACGCCTTCGACTACACCAAGTACGGCACGCTCGACGCCACCGTCGCCCACGTCTCCCGCGACGCCATCCCGGACGAGAAACGCGGTCCGATCTACGCCGTGAAGCTGGTGCTGCAGCGGCCGGTGCTGCGGGTGCAGGGGCAGGAGCAGCCGATCACGGCGGGCATGTCGGGCAGCGTCGAGATCAAGACCGGCTCGCGGCGGCTGATCGAGTATGTGCTGTCGCCGCTGGTGCAGCATGCGCGGGAGAGCCTGCATGAGCGGTGAGGTCGGGTGGCGTGCCGGGCTGTGTGCGGGGCTGGTGGCGCTGGTGTGGCCGGCGGTGTCGGTGGCGCACTCGGCGCTGGCGGATCGGCTGGACAACCCGCTGGCGGTGCCGCGGCTGATCGACGCTGCGCCCGAGCCGGCCAGCCCGTGCAACACGCCGCAGACCCTGGACGGCCCGCTCACGCTGGCGCAGGCGATGCAGACCGCGCTGTGCCTGAACCCGCAGGCCCGCGCAGCCGGGGCGGCGATCCGGGTGCAGGCCAGTGCGGTCGGCGAGGCGCGGGCGGCGTACCTGCCCAGGGTCAACATCGGCCTCAACCGCCTGTCCAGCCGCACCGCCTACGCCGACGGTGGCCTGCCCGAAGACGACCGGATCGGCACCAACCGCTCGGTCAACCTGACGTGGCGGCTGGTTGACTTCGGGGCGCGCAGTGCCGGTCTGGACGTGGCGCACCAGCTGCTGCGCGCCGCCACTGCCACGCGGGATGCGACGCTGCAGAAGCTGCTGGCGGCGGTGGTGGACACGTATTTCGACGCCGTGACCACGCAGGCCACGCAGGGCGCCCGTGCCGAGGCGGTGCGGCTGGCCCGCTCGACGCTGCAGGCCACCGAACGCCGCGAGGCGCTGGGCGCGGCGGCGGGGAGCGATGTGCTGCAGGCGCGGGCGGCGCTGGCCCGTGCGCAACTGGCGGCGCAGCGGGCACGGGGCGAGCAGGTCAAGGCGGCGTCGGTGCTCGCCTACGTGATGGGCTTGCCGGGCACGGCGCCACTGACCTTGCCGGAGGGACTGGACGCGCCGGAGGCCCCTGCGGTGGAAGACCTCGCGCACTGGCTGGCCGAAGCGCAGGCGGGCCATCCCGGCATCCGCGCGGCCCAGGCGCAGCGCGAGGCGGCCCTGGCCAAGGTCTCCGCCGTGCGCGCCGAGGGCTGGCCGTCGCTGGAGTTCAGCCGCGCCACGCAGGTCAACGGCGTGCCCAGCCAGGGCTTCGGCACCTCGCGCAGCCGCACGGCGACCTACGGGCTGGCGCTGTCGATCCCGCTGTTCGAGGGGTTTGCCCGCGTCTACAAGGTCAGCGGCGCGCAGGCGCAGGCCGAGCAGAGCGACGCCAACGTGCAGAACGTGGTGCTGCAGGTGTCGATGGAGGTGCTCAAGGCCCACGCCGACGCCACCGCCGCGCTGGACAACCTGCAGGTCAGCGCCGCCCTCGTCGAGGCCACGCAGGCGGCGGTCGGCAGCGCGACGCGGCGCCATGACAAGGGCGTGAGCGACATCCTGGAGCTGCTGTCCAGCCAGAACGCGCTGGCCGATGCGCAGCAGGAGCGCCTCCGCTGTCTGGCGGAGTGGCACGCGGCGCGGCTGAAGCTGGCCGCGGCGGCGGGGGTGCTGGGGGCGGCCGATGCAGCTGCCGCGGCGCGCCCTTGATCGACCGGGTGGTGCGATTCAGCGTCCGGTCCCACGCCACTCTGGTGGGCCACAGGTTCTGATCGGCATCCTCGCCCAGAGTTGTCTGAACAGTGTGAAAAATTTGGCATGTAGTCGGTCTTGCCCGTTTCGATAATGGGGCCACAAGTCCAAGTCCCGCGACACACCAAGACAACAACGAGGCCCCATGCAGCCAACGCCACAGCCCCACGCCACCACACCCCCTGACCGGCGCATCGGGCGGCCATGGCCCCTCGTCGCCACCGCAGCCGTCCTGCTGGCGGGCTGTGGCGGGGGCAGCAGCGCGGACACCGCCACCCCCTCCGCCCCCGACACCCAGGCGCAAGCCACCGCCCCGCGGACGACCACCCCCCTGGCCACCACCCCGCTGCAGACCGCGATGACCACCGGTGACGCCTCCAGCGTCGGTCTGGCCGCCGTCCTGAACTCGACCAAGACCCTGCTGACCAACCAGCAGACCAGCTACGCCATCCTCAAGCAGGCGCTGTTCGGCCTCAACGCCGACGGCACCGCCAACGCCACCAGCCTCACCAACCTGGACTGGAACCCGACGCACGACTCGTCCCAGTTCACGCTGCTCGACACCACCCAGAACAAGACGCTGCTGCCCTCGAACTGGCAATACAAGTCCAGCACCACCGGCACCCCGGCCGTCCTGGCCGTGGCCGGCAACGACGCCACCACCAACGCCCGCTACGCCGCGTTCGGTGGCAACCCGTTCGGCGAGCCCGGCAACGCGGCGATGGACCAGTTCATGGGCAAGACGGTGGCGTGGCTGACCAAGCGCACCCGCTTCACCGGCCTGAAGATCGTCACCGCCCACCTGCCCGGCACCGAGACCTACTGGTTCCCGCACGAGAACAAGACCCGCGCCTGGTTCACCAGCCAGTACCCCGGCGTCGCCATCAACGGCGTGACCACCGGCGCCGCCACCCAGGCCGACAACCGCTGCGACGGCGACCAGCTCGACGCCTGCCTGCAGGACGCGCACCTGCTCGTCATCGGCCGCGAGGAAGGCCCGAACGCCTACAACGGCGCCGCCGTCCTGCAAGCCGTGCGCAACGCCCAGAGCCGCGGCATCGCCGTGCTCTACCTGCACCACTACCGCGACACCAACGACCTCTCCAGCCGCCTGCTCGACCACTTCGGGCTGGGCCAGGTCAACAACTACTGGACGATCAGCGGGCTGAAGGGCTTCAACCCGGCGACGCTGCCCGCCCTGCCCAATCCCCTCGCCAGCGTGCAGGCGCTGGTGAACCGGCTCGACACGGGCAGCTTCACCTCCACCTGGAGCGGCTGCACCACCTCCGGCCGCATCAGCTGCACGGGCGACGCCACCTACATGGCCGAGTTCGGCACCCCCGCCGAGTCGATCCGCACCGCGCTGCGCTCGCTGGACGCCAACGGCGCGGCGATCTTCTCGCGCCCCGGCTACGCGCTGGAAAAGCGGCTCGTGCTGCTGGGCGACAAGTACCGCCAGGCGGTGAGCTACCCGCTGGACAAGGCCACCAGCGGCGCGGGCTTCTACCGCGCCCACTTCTCCGACATGGCGGCGTACATCCACCGTCCCTACGCCACCGTCGCCAGGAACCTCGGCAACTTCTCGAACCTGATCCCGGCCACCACCCCCGCGCAGACCCGCACGGTGACGGTCACGCCGCCGCTGACCGGCACCCGTGACCACATGACCGGCCTGTACGCCATGCCCGGCCGCAGCGTCACGCTGACCCGCACCGACACCGGCCCCGGCGTGGTCAAGGTCGGCCTCAACATGCTGCGCGACACGACCTGGGTGTTCAATCAGCCCAGCGGCCTGGACCGCCCCACCCAGCTGACCGCCCCGCGCTCGGCCCTGAAGGCGGGCGAGTCCATGACGATCACCAGCCCCTACGGCGGCCCGCTGTTCCTGCATGTCGAGGCGGCGACCGGGACGGCGCCGGACGTGGCCGTGCAGGTCAGCGGCGTGACCACCCACCCGGTGCTGCGCAATGCCCACGATGCCGCCGAAGTCACGGCGTTCCAGGCCGAGCTGAACACCACCCCCATCAACTGGGTTGGCATCACCACCGACACCCTGACGCTGCACTCCACGCTGACCCACTTCAAGACCAGCATGGCCAACTACGGCGGCAACCTGGCGCAGCTGGTCAGCGACACCTGGACCTACACCATCAAGGACACCTACGAACTCGCAGGGTTCAATTCGTCCACGGCCGACCGGTACGTGCTGTCCCCGGCCGTGACCAGCTTCTGCGCCCTCAAGGGCTGGGACTGCACCGGCACGCAGCACCGCCGCGAGGTCATGCAGCACGTCGTCGCCGACGCCCACGCCGCCTGCGGCAACGGCTGCAGCGGCAATCCGTACGACCAGGACTGGGCCTTCACGCCGCTGGGCTGGGGCGAGACGCACGAGATCGGCCACAACCTGCAGCGCAACCGGCTGAACATCTACGCGGGGCAATCCGGCGAGGTGTCGAACAACATCTTCCCGGTCCACAAGCGCACGCAGTACAACCTGTCGCCAGCGGGTGTGGCCGTGCCGCTGGTCGACCGGGCTGGGACCGGGCTGACGGTGTTCAACGTGCTGAAGACCGCACTGGCCAGCGCCACCCCGATCGACGCCGCCCAGACCGCCATCTGGGGCAACACCGCCTACGCCGCCAACAATTCTGAGCGGGTGATGTTCTACCGGCAGCTGGTCGAGCACGCGCGCCACTACAACGCCAACCTCGGCGACGGCTGGGCGGTGCTGACGCTGGCCTACCTGCTGGACCGGAACTTCGAGGCCAACAAGGCCAACTGGCCCGCCGTGGCGTCCAAGTTCGGCTTCGGCACGTATGCGGCCTATCCGGCGGACATCACCGGCAACGACTTCCTGCTGATCAGCAGCTCCTTCGCCATCGGCCGCGACATGCGCCCGATGTTCGAGCTGTGGGGCGTGAAGGTCTCGGCCGCGGCCAGCGCGCAGGTGGCCGCCTACGGCTTCGCGCCGTCGGACAGGCTGCTGTTCCCGATGAGCCAGGTCAGCCAGATCCCGGCCAAGGTCGGCGCGCCGGTCGTGATGGGCACGGCGGCGGTGTATCCGGTGGGGTATTGAGCCTCACCAGATGCAGCGCAGCCCCGGTACCTGTCGCAGCTTTCCATCCGCTGTGATGATCGGGGCCTTGTGGACCAGTGCCGTGGCGGCGATCAGGCGATCGGCCGGGTCGCCGTGCAGAAAATCGGGATGCTGCGCCTGCTCGGCGATGGCGGGGCTGATGGGCAAGACCGTCAACCCCATGGCTAGGACGATGTCGTCGAGGTAGGCCGCGATGCTCAGATCCGGTGGTCGGTTGATGCGTCCACGCGCCTGCAGCATGGCGATTTCCCAGAGGGAAATATCGCAGCAGGCGAGCTGACCGGCGGCCATGCCCTGGTCCAACGCATCGCGGGCTGCGTTGCTCAGGCGGTGCGGCGCGTCGGCCCAGAACAGCAGGATGTGGGTGTCACAGATGGTCGGCATCGCCGGTCCACTCATCGCTGGCTGTTGCGTCGGTTGCGGTGTTGACCACATCCCCCACGATCATCGTGCCACGCCGTGCTTGCAGGCGCTGCCGGGCGGCCTCGCGCACATCCGTCGTCCGATCCGGGATCAGGCGCGCAATCGTGCGGCCGTGCCAGGTGATGGTGAATTCCTCGCCAAGCTGCACCTGCCGCAGGTAGTCGGGCAGGTGCTGGCGCAGTTCGGTGACGTTCACGGGCACGGCGGTCATGGAGGGCTTTCTGTACAGAAACTCTGTATGAATTCTAGGCGGCAGAGCGGTCAGACCGTCAGCCCGCCCGCCACTTCCAGCACCGCCCCGTTCACATAACTCGCCTCGTCGCTCGCCAGGAAGGCGTAGACGTTGGCGATCTCCTCCGGCGTGCCGAGGCGGCGCAGCGGCACTTCGGCGCGCATCCCGTCGAGCACCTTGTCGGGGATGGTGGCGAGGATCGGCGTCTCGATGAAGCCCGGTGCCACCGCGTTGACGCGGATGCCCTTCGGCCCGAGTTCGCGGCTCCAGGTCTTGGTGAAGCCGATGACGCCGAACTTGCTGGCGGCGTAGTTGGTCTGGCCGAAGTTGCCGTAGATGCCGACGACCGAACTGGCGTTGAGGATTACGCCCGACCCTTGTTCCACCATCGTGTCCACCACCGCCTGCGCGCAGTGGAAGACGGCGCGCAGGTTCACGTCGATCACCGCGTCGAACTGCTCGGTCGTCATCTTCTGCAGCCGGGCGTCGCGGGTGATGCCGGCGTTGTTGACCAGCACGTCGATGCGGCCGAACTGCGCCTTCACGCTGGCGACCATCGCCTCGACCGCCGCCCGGTCTGTCACGTTGACCGCGAAACCCGCCGCCTGTGCACCGAGGGCGTGGCACTGCGCGACGGCGGCGTCCACGGCTTCGGGCTGCATGTCGCAGACGATGACGACGGCGCCTTCGCGGGCGAATTTCAGCGCCGTGGCCAGACCGATGCCCTGTGCGGCGCCGGTGATGATGGAAACCTTGTCCTTCAGTCGCATGGAGAAAACACCTCAGTCCAGTTGCAGAAACCGGCGCATGGCCGGCAGGTGGTCGTCGAAATCGCTGAGCGCGTGGTCGCCGCCGTCGAGCAGGTGCAGTTCGGTCGCGGCGTAGCGGGCGGACATCTCGCGCCAGTCGAGCACCTCGTCGCCCTTGGCCACCCAGGCTTGGTAACGCGACGGTTCACGCAGCGCGTCCGGCGTCATCGCCCGCAGCGCGTCGATGAACTCGGGGCGGAAGAAGAAGTGGTCGGCCGGGTCGTGCCACGCGGTTTGCTCGCCGATGTACTTCGCCAGATCGCGGGCGGGATCGACGGCCGGGTT
>JAAFKB010000121.1 GCA_013299055.1 Sphaerotilus sp.
TGCGCCAGGATGTAGACGCGCCGGTCGTCGTCCAGGCCAGCGGCGGCCATCAGCACGTTCCATGCGTGTCGACCGATCTCCGTGAACTTCTCGAAGCCCTTTTCGTCGCTTCGGCGCATGAACTCATTCGCCAAAACGTATTGAAAGTCGTCGATCACGACGATCTCGCGCTGAATCTTGCGCATCGCGCCTTCGATCAACTTCGGGTTATCGGTCTGGATGATCGACCCGGTGCCAGTAGTTTTCGTGTAGGGCTTCCAGTTCGCGGAACGGAACGGGAGTGGCTTGCGCACCGCCTGAATCAGCAGCGTGCGGGCGGGGTCCAGGTTGCGCAGGGATGTGGACTTCCCTGTTCCTGACTCGCCCAAGATCATGGTTGCAATGGACATGGATTTCGGCTTTCTGCTCGGGTTGGTTGCTGGGGTGAATGAATTGTGTGTCCTTGTTGGTATCTTTGCAACTGTTCAGATAACTATCTGAGACGCACAAAAACTGTTCTGCGCAACAGTCAGAACTCCTCGATCTCCCAGCCGCCGCCGTCCTTCTTGGCCTGCCGGTAGACGGCCAGGAAGCGGAACGGGTACTGGTCGGCGGCGACCTTGATCTTCACGCGGGCATCGTCTTCCCAGATCCCGCCCTTGACCTCGTGCATCTCCAGTTCGCCACCGGCCAGCATCACGGCGAAGTCGGGGCTGTAGAAGGTCAGGTCGGCCAGCCGGAGCTTCACGCCCTCGAAGCGCCACCAGAGCACCCGGCCGGCCAGCTTCTCGGCTTCGAGGCGCGCCGCATAGGCCGCCTCGGTCTTGTTCATCACGCCAGCCTTCAGCCGCCCGAGGGCGAGCCGCCCAGCGCCAGCAGCACCTCGGCCAGTAGGTCGGCCTCCGGCCAGAATCGTCGTGCCCATGCTTTTGTCCCGATGTGGTGGATCCCGTCGGCGCCGCGGTGGTGCAGGTAGCACAGCGGGATCGTGTGGTGGTGTGGTGCGCGCTTCCAGCCTTGGCCGGCGCGGATGTGGTGGACCTCGGCCAGCGTCTCGCCCAGCGCCAGCCGGCGGCAGACGATGCAGCCCAGGCCGGCCACGCGGCCCATGTGGGCGCTCTCCGCGGCCGTGGCGGTCACGCGATGCCCTGTGCCCGGCACCAGTCGCGGTAACCGGTCATCAGGCGCTGGAAGAGCTGCGCGGCGGTGGGGCTGGTGTCCAGCTCGCGGCGACTGCTGACGCGGCAGAACTGGCGCATGTGGCCGGCCGCCTGTTCCTCGCGCTGCTCGGGGTCGTCCGGCTGGAAGCCCTGCACCTGCGCGACGAACCGCTGGAAGTCGGGCGACTTGCTGATGATGCCGGCGCTCTTCGACAGGCCGGAGCCCCTGGGCAAGCCGAGCGAGGCGATGCTGGCCGGCGCCGCGGCGTCGGTCACCGGCTGTTCGTCGTCGCCGATCTCGACCAGCACGGCCATGAACCGCTGCCCGGCCGTGTTGCCCTTGCGGGTCGTCATGTGCCGGAAGGCGTCCAGTGCCTGCGCGTCCGGCAACCAGAAGGAAACCTTCGCGCCGCTGTGGTGGCTCTCCGTCCACGAAGCAAGCATCAATTCGCCCTCGAACGCGGTGCGCACGCTCACAGCACGCCCGCCGCCAGAAGTTTCCCTGCCGTGATGCCGGCCAGCACCAGCGCGGCAACCGCCACCACCCCAGCGCCGCCGAACAGCAGCCACAGCGCCACGCGGTCGGCGAGACTGTCGCGCTCGTACCCGATGGGTAGAACCGGGAGCGACACCCCCAGCACCACCCCCAGCACGGCCAAGACACAGCCGAGAAGCTGCAGGTGCAGCATCGTTTGGATCAGCTCGATTCCGTTCATTTCCAGCCTTTCGTGGGGTCTGTGCCCCGTGTTTGTTCAAGCTGCTCGCCAGACCTTGATAAGGCGAGCGTGTGACGCTGGGCGCGTCGTGTTCCGGACCTCGCCCGTGAAGACCACCAGCCCAGCCTTGCGGGCCACCTTGGGCACCGAGCCCCAGGCGTTGACGGATTTGGGCGCCGGCACCTTCGCAGCCTCGCAGTGGTTGCGGAACTGCTCGAAGGTGAACTCGGCTCCATCCACCTCGACCAGGAAGGCCGGCAGGTGGGCCAGCACCAGCGCCAGCCAATCAGGTCCGGCGCTCTGCAGCGCGGCGAGCTGCCCGCGCTCCTTGCGCTGTCGGGCCGCGCTGCGCATGACAGCGGGACGCCCGACCGGCGGCAGATCAGCGAACAGGTCGCCGGTCATGCCGCACCACCTTTCATGCGTTCGACCGCCTGGCGCAGGCGCTGGGCGATCACGGGGTTCGGCTTGGTGCCGCGCCGAGGGGCCGGCAAGGCCGGTAGAACGGCCGGCAAGGGCCTCCATTCGCCTTTGGCTACCTCTGCGGCCAGCAGGCGCTCCCAGCGCGCCCTGACGCCCGGCGTGTAGCCGCTGTGGCGCAGGTCATAGCCCCCGAACTCCACGGCTGCCCAGAAGATCGCAGGATGCTGCCATTGCGGGTTCTGGCCGGCGTCGCGCAGCGCCATGTTCCGAGCCGCCTCGGTGAAGGCGTCGGCGGCGTCGATGGGTGGACGACACAGCGCCAGGAACTCGGGCAGCGTGGGCGGGAACCGGCAGGTGTTCAGCGCCGTCATGCCGTGCTCGACCTCGCTGACGGTGTAGCCGCCCAGGCCGGCCGCCCACTCATCGACCAACACGTCTTGAGGGACAGCGCCGAAGCGGTCCATGAACTGCGTGCCGTACCGGGCCGTGAGGCGCTGCAGCAGGCCGGTGACAGCCTCACGGCTGGCCGAGCGGTTACCGCCGGCTCTCGGCGGGGACAACATCAACGACATCGAGGTCTCCTTTGGTGGGGGTGGCGGGTGCGCCGAACAGCCAGTCCGCCATGTGGTCGCGTCGCGCCTGCTTCGGGGTGCTGGTGCCCACGACGCGCAGGCCGGGCTTCTGGCGGTGCTGTCGTGCCGCTTCCGCTGCCCGGTTCATCCAGCCGTTGATGAAGCGGCCGAAGTCGCTGCGCGGCCGGCGGGTCAGGTTGGTGCTGCACCAGACCTGCGCACGGGACAGCTCGGCGTCCAGGTTGATGTCTTGACCATAGGCGGCTTCGAGGTGCTGGCGGATCTCGGCAGGGACTTGGAACACGCCGGTGTTCGGGTCGAAAGTGATCCGAACTTTTTTCTCGCGCACGCTCTCCTTCTTCTCTTCAGTCCTTTGCTTCTTCTCAATACTTACTTGTGTCGTTTCAGCCGTGAGCGGCTCAGCCGTGCGCGGTGCCGCTACCGGCTCAGCCGTGCGCGGTGCTGGCTGGCTGGCTGGCTGGCTGGCTGGCTGGCTGGCTGGCTGGCTGGGCGCGGTCGGAACCTCCGCGATGAGGTAGGTCATCTCTCCGACCGTGCCATCGGCCTTTCTGGCTTGCTGGCGGGTGCAATATCCGGCGTCGATCAGCTCGCGCAGCAGGCCCCAGACGCCATCGCGGCCGAGCGGACGGGCGCTCTCGGCCGTCTCGTTGATCAGGTTGGCCGTGCTGACCTGCCAGTGGTCCGGCTTGCCCAGCAGGAACACCAGCAGCCCGCGGGCTGCCCAGGACAGCCGGCGATCCCCGCTGATCGCTTTGTCCAGCACGTAGAAGTTCGATTGCGGGCGGGGGGATCGAACGATCATGGTTGCGCCTGCCGACTGGTGAAGCCCTGCATCGCCTTGACGAAGCCGGGCGACGGCGGGGACGGGACCAGCACGCCGCCCGTGCCCGCTTTCGGTACACCGCGGATCAGCAGTTCCAGGTCGGGCACGCAGGCCGGGGTGATCTCGCGGGCCGCCTCGATGATCGCCAGCGCCATGTCGGTACCCGGCTTCTTCATGCCGTACTTGAACGCCTTGAAGTACCCGCGGGTCGTCACACGGTCTGCAACCTTCATTGCGTTCTCGGTGCCGACTTCATCCCACCATTGCCGGAAGTTCACTCGTTTGTTCATTGCGCACTCAAAAGTATTAAAGCGTCCTTCAGGATAGCCGATAACGTCGTGATTTTCAAATCAGCAACACATTGACCGGCCTTTTCACTCGCTTGGTACTGTTTTGTTTTTCCAATTGATTCGGAACATTCAATTGGGGCTTGATGCCTCTGCTGTTTTGTGTTGCGTTCTCTGTGGTTGCGCTGATACCCTATAGGCAACTGTTCCGATTATTTGAAGAGGGGTTCTCATGGACGTAAACGAAATCAGAAAAGCCAACTACGACGCTCTTTACCGGACCTTCCTTGAGAAGGAGGCGGGCGAGGGGTTGCCGCCGCGTGGCTCTCTGAATCGGTTCGGCGAGTACACCGGCCTCAATCCTCGGTACCTGTCGCACATCAAGGGCGGCCGCAAACAGATCGGGGCGGACATTGCGCGCCAGCTCGAACAGGCGTTTGGCAAGCCTCACGGCTGGCTTGACCGGGATCACGTCGGCGGGGTGGACTCGAACACCCGAGCCGAGCGTGAGTTCCTGGCACTGGCGCTGCGGCTGTTCCGCGTGTCGCCGCTCGAAGCACAGTCGGTGCTGGTCAACTTCGCCGCCGAGCGCCTGGGCGGTGCGGCGCAGGCTGGCGGCGCTGGGCGTGACGCTGCGTGACCAGTTCAGTGCGTGGCGGTGCAGTCGCGGCACAGTTCCAGGCCCTCATCGGTCGGGTTGACGCGCTGGCCGATCACGCCGCAGTGGTCGCACTGCTCGGTGGGCGTGGCGTCGTGCCGAGGTCCGGCCAGCGCCAGCACCACGGCCGCGTCGTGCAGCGCGTCGTGGGCGGCCTGCGTGCCCACGTTGCGCAGGACTTCGACGGCGGCTTCGAGCGTGGCGCGCATCCGGGGCGCCACGGCGGCCAGCCGCGCCCAGTAGATCGCCTCCGGGTTGCAGGATGGGCCAGTCAGGGCCAGCACGTCACCGGTGTTGGCGCACAGCACGGCGGCATGGCTGGCGCCGCTGGGAACGGCAATGCCGCCGTGGTCGAAGCGCTTGGCGGTCTCGCCCTTGCTTTCAATGACCAGGTGGCGGGTGCCTGCGGAAACGGTGGCGGTGCCAATGTAGGGCTTGCGGATCATGGGGTTCTTTCGGGTTGCTGGGGTATCTGGAAGGAAGCCATTTAAGGCGCACGAATCCCTGTTCATGTAGGGTGGTGGCTGACCCACCCCTGAAAGCCTGCTGTAGGCGCTCAGGGGTGGCCCGCGGGGCCACTGTTGCCTGTCAGGCTCTGAACTGTTCGATCTTCTTGTTCACCCACTGCGTGGGGCGATTGATCATCATTTCGATTTCTTGGTCAATCACGCACATCGGTGGCAGATAGAGTGTTTCGCCATCGAGCGCGAAGATTTCGGCGGAGCGTTCGATGTACTTCTTGCTCTGCACTTCACCGTATGGGACACCTCGAAAGCTGGGCCACGCGCCATCGAAGCCGACGGTGCCGCCCACCGCGTAGAACAGCCGGCGTGCGCAACCGGCGTCTGTCAGTGCCCATGCAGCCCGCGCCAGGTCGAGCGGCTGCGTGTCGATCACGGCGGACACGGCGCACCATTCATCCCCTGCCTTTTGTCCGCTGGCGCTGGTGCTGCTGCCCATGAGGCAGCCGACGCGCAGGCTCACGGGGCGGATTGCGGTCAGCGCCATCACCAGGGCCAGCACGGCACAGCCACGGCTCATGATCAGGTTCGGCGTCAGGTAGGCTGATGTCGCCAGATCCACGAAGATGTTCAGCGGCGTGGTGTTGCTCTGCTGGTCTTCGGCATGGCGCATGCACTCAGGATCGCCGCTCAGTGCTTCGGGCACGCACGGGAAGAAGCCGGCCACGTCATCCACCCACGTCGATGCAGGGATGCTGATCTCGGTCTGAATCTTGTCCAGAAGTCGCTGAGCCGATTCGACGACCGACAGGTCGCCGAACGCGCTGCACGCGAGCTGCTGTTGCATCGTCTTCGGGCCATAGAACCAGAGATTGGGGCCCTTTCTTTCTCGGTGCACGTGGTTGATTTCGACCAGGTGCCGGACATGGCGGCCCAGCTCGCCCAGCCCGTCAAACTCGATGGTGTTCAGTTCCTTGATGTGGCGCATGTCGTTCTCCCCGATCAGGCCAGTGCGGCCCACTGGTCGTCATTCATGCCCTTGCGCAGCACGGCGGCCTTCACTTCGTCGATGCTCATGCCAGCGGCCAGCAGTGACGCGCCGTAGAGGGTCGCCCGCGGCGTGACCATCACGCCACGCACACCAGCGCGGGCCACCTTGCGGCGGAAGCCCTGCACGATCTCCACCCAGCCGGCCATGTGCGCAGGCACCAGCACGCGCTCAAGCGCCTCGTCGATGGGCCATTCCAGGAACATGAACCGGTCGAGCGTCGCGGCGTCGAGCTTCAGGCGGCCATTGAACTCGGCGGTGGCGCCCAGCCCGGTCGTGTTCGCTGCGGCGATCACCACGCAGTCGGCGTGCCGCTCCACCATGCCGTCCGGGAATGCCATGATCCCGTTCGCCAGCGCCGCATTGAACGCCACGACGGCCTTGGGGTCGCTGCCGTCGATCTCGTCGAACAGGTAGACCCCGCCGTGCTCCCATGCCTTGCGGAACTCTGGGTTGTGGCACACGCCGTGCGCGTCGATGAAGCCGATCAGCTCGTACTTGCTGGCGAGCGAGCCGTTGCAGTGGAACGGCAGGCCGACGGCCTTGGCGACGTTGCGCGCCGCCGTGGTCTTGCCCGTGCCCGGAGGGCCGAACATCCACACGTTCAGGCGGTGGCCGTCGTAGCCGCGGGCCGCGCACATCTTCAGCAGTCGCTCGAAGTGCTTGTGCTGCACGCCGCTGACGTTGTGCGTCATGTCGCCGATGGTGATCCTGATCTCTTTCGGCGGGATGCCCTTGACCGCTTCGGCGATCACCTCGCGGCACACGTCGCCCAGCCGGCCCGCCTGCTCGTCCAGCATCGGCCCCACGATCTCGCGCACATCGTCAGGATTGAGCGACTTCGTGCCAGTCGCCAGCAGTTGCGCCAGCAGCGCGGCCACGGTGCCCACGTCGGGGGCCGCAGGTGCTGCAGGTGCTGCAGGTGCTGGCGTTGCGGCACGGGCGGCGGGCGTTGCGGCGATCAGCGCGGCCAGCGTGTTCTTGGCAGGCGCTTCAGGAGCGGGGGCTGTTGCCGGCGCCTCCTCTTCGGCTGCCATCTCCTTCAGCTCGTCCTCGGGCACGTCGGCGGTCAGGTTGTCGATGTCCTCTTCGTCGAAGAAGTCGGGCATCTCGCGGCACGCGGCCAGCAGGCGCTCCACGGGGAACGACGACAGCATGCTGATGATCTCGCTCTTCTTGACGCGCATCCAGTCGCGGCGCAGGCCCACATGCTTCGCCAGTTCGGCAGCAGCTTCCTTGTTCAGGAGCGTGAAATTGAATCGGGTGATGGTGGCTTCCATGATCTTCCTGGCTGGTCGGGAGGGGTGTTTTCAAATCAGGACTGAATGATACCTCACAGGATGCAAAGATACCAAGCAGGTATCACATTATTGCCACACTGGTGGAGTGGTCTTTTGTGGGGAGTGCGTGACCTTGTTGTGCGCTGAGAGACTGTTAGGGTAACTGTTGGTGCGACTGTTCGGGCAGAATCGAAAGGCAGTGGCGCGCCTGGGTGCTGCTGCTGCGACCCTGAGCGGGCGCACTTGTCCAGGCTGAAGAAAGGAGCACGACATGGCGAAGGCCACCACCACCCCCAAGAGCCGCATGAAAATGGGTTCCCTCAAGAGCGCAGTTCAGGCGGCGGTCAAGAGCGGCGGCAAGGCCACCAAGGGCAAGACCACCAAGGGCAAGACCAAGGGCAAGAAGTCGGCGGGTCGCTCTGGCGGCTGATCGGCGGGTGCTGGCGCTGCTGCGTGGTGGCGCCCACCCGGACCACTGGAGCGCGCCTTGAGCAATCGCATCATCAAGACCCGCCAGGATCTCGCCGAACTGGCGAAGACCCACGACGGGATCATCGTTTCGTACTCGACCGGAAAGGATAGCCAGATCCTGGTGGACCTGTGCGCGAAGACCTTCCGGCGCGTGGTCGCGCTGCACCTCTACTTCGTGCCGGGCCTCGACTACATCGAACGCGGCTTGGAGATGGCCCGGCACCGCTGGGGGGTCGAAGTCGTGCAGCTCCCGCACTGGAACTACATCGAGGCCATCAAGACGAACCAGTATTGCAACTACCGGGCCGCCGACAAGGACGGCCTGACCGATGTCCGGCTGCTCGACCTCTACAAGCTGGCGATGCAGCGCACCGGGCTGCGGCTGGTCGCCACGGGGGCGCGAAAGTCGGACGGCCTGTGGCGCCGCCGCTGGATGGCGAACATCCGCAAGACCGGCGCTTATGAGGGCGTGCTGTTCCCGCTGCAGGACTGGCTGAAGATCGACATCACCGCCTACATGAAGACCCACCACATCGAGATGCCGCCGCTGTCGAAGATCGGCGCGCAGGACGCCACCGGCATCGGCCTGAACAACGAGGTGCTGCTGTGGTTGCACGACACCCAGCCCGAGGACTTCGCCCGGATGCGCCGGGTGTTCCCGCTGATCGACGCGGTGATTGCACGGAGGGCGATCCATGGCATCGGCGGCCGGTACTGAGGGCAAGGGGCGCGGCCGGCGTGCGCCGCTGGCCGACGGGTCGTTGGAACGCTTCGAGGTCGAGCGCGTCCACCGGTCGATAATCCAGGGCGCGCCCTACAACCCGCGCACCATCAACGACGTGGCCCGGCGCAAGCTCCGCAAGAACTTGGAGCGCGTCGGGCTGCTGCAGCCGCTGGTGTGGAACCGGCGCACCGGCAACATGGTGTCCGGCCACCAGCGCCTCACCCAGATGGACGACCTCATGGGCACGTCCGACTATCACCTGCGCGTCGCCGTGGTCGAGCTGGACGAGCAGACCGAGAGGGAGC
>JAAFKB010000122.1:0-823 GCA_013299055.1 Sphaerotilus sp.
CGCCAGGTACTGCCCCTCATCGGCCAGCGCCGGCACGATCCGCGCCGGCGGCATGTCCGCAAAGCGCGGCTCGTTGACCACCTCCAGCAGCCTCGCTCGCTCAGCCTCGCTCAACGCATGCGCGGGCGTCGGGCGCACCGCCTGCGGGCGTCCATCGCCCTTGCCGGCCCGACCTCGCCAGCGCTGCACCGTGCGCACGTCCAGCCCCGCGATCTCGCACGCCGGCTCCAGCCTCGCCCCCTCCCGGCAGGCCACCTCGATCTGTTCCATCACCTTCTGGCGATCTTCCTGCGCGGTCATTCGTCCCCGTCCTCTTGGAAGATCGCCGAGAGCTTTTTTGACAGCACCAGCAACGCTGCCGCCTCCGCCAGTGCCCTGTCCTTGCGCCTGAGTTCTCGCTCCAGCTCCTTCACCCGCCTTCGCTGCGCCCCGCTCGACACCCCTTCTCCTGCCGCCTTCGGATCCCCCAGCGCACTCAGCGCACTCGCTCCCCACTGCGACAGCTCCTGCGGGTACACCCCCTGTGCTCGGCACCACCCCGACTTCGCCGTCTCGTCCAGCCCCGCCGTCGCGATCACCGCCTCCAGTCGCGCTGCCGCCGTCCACACCCGCCGCGCCGGCTCCCCACCGCTCGCCGCTTCCAGCGCCTCGGCCAGCCACCTCTCCAGCGTCGCGGCGCTCACGCCCACTTCCGACGACACGCGATCCACTGGCGCACTCTCCGGTGGCAGCAGTCTTGCCACCACTCGGTCCTTGTATTGCTTGCCGTATCGAGCCACTTCTTCTCCTCGTCTTCGCCCTCAGCTTGGGTTCTATCGACGCG
>JAAFKB010000122.1:833-4174 GCA_013299055.1 Sphaerotilus sp.
CATCCTGGTGAAGGTGCCGGGATTGCGGGATGCGATCGTGGGCGGGGCGGGGCCGATGTGCGCGCTGGCGCTGGACGCGTTCTGATCGGGCGTTGACCGAGATTTGCGGGCAGCCGGCCTGATGGGATGGCTGCCCATTTTGTTATCCGAGACTGTTCAAAAATATCTCAAGGCGCAGTGGCTTGTAAATAATTCAATAGTAGAATACTAATTTTTTATTAAGGCCGCCAACGATACAATAAAAGACGCCGCTGAAAATAGAAGAGCGAGCCTTGCAAGGAAATTTGCGCGCTTGGATTGGATAATGGCAGTCTTTGCATTGAGGCGTCGCTCAAGTTCAGCTTCAGATGCTACGCCACGAAAATTGGCGTAAATGCCAGAAGATGTTTCAGATGAGTCATCTACGTGGATTGATACATTGTTTTTGATGCACTCTTCCAGTAGTAGTTGCTTCCGTGTTTGTGGACTTTCTTCTAGGTATGTGGAGAAGTCTTTGTGGTCTTGTTTTTGGGTAAAAAGTCGTTTTATGTATAGAAAATTCATAAATTCGCCTCTCGAGAGCTATGAGAATATCCGAACAATACCCCAGATGATCAACCCGATTCCGCATGGCTGAATGATCAAAGTAAATGTTCCAGCCGCAGTGCCTTGTCCACCGTGCGCTCTACCCTGCAAGAATAGACTTGTGCCAAAACGCCAGATTATTGAGCCAATGATAATAAGAATTATGCTCATGGTGGTTCCTTTGTAAATGCGTGATGTTAATAGGCGAGTCTAATTAATTTTGCCGCCTAAAACCTTGGCTACGGCGTTGATTCCATTGGGAATATTATTCCGGATGTGTAAAATAATTCTTGTGTGGCTGAGTATAATTTTTTGGGTGCAAACAGCACTTACGCCGAACTGATTGCGCTCAGAATGTTAGTGTCACTGCTCGCTCATTATTGACAAGAATCATGCAGCGCACATCAATCCAGTTTTGTGTTTTCTTTTCGCTGGAGCATGTGGCGATAAGTGAATGTTTTTTATATGATCCGCTTAACTCTCCTGTTGCATTGGATGATAGTCGTCCGCTGATGACTTCCTCACCATTTATTTGGATGTGCAGCACTCGTTTTACTTGGGTGGCTACCAAGCCTGTCGTGAATTGGTTGTCTAGGTTCCCTGTGATTATCCAGAGTTCCTCGGTGCCTTTGGGTCTGTAGCTCTGGGATGGGCTTACATCTTGGTTTCTGGTCGCGCATCCGCTAGTCAAAGCAGAGAGAATGAGTGTGGTGAAAATAAATTTTTTACGGGCTACGTTTTTCATTGGATTATCGTTCCATGATAGATTTTTGGCCTTGCAGCTATTGTGCCAAGATCGTGCTGCAGTCAAGTGGCCGGTAGAATTCTTGGTGGGTATAATTTTATGGGCACGTGACGCGCAGCTAAATTCTGATAGTGGCGCCAAAAGACGCGTGCTCTAAGTCTAGCCTCAGTTCACACTAGGCGCGCACCACCTCACCCGACGTCACCAAAAACGAAAATTGGTGTGAATTCCTTCACATTATCCGGGTGGGTATCTATCAAATCTAGCAATTGTCTTCCCACGACCACCAGTGCCGCTCCCACCGGACCGCTGGGCTTGCTTGCGTCCTTGCTCCAAATCCTGGAACTTGGTGAGCTGCTATTGCGACATATCCGTTTTCTTGCGCGCCTCGATCACAGGCTCACAGGCGAGGCCACCACCTTGACCGGCACCGCCTTCATTCCTTGAATGGAATGCAATAGCTCCAAAGTTGAGCTTCTCGCGTCAAGGACTACCGCCGCCCACTCGCGATCAGCCCCATCATCTCGGAATAGTGGTATGTCGCACTCGCCGCCGGATGCCGCTTCGCCGCCGCGATCATCGCCCCCGCGATCTGTTCCACCCGTATCGACCGATACTTCAGGGCGATCGCATCTAAATTTTGCCCATCCCCAAGACCGTCTCCAGGTAGTCCAGATCCCACCCGGCGGTGCGGCGCTTGCCCTGAACGCCTAGCTTGAGCGTCTTGTCCTGCTTGATCTTGGTCATCGCGATGCGCCGCACCACCGCCAGATTGGCCGGCGCATTGTCCTTGCGCACCTGGCTGGCGTCCTCCCGGAACCCCACGTCCAGCGACCAGTGCAGCGCGTTCTCCACTGCCCAGTGGCTGCGCACCGCGTCCGCCACCACCTGCGCCCCCGCGCTCAAGCCCAGACTGCTGAGGTAGAAGCTGTCCTCCACGCTGCGCTTGTCGCCCACCTGCCGGTGGCGGCGCACCATCGCCAGCGTCTGCAGCCCCGGCCACTGCGCCGCCTTCTTCCTCAGCGGCTCCGGCACCTCGATCACCCAGTGCTCGCGCCGCTCCATGCGCCCATGCACGCACTTGCCCTCCTCGCTGAGGTGGTACGCATGCGCCCGGTTCGCGAAGCCGTTGTCCACGCACACCTGCAGCAGCAGCGATGCATCGTTGTGCAGCACCGGATGGTTCGCCTTCAGGCTCAGCACGTAATCTGCCTCGGCCTTGCGGATCTCCCCCGCGATCGCCTTCTGGCACCCCATCGCGTCGATCGTCACGATGCACCCCTTCACGCTCAGCAGCTTCAGCAGCGCCGGGATCGCCGTGATCTCGTTGGACTTCTCCTCGGTGCGCACCTGCCCCAGCAGCAGCCCCCGCTGCGCCGCCCACGCGCTCACCACATGCAGCGGATGCCGATCCCCGTCGGCCGAGCCTCGCACGCTCTTGCCGTCGATCGCCACCACCCCGTCCACCGCGCCCGCCACCCCACGCAGCCACTGCACGCACGCCTCTTCCAGCGCATCCGCGTCCAGCAGTCGGAACACCCGCGCGAACGTGTCGTGCGACGGAATCCCGTTGGGCAGCTCCAGGAACGTCTCGAACCACCCACGCCGTGCCCGCGCGAAGCTCACCACCTCCGTCCAGCAATCCGCCCCGCCGATCGTCGCGCACACCGACATCGCCAGCATCTCCAGCAGCCCGTGCCGCCTCGTGCGCATCATCCTCGGGTCCGGCACCCCGGCAAAGTGCTCCAGCAGGCCCAGCTTCGCCTTCTCGCTCATCGTCTCTCACTCAAGTTCCTGTCCTCGGACCCCAAGTTTGCCCTCTCGCTCCACCGCCTCGATCAGCGCCTCACGGGGGGAAATTTAGATGCGATAGCCCTGACCGATACTTCCCCGGCGTCACGAACGAAAACAAGGGCAGCGCCTTTTCAAGCAGCCACGGCGTGTGCCGCGACCCGATGATCATCGCGGGACGGAACACGCTCACGATCGCCGGCCCGCTCGCGCGCACGGCTTCTTCCGCCTCGCCTTTCAC
>JAAFKB010000122.1:4184-8920 GCA_013299055.1 Sphaerotilus sp.
ATCAGCGCCTCACGGGGGGAAATTTAGATGCGATAGCCCTGTTCCTAAAGCTGAGGAACTAGTTGCTACTTCTTACCGCCACGGCGGCAAACATAAAGCCGAAGCATTCTTCCTTGAAGGGATGACGCAGGCTATGCACAACCTCGCCGAGAAAGCCCACCCCGGCTTTCCGGTGACCATTTACTACGCCTTCAAGCAAAGCGAAACCAAGAAGGGTGATGCAGGCATTGCGAGCACAGGCTGGGAAACTTTTCTGCAAGCAGTGCTAGACGCGGGTTTTTCTATCAGCGGAACTTGGCCAATGCGTACTGAGTTGGGCAATCGGATGCGCGGCTCGGAATCCAACGCCCTGGCGTCCAGCATCGTCTTGGTCTGCCGCCGCCGCCCCGCAGACGCCCCCAGCGTCACTCGCCGCCAGTTCCTGCAAGCCCTCAAGGCCGAGCTGCCCGACGCCCTCGCCCACCTGCAGCGCGGCAACATCGCCCCCGTCGATCTGGCCCAGGCCGCCATCGGCCCCGGCATGGCCGTCTTCACCCGCCACGCCCGCGTGCTCGACGCCGAGGGCAAGGCCATGACCGTGCGCGAGGCGCTGGCCCTCATCAACGAGACGCTCGACGAAGCCCTCGCCGCGCAGGAAGGCGACTTCGACGCCGACACCCGCTGGGCCATCACCTGGTTCGACCAGCACGGCTTCGGCGAAGGCGAGTTCGGCACCGCCAACGTGCTCGCCCAGGCCAAGAACACCGGCGTGGCCGGGCTGGAGGAAGGCGGCATCGTCAGCGCCGGCCGCGGCAAGGTCCGCCTGCTCAAGCCCGACGAACTCGCCCCCGGCTGGAACCCGCTCACCGACACCCGCCTGAGCGCCTGGGAAACCGTCCACCAGCTCATCCGCGCCCTCGAATCCGGCGGCGAATCGCTGGCCGCCGCCCGCGTCGCGCAACTGGGCGTGCGCGCCGAAGTGGCCCGCGAACTCGCCTACCGGCTCTACACCCTGTGCGAACGCCGCAAGCGCGCCGCCGAGGGCTTGAGCTACAACGCGCTGGTGCAGAGCTGGCCGGAGATCACCCGACTCGCCGCCGAGGCGCCGGTGATGGCCGCGCCGCCGCGCACCGACGCTGACCAGATGACACTGCAGTGAGCAACCGCCCCCACGCACTGGAGCCGCGATGACCCACCCCGCCCTGACCCACCCACCTCTCGAACGGCGACCTGGCCCCCCTGTGTCGCCGCCACGGCATCCAGCGCCTGGCCGTGTTCGGCTCACGGCTCAAAGGCACCGCCCGCCCTGACAGCGACCTGGACCTGCTGGTCGAGTTCGCGCCGGGTCGTACCCCCGGCCTGCTGGGCATGAGCACCATCGAGATCGAGCTGACTGAGGCGCTGGGCCTGAAGGTCGATCTGCGCACCGCACAAGACTTGAGCCGCTATTTCCGTGACGAGGTGGTGCAGAACGCCCAGGTGGCCTATGTCGCCTGAAGACCGCATCCGCCTGGAGCACATGCTCGACGCCGCCCGGATGGCGCAGAGTTTCGTCGCCGGCCGCCAGCGCGCCGACCTCGACACCGATCAGATGCTCCTGTTTGCCGTGGTGCAAGCCATCGGCATCGTCGGCGAAGCCGCATCTCGCATCTCGCCCGAGGGCCGCGCCACCCTGCCGGATCTGCCCTGGAAAGCCATCATCGCGATGCGCAACCGCCTGGTTCACGCCTATTTCGACATCAACCACGAAGTGGTCTGGCAGACGGCTACGGCCGAACTGCCACCACTGCAAACCCTGCTGCAGGCGGCACTCGACGCCTAAGCCCAACAACAGACTCCGGGGAAGACACACAGGATGGCCATCACCAACCACGAACGCGTCGGCAAGGCGCTGGATCTGTTCCGCGCCGGACTGGCGCCGTATGTCGATCGGGAAGTCCAGCGCACGATCAAGGAGGGCACCCTCTCGATCCCGACGCTGAAGACCTTCCTCGACGACCCGATGCTGGTCAACAAGCCCATCACCGACTACGACGCCTCGCCGCTGCTGAAGCTGATGTGGGACACCTGGAAGGAGGTGTTCAAGCCGGCGCTGGGCTTCGGCAACCGCACGCTGGTCTCCGAGATCCGCGACTGGCGCAACAAGTGGGCGCACCAGCAGAACTTCACCAGCGACGACACCGACCGGGCGCTGGATTCAATGGAGCGGCTGCTGACCGCCGTGTCAGCCCCGCAGTCCGAAGAGGTGCGCCGGCTGAAGCTGGAACTGCGCCGGCTGGTCACCGAGGAGCAAGCCCGCAGCGAACGCCGCAGGACCGCCAGCCTGCCCCTCGAAGCCCAGGCCAGCACCGCGCTGAAACCCTGGCGCGACCTCGTCACCCCGCACCGCGATGTCGCCAGCGGCCGTTACCAGCAGGCCGAGTTCGCCGCCGACCTCTTCCAGGTCCACATCGGCGAGGGCAGCGACGAGTACCGCAACCCGGTCGAGTTCTTCCGCCGCACCTTCCTGACCGAAAGCCTCAAGCGCCTGCTGATCGGCGGCCTGCAACGGCTGAACGGCCAGGGCGGCGACCCAGTGGTGCAGTTGCAGACCAACTTCGGCGGCGGCAAGACGCACTCGATGCTGGCGCTGTACCACCTGTTCTCCGGCGCCAGCGCCACGGAGCTGCTCGGCGTCGAGGAGTTGATGCGCGAGGCCGGCGTGGAGCGGTTGCAGCCGGCCCGCCGCGTCGTGCTGGTGGGCAACAAGATTTCCCCCGGCAACCCGTCCGTCAAGCCCGATGGCACGGTGGTGCGCACGCTGTGGGGTGAACTGGCGTGGCAGCTCGGCGGCAAGGAAGCCTTTGCCCGCGTGGCCGCCGACGACGCGCACGCCACCAGCCCCGGCGATGTGCTGCGCGAGCTGTTCAACGACTTCGGCCCCTGCGTGATCCTGGTCGATGAATGGGTCGCCTACGCCCGCCAGTTGCACGACCAGAGCGACCTGCCTGCCGGCGGTTTCGAGACCCAGTTCACCTTCGCCCAGGCGCTGACCGAATCAGCCAAGCTGGCGCGGGCCTGCCTGCTGGTGGTGTCGCTGCCGGCGTCGGACACCGCCAGCTCGCCCCACGCCCAGGCCGATGACGAGGAAGTCGGCGGCGAACGTGGCCGCGCCGCGCTGGCCCGGCTGCGCAACGTGGTGGCCCGGCTCGAATCGACCTGGACGCCGGCCTCGGCGGAAGAAGGGTTCGAGATCGTGCGCCGACGCCTGTTCGAGCCGATGCTCGACCCGGAGCACTTCAAGCAGCGCGACGTGGTGGCCCGTGCCTTTGCCGAGCTGTACCAGGCGCAGCACCAGGAGTTCCCGCCCGAGTGCCGCGACTCCGACTATGAAAAGCGCCTGCGCGCCGCCTACCCGATCCACCCGGAGGTGTTCGACCGGCTCTACAAGGACTGGGGCTCGCTCGCCAAGTTCCAGCGCACCCGCGGCGTGCTGCGGCTGATGGCGGCGGTGATCCACAGCCTGTGGGAACGCGGTGACCGCAACCCGCTGATCCTGCCCGCCACGCTGCCGATCGACGACAACCGGGTGCGCGACGAGCTGACGCGCTACCTCACCGACACCTGGAAACCGATCATCGAAAGCGACGTGGACGGCCCGCAGGCGCTGCCGCTGCGCATCGACGGCGAGGTGCCGAACCTGGGCAAGCTTTCGGCCACCCGCCGCGTGGCGCGCACGATCTACCTGGGTTCGGCACCGCTTTCGACCGCCGCCAACATGGGCCTGGAGGACCGGCGCGTCAAGCTGGGCTGCGCGATGCCCGGCGAGACGGTGGCGGTGTTCGGCGATGCGCTGCGGCGGCTGGCCGCGTCGGCGACCTACCTGTACCAGGACGGCACCCGCTACTGGTACTCGACCCAGCCCACCGTCGCCAAGCTCGCCCGCGACCGCGCCGACCAGTTGCAGCGCGAGCCGGACCGGGTCGTGATGGAGCTGGAAGCCCGCCTGCGCAAGGACACGGACCAGCGCGGCGAGTTCAGCCGCGTTCATGTGCAGCCGGGCAGCGGCTCGGATGTGCCGGACGATCTGGACACCCGGCTGGTCGTGCTCGGCCCCGCGCAGCCCTATGCGAAGGGCAAGGACAATCTGGCCGAGGTGGCGGCCAAGGCACTGCTGGAGTCCCGCGGCAACGCGCCCCGCCAGTTCCGCAACACGCTGGTGTTCCTCGCCCCCGACCAGACCCGGCTGCAGGATCTGACCGAGGCGGTGCGCAAGTACCTGGCCTGGAAGTCGATCGTCGGCGAGAAGGTCGAACTCAACCTGACGCCGAACCAGGTTGCCCAAGCCGAAACCCAGTTGAAGACGGCCGACACCACCGTGCAGGCCCGCTTGCCGGAAACCTACCAGTGGCTGCTCGTGCCCAGTCAGGCGACACCGCAGACGGCGGCCATCACCTGGGAGACGCTGCGGCTGACCGGGCAGGAAGCATTGGCCGTGCGGGCCGGCAAGAAGCTGCGCTCGGAAGAACTGCTGCTGGCGGCGATGGGCGGCTCGCGACTGCGCATGGAGATGGACCGGGTGCCGCTGTGGCGCGGCGACCATGTGCCGGTGGCGCAACTGGTGCAGGACTTCGCCAGCTACCTTTACCTGCCCAAGCTGAGCCGATCCAGCGTCATCAGCGACGCTGCACGCGGCGGCATCAGCCTGCTGACCTGGGAGCAGGACAGCTTCGCCTACGCGGACAGCTTCGACGAGACCGCCAGGCCCGCCCGCTACC
>JAAFKB010000123.1 GCA_013299055.1 Sphaerotilus sp.
CGCCGACTTCGATTTCGACCTCCCGCCCGCGCTGATCGCCCAGCACCCCGCCGCCGAACGCAGCGCCTCCCGGCTGCTCGACGGCCGCACGCTGCCCGCCGTCGAGCGCGTGTTCCGCGAACTGCCAGCACTGCTGGAACCCGGTGACCTGCTCGTCTTCAACGACACCAAGGTGATCCGTGCCCGGCTCCACGGCGCGAAGGACACAGGTGGCTCGGTCGAGGCACTGGTCGAGCGTGTCCTGCCCGGCGCGGCCGACGGGCGGCACGAGGTCTGGGCGCACCTGCGGGCCAGCAAGTCGCCGAAAGCAGGACAGACGGTGCATTTCCGTGACGCGGTTGGGACCACGTTCGCGGCGGAAGTGCTCGGGCGCTGCGGGCCGGAGAACGGGCTGTTCCACCTGCGCCTGCCCGGTGACGCCCTCGCGCTGCTGGAGCAGTTCGGTCATGTGCCACTGCCGCCCTACATCACGCACGCGGACGACGCCGATGACGAGCGGCGCTACCAGACCGTCTTCGCTCGCCACCCCGGCGCCGTCGCCGCGCCGACCGCGGCGCTGCATTTCGACGAAGGGGTGCTCGCCGCGCTGGACGCCCGTGGCATCGGCCGCGCCAGTGTGACGCTGCACGTCGGGGCCGGCACCTTCCAGCCCGTGCGCGTGGACACGATCGCCGAACACCGGATGCACAGCGAGTGGTTCGACGTGCCGCAATCCACTGTGGACGCCATCGCCGCCACCCGTGCCCGTGGCGGCCGGGTCGTCGCGGTCGGCACCACCACGCTGCGTTCGCTCGAATCGGCGGCGCTCGGCGGCACGCTGCAGGCCGGCGCCCGCGAGACCGACATCTTCATCACGCCCGGCTTCGAGTTCCGCGTCGTCGATCGGCTGGTGACGAACTTCCATCTGCCGCGCAGCACGCTGATGATGCTGGTCAGCGCCTTCGCCGGCCACGACACCATCCGCACGCTCTACGCCGAGGCGATTGCGCGCCAGATGCGCTTCTTCAGCTACGGCGACGCGATGCTGCTGCAGCGCACAGGGCCGGCGTGATGCCGATGGGCTGGGTCCGGTGGCTGGCCGTGGCGCTGGTGCTGGGGCTGCTGTGCGGGCGGTCCGGCGCACAGGTGCTCGACCTGCGCGAGGCCCAGTTCACCCACGATCTGCGCCTGCCGACCCAGACCGTGCCGCTGCCCGACACCTGGAGCGCCCGCGGCCAGGACGACGCAGGCATCGGCCACTACCGGCTGCGCGTGCGGTTGGACAAGGCGCCGACGGAGCTGTGGTCGCTGTGCCTGCTGCGGCTGAGCGAAGTGCATGAGGTGCGGGTCAACGGCTGGCTGGTCAGCGGCAAGGCGGTGGACCGCCTCGACCCAGCGCAGGCAGGCGGACATCCGACGCTGCAGTGGATCAGCCTGCCACCGCACCTGCTGCGCGCCGGGATCAACCACCTGGAGCTGTCGGTGGCCTACAGCAGCCGCGGCGGGCTGTCCACGGTGATGGCCGGACCGGCCGAGGCGATGGCGCCGGGCTTTCTGGTGCGGCAGCGGCTGGCCGAGATGGTACCGATCTGGCTCAACGTGGCCGGGGGTGCGCTGGCAGTATTCCTCATGCTGATCTGGTGGCGCCGCCCCAGCGAGGTGCTGCTGGGCAGCTTCGGCGCCCTGTGGGGCCTGGTGGCGGTGTGCAACATCGCCCACTACAACACAGTCCACCTGGTCTCGCCCCTGGCGGTGGTGGCGCTGTTCGCCGGGCAGGTG
The DNA here is from genome assembly GCA_013299055.1 of Sphaerotilus sp. Classification (GTDB taxonomy): domain Bacteria; phylum Pseudomonadota; class Gammaproteobacteria; order Burkholderiales; family Burkholderiaceae_C; genus Sphaerotilus. The sequence continues at coordinate 1,759 of JAAFKB010000123.1, forward strand.
GTCACGGGCGCACTGCTGTGCCACACGGCGATGGTCCTGTCCGGACGGCGCCAGCCCGTGGTCGCCGGCATCCTGCAGATCAGCACCGTGGTGCTGCTGGCGATGGCCGTCTGGGGCGGACTGACGGGCTCGCTGGAGGAGGTGCGGGCGGGCGGCTATCCCATGCTGTTCGTGGGCATGGTGATGTCGCTGGTGCCGCTGTGGCAGCAAGCACGCCGCCTGCGCTGGCCGCTGCGCTGTGCACTGGTGGCGGCGGTGGTGGCGTCGATGCTGGCCGCCGCACATGACTACATCTTCTGGCGCGGCATGACCTCGGTGATGGATGCGTACTGGCTGCCGTATGTGCTGCCGGTGTCGCTGGCCATGGTGGGTGGGGTGCTGATCAAGCGGCTGGTGGGCGCGCTGTACCAGGTCGAGCAGCTCAACGCCGATCTGGAGCGCCGCGTGGTCGAGCGCACCGAGGCGCTGCAGCAGGCCAACCTCGCCAAGACCCGCTTCCTCACCGCTGCGAGCCACGACCTGCGCCAGCCGGTGGTGACGATCGGGCTGCTGATCGACCTGCTGCGCGAACAGGTGCCGATCGCGCTGCGGCCGCTGACCGACCGGGTCAACGAGGCGGTGTCGTCGATGGAGGATCTGCTCAAGGGCCTGCTGGACCTTTCGCGCCTGGAGGCCGGCACGATGCGGCCGCGGGTGCAACCGGTGGCGCTGCAGCCGCTCTTCGACGCCATCGCCAGCCACGACGGCGAGACCGCACGTCGCAAGGGCATTCAGCTGCGCTTTCGGCCGACACGGACCACCGTGCGGTCGGACCCGGTGATGCTGGAGCAGATCCTGCGCAATCTGGTCAGCAACGCGGTGCGCTACACGGAGCGCGGGGGCGTGCTGGTGGCCGTGCGGCCGTGTGGCGCGGACGTGCGCATCGAGGTCTGGGACACCGGCCACGGCATCCCGCCGGACCACCAGCGCACCGTGTTCGAGGAGTTCGTGCAGCTCGCCGCACCGCCCGGCGACCGCCCGGTGGCGCGCCAGCATGGCCACGGCGGCGACGGCAGCCGGGGCCTGGGGCTCGGACTGTCGATCGTGCAGCGCAGCGCGGCCCTGCTGGGGCACCGGCTGCAGCTGCGCTCGCGGGTGGACCGGGGGAGCTGCTTTTCGCTGCTGCTGCCGCGCGTGGACACGGACCCCGTGCCGCTGCCCGAGACCAGCGCCGACCAGCGCCCGCTGACGGGGCTGCGCCTGACGGTGGTCGAGGATGAACCGGCGGTGCAAGCGGCGCTGCGGGCACGGCTGCAGGCGTGGGGGGCACTGGTGGACTGCCACGATGGCCTGGTGCCGCTGCGGCGCAGCCTGGCGGTGCGGCCACGCGGCCACACGGGCATCGACCTGCTGATCACCGACCACCGCCTGCATGGGGCCACGGCCGTCGAGGCGATCGAGGCGGTGCGGCAGTATGGCGGGCCGGTGCCGGTGCTGGTCATCACGGGCGACACCGCGCCGGACGACATCGCGCTCATGGCGGCCAATGGCTGGCTGGTGCTGCACAAGCCGTTTCGGGCGGATGCGCTGCTGGCGGCGATCACGCAGGCGCTGGCGTGAGCCGCGTCCCCACCCGGAACGGCGTCAGAACTCCACCTGCATTCCGGCGGTCACGGACAGCACGCGGCGCGTGCTGCTCGCCGAGCGGCTGTTGTAGAGCATGGGAACATCGCCGAGCAGCTGGCGGTGCTGGTACTGGCCGCGCAGCACCAGCGCCAATCCCGGCGACACCGTGTGCGCGGCTTCGCCCGCCAGCACCAGGTTGCGCACATGGCGCACTTCCTGTCCTTGCCGCAACCACTGCTGCAGCTCCCCCCCCACGGCCAGCCGCCAGGGCATGGCAGCCCAATGCAGCGCACCGCCGAGGTGTCCGTGCAGGGACCGGTAGCGGGTTTCCTGCTGGACATCGACGGCCAGCAGGCGGTTGGGCACACTGACCAGCCAGCCATTGGGACAGCCGGGCAAGGGCTTGGCGTTGAGCCGCTGATCGCCGAAGTCGAGCTGGTAGGTGCAGCCGGAGATCGTGGCCTTGCCGCTGACCACCGAACGCGACACCGCGCTGGCACCCAGTCCAGCGTAACCGCTGACCGCCCAGCGCGGATCGGCCAGCCGCGACCGCGCCAGCAGGTCGAGCTGCCACTGCAGGTCGCGCGGACGCACCAGTTCCATCTCGATCAGCCGCCCCTTCAGGCCGCTGACGCGCAGCGCCGAGCTGGTGCTCTGCAGCAAGTGGTCGGCCTGGCTGCCCCACGCACCCAGCCGCAAGCCCCAGCGGTGGGGCTGGTCGGGCGTGGTCCACTCGACCTGCGCCGTGGCGTGCCAGCTCTGCACGGCATGCGCCTGGGCCTTGTCGTGCAGCCGCCGGTCCTGGGCGCCGACACCGAAAGACCACGGACCCGTGGCCGCCTCCAGTCGCCCCGCCCAGCCGCGGCCGGCGTTGCGCTCGATGCCGGCCACATCGAAGAGCGGCTGGGTCAGCTCCTGGCTCCATTGCGCCTGCCAGCGCACGCCATCAGCAGTGGCAGCGGTCGGCAAACCAGGCACGGCCAAGGTCTCCAGAGGGGAGATCCCGGCCACCGCGACGCCGGCCTGCACGCCGAGCCACACGGCCAAGCCCATGCCGATGCGCAGGCGCCCAGGCACGGGGATCACAGGCGAAGTCCCCGGGACAGGCTCCGCATGGTCAGAAGGTCACGCGACCCGTCACGGCCACGCCTTGCACCTTGCTGGCGATGCCTGACTGGCCCGGCACCTTGACGGCCACCTTGCCGGCACTCAGGCGGCTGCCATCGGCATGGCGGAAATGCGACTCGCTGATCACCACCTTCATCTGGAAGGTGCCCTGCTCTTCCAGGACCTTGTTGATCAGGGCGGTGTTGCCGGGGAAGTGCTTGCGCATTCCGCTGGCCAGCTTCTGCAGGTCAATGCCCAGACCACCTGCGTCAGAGGACAGCAGAGGCGTGGCCACCCCCAGTTTCGCATCCTCGCCAGTGCCGAACTCGAAGCCAGCGGCCGTTTTCATGTACAGGTAGAGCTTCGCATCGTCCGGGATCGTGGCAGCCACCGAACCATCGCTGTTGCGCTTGAGCACGACCTTGTCCAAGGCGCCTTGCAGCATGCCGCCCGTGGCGGTGTTCTCGATCTCCAGAGCCACCGCGACCGTGGCACCCTGACGCGGCAGCGCCTTGGCAGTGCTGTCCAGGGGGAGCGTCAGCCGGCTCAGGGTGGACAAGGTCTGGCCTGCAAGTGGCAGGCCGGCAGCGAACTGGGTCAGCGTGTGCGCGCTGGCTGCAGCCTTGAGCGGCGTGACCTCCACTGCATCGCCGCGGAGCGACAGGTATTGGGCCTTGGCCATCTCGGTCGCATCACCCGCCTTGCCGCGGCTTTCACCGACCTGGACATCGTCGTCCAGATCGGTGTCGACAACGACGTGTACCGCCGCATGGCTGCTCAGATCGTTCAGCGCATCCAGCAACGAAGCACGCTTCTTGATGTTGCTGGCGACGGTCGTGATGCCGACCGCAGCGAGCGACTGGGCGTTCGCCAGCGCCTTGTCGGACCAGATGGCACCACCGGCGCTGTTGCGGTTGCCGCCTCGAAGACCTGCGTCAGACGCCGCAGCGACCAGCCTGCCCAGATCGGCATCGGACGCGAACGCCGGACCGCTGCTGGAGGACGCATGGAGCGCCATGGCCAAGGTGGCCGCCTTGAAGGCCGCGGCAGCATCGCCACCAGCCGCTGCAACGATTTCGGACACGTCGTTCAGGATCTTGACGATGGCGGCAGCCGTGGTGGCCCGGGCAGCGTCCACTGTCGGATCGAAGGTGGCGACATCGATGCCCTCCAGCCCGAGCCTGGTCAGGACGGCGGAAAACTCGCTGTCGCTCAGGCCGCTGACGGCCCGCATGGTGGTGAACGGCGAGAGCACCTGGCTGCCCGCGAGCGCCTTGTACTGGCCCTTCGGGGCTTTGAGCGTCGACTTGTCATAGCCGGTGCCCGCCACCGACACGATGGGCGCAAAACAGGCCGCGCCAAAGGTGTAACGCCCGCTGCCGTCGGTGGTGGCGCTCGACTCGCCGGCATCCAGACTGCCGTTGTCGTTTCCATCACAGAACACGGTGGCGCCCAGGATCAGGTCATCGACCAGCACACCCGCAATGGCGCTGGGTGCGACACCGGGGGTGGTGCCCTCGGGGACAGTGGTGGTGGCATCGCCGCCGCCTCCGCAGGCCGAAAGGCCCAGCGCGAGAAGAACAGCGGCAGACAGCAGACGAAGTTGTGGCATGGCGTTGTGGTCCAGGGTGAAGGGAACGACCCACTGTGCAACGCGATTGCACTGGAAAGTCGCCGCGGGAGCGGCCCTTTCCTGCCACTGATTCCACGTTCCGCCACATGCGCTTGTGGTGTTCAGTGGGGCAGGTCGACGTGGTTGAGCGCACGGGCACGCCGAATGACCGTACCGACCAGATCGGCCAGCGTGGCGCCGGACGCCCGCATCGCACCGGCCAGTGCATCCAGCACCTTGTCATGGACGTTGCCACGCTGAACGGCGGAGGCCGCCACGAGGGGCTGTCGCAAGACATCGCTGAGCGGCGCCGGGTCCACGCCCATCACCCGCAGCACCCCGACCACTGCCGCCTGGGCGTCGCGGAGGTTGGCTGGCGTCAGCCGGCCCTGCAGGGTGCCCGCGCTGGCGGCCCGCATGAGACCGGAAGGCGCGGCGCCGGCGATTTGGGCAACCAACAACTCGGTCAATGGGGTGATGTGCGCCGTCACCGTCGGCTGATCACCCACCGCCGTGGCCACGGAGTGCAGCGTGCGCGACCGATCGGAGGACACGGCCGCGAGCACACAAGGCAGCGCGTCGGACGGCACATCCAGCGCGTAGTACCCGCCGGAGCCACTGCGGGCAGTGCGGAGCGGCCCGGCAGCGCAGCGTGCTGTGACCTCCGCCTCCACCAGCGCCCCCCCCGTGGAGACAACCCCTGTGATGCGCACCGGGTTGTCCACCAGCGCATCGGCATCTTCCGGGGCAGGCCCGCCGCCTCCACACGCCACCAGCACCATCAGACTTCCGGCGACCGACAACCCTGTGATCCACTGCATGTACGCTCCTCGTGCTGCCCGTGCCAGCGTGCAAATCGTGTGAAATTGCACGGCACATGGTCACGGATTGGCGCAAAGGATGCGGGCTTGAGCGGTCAGGAACAATCACCGATTCAATCGGTCTGGACACGGACTCTGCCAGTTGTGCAGGAGAATTCGGGTTTGGACTTCGCTCTCTGGGCTGCACCCGCGAGGACCAGGGATGCCCAGGCCAAGACGGATGGCCTGAACGAAAAAACCGCTTCAAGTCAGGAACTTGAAGCGGTTTCTTTGTTGAACTTGGCGGAGTGGACGGGACTCGAACCCGCGACCCCCGGCGTGACAGGCCGGTATTCTAACCAACTGAACTACCACTCCGCAGTGGTGCAAACCAGGGAAACTTGGCGACTCCTAGGGGATTCGAACCCCTGTAACGACCGTGAAAGGGTCGTGTCCTAGGCCTCTAGACGAAGGAGTCTCAGGAAAACTGAACCCACAGGAACTTTGGCGGAGTGGACGGGACTCGAACCCGCGACCCCCGGCGTGACAGGCCGGTATTCTAACCAACTGAACTACCACTCCGCAGTGGTGCAAACCATCGAAACTTGGCGACTCCTAGGGGATTCGAACCCCTGTAACGACCGTGAAAGGGTCGTGTCCTAGGCCTCTAGACGAAGGAGTCTTCAAACTTGTCTCATGAACCTCGAAGCGCCTTGATGGTGGAGGTAAGCGGGATCGAACCGCTGACCTCTTGCATGCCATGCAAGCGCTCTCCCAGCTGAGCTATACCCCCGACGTTTGATCGTCTTCGGCGCTTCGTTGTTCAAGCGAGAACGCGATTATGAAAGGAATTCAAAGGCCTTGCAAGCGTTTGAGCACGGTATTTTTATCGAACAAGGCCAGCACGGCATCGACCGGTGGCGTCTGCGCTCGGCCGCACACCAGTACCCGCAGCGGGATCGCCAGTTGCGGCATCTTCACCTTCAGCTCGCCGATGGTGTGCTTGATCGCCTGGTTGATCGACGGCGCATCCCAGACGGGCAACGCCGTCAGATGATCACGCAGCGCGATCAACGCCGGACGTGACACCTCGTTCAGGTGCTGCGCCAAGTCCGCCTCGCCGGGCTGCACCTCGACAAAGTAGACCGACAGCCAGTCAGCGAGTTCGACCGTCGTGCTGCAGCGGTCCTTGAACAGCGCACACATCGCCGCCAGCCGCTCGTCAGCCGCCACGGTCAGGCCACGGCTGGCGAACTGCGCCGAAACCAGCCTCGCCAGCACGCCGTTGTCGCAGACCTTCATGTGCTGCGCACTCACCCAGCGCAGCTTGGCCTCGTCGAACTGCGCGGCGCTGCGGCCGAGGTGGTCGAGGTTGAACCAGGCGACCAGTTGCTCGCGGCTGAAAATCTCGTCGTCGCCGTGGCTCCAGCCCAGCCGCGCCAGGTAGTTGACCACGCCGTCGGCCAGATAACCCTCGTCGCGGTACTGCGTCACGGGCTTGGCGCCGTGGCGCTTGCTCATCTTCTCGCCCTGCTCGTTCAGCACGGTGGGCAAGTGGGCGTAGACGGGCGGCTCGACACCCAGCGCACGGAACACATGGATCTGGCGCGGCGTGTTGTTGACGTGGTCATCGCCGCGGATCACATGGGTGATCTGCATGTCGATGTCGTCCACCACGACGCAGAAGTTGTAGGTCGGCGTGCCGTCCGGGCGGGCAATGACCAGGTCGTCCAGCTCGTCGTTGCTGATCTCGATGCGGCCCTTGACCTTGTCGTCCCAGACCACCGACCCGCCCTGCGGCGTCTTGAAGCGCAGCACTGGCTTCACATCGTCCGGCACCGGCGGCAGCACCTTGCCCGCTTCCGGCCGCCAGGTGCCGTCGTAGCGCGGCTTTTCCTTGTTCGCCATCTGCCGTTCGCGCAGGGCGTCCAGCTCGGCCATGCCCATGTAGCAGGGATAGACCCAGCCCTCGGC
>JAAFKB010000124.1 GCA_013299055.1 Sphaerotilus sp.
GCGGAGCTGGCGCGGGTGAAGGGGCTGGATGTGGCCGAAGTCGGGCCGCCGCAGAAAACGGAAAAAATCGTACGCTAAGCCTGTGAACCCAGCCTGACCTTGGCCAGCAGCCGGGCAATGGTGGAGGGGTGAACATTGAACAACCGGGCGGCGTCGGCTGCCGTTTGTTCACCGGAGCCCACCAGGCGAACGACCTCCTGCTGCTGTCGAGCCGTCAGCTTGGGCCGACGTCCACCGATGCGCCCTTCCTGACGCGCAGCGAGCAGCCCGTTGCGCGTGCGCTCGCGCAGCATGGCGCGCTCGAACTCGGCGAAGGCGCCCACCATCTGCATCATCATCCGACCAGCTGCGGTCGTGGTCTCGACCGCCTCGGTCAGGCTGAGGAATCCGGCACCGGCCAGTTGCACCTTCTCCAGCAGGCTCAGCAGTTCCTTGAGCGAGCGCGACAGCCGGTCGAGCTTCCAGACCACCAGCACGTCGCCTTCGCGTAGCTGATCAAGCAGGCGACGCAGTTCCGGACGGTCCCACCGCCCAGCCGAGACCTTCTCTTCGAAGATGCGGCTGCAGCCTGCGGCACGCAGCGCAGCGAGCTGTGCAGCGTTGTCCTGCTGCTGGGTGGAGACGCGGGCGTAGCCGATGCGCATGGATTTCTCCTGGTCTTGTGCATCAGCACAAACCTGTTGCCGATCGATTTGGTTTCGCAATACATTTTTGCAGCAGGCGCCGCAGGGATTCCTGCCCGTGATGCGCAAACGTTCGTTTGTGCGCAGCCCCTCTTGCACTGCTGGAGCCGAGGATGCCTCGCCGTTCTGTCCTGTCTGCGGCCGAGCGGGTCGCCTTGCTGAGCATCCCCGACAACGACGGCGAATGGGTGCGGCAGTACACGTTCAGCGAGGTCGATCAATCGCTGATCGATCAGCGACGGGGCGAGGCCAACCGGCTGGGGATCGCTGTCCAGTTGTGCCTGCTGCGCTGGCCCGGCCAAGGGCTGCCCGCCGATGCTGGCGTGCCGGATTCGCTGTTGCGATGGCTGGCACACCAGCTCGGCGTTGACCCTGGCTGCTGGCCGCTGTATGCCGAGCGCGAAGCCACCCGGCGCGAGCACCTGCTGGAATTGCGCGCCTACCTGGGCCTGGAGTCCTTCGGTCTGCAGCACTACCGACCGGCGGTGCAGGTGGCCACCGAACTCGCCCTGCAGACCGACAAGGGCATCGTGCTGGCCAACCGGGTGGTGGAGGTCTTGCGACGCCAGCGGATCATCCTGCCCAGCGTGGAGGTCATCGAGCGCCTCTGTGCCGAGGCAATCACCCGGGCCAACCGGCAGATCTACGCGAGCCTGACCGATCCGCTGACGGCTCTTCACCGGCAGCGCCTGGACGATCTGCTCAAACGCCAGGAGGGCACTTCGCTGAGCCGACTGGCCTGGTTGCGCCAGTCTCCGCTGCGGCCGAACTCGCGCCGCATGCTCGAACACATCGAACGGCTCAAGGCCTGGAAGGCACTCGATCTGCCCGCTGGACTCGACAGACTGGTTCACCAGAACCGCCTGCTCAAGATCGCCCGTGAGGGCGCGCAGATGACACCGGCCAACCTGAACAAGTTCGAACCTCAGCGACGCTACGCCACGCTGGTGGCCCTGAGCATCGAAGGGATGGCCACCGTCACGGACGAGGTCATCGACCTGCACGACCGCATCCTGGGCAAGCTGTTCAGCATCGCCCGGCTCAAGCACCAGCAGCAGTTCCAGGAGGCCGGCAAGGCGATCAATGACAAGGTCCGCCTGTACGGCCGTGTCGGTCAGGCCTTGCTAGACGCCAAGGCGTGCGGCAGCGACGCCTTCGCCGCGATCGAGGCCGTCATGTCCTGGGACGATTTCACCGCCAGCGTCGCCGAAGCGCAGCAGCTCGCCCGACCGGGCGACTTCGACTACCTGCACCTCATCGGCGAGGGCTACACCGCGGTGCGCCGCTACGCCCCAGCCTTCCTGGAGGCGCTGGCCTTGCGGGCAGCGCCGGCCGGTCAGGGTGTTCTCGACGCGGTCGAGGTGCTGCGCCACATGAACGCCACCAGCAGCCGCAAGCTGCCGGCCGACGCGCCGACCGGGTTTGTCAAGAAGCGCTGGGCGAGGCTGGTCCAGACCGAGACCGGCCTCGACCGGCGTCAATACGAACTGTGTGTGCTGTCGGAGCTGAAGAACGCCCTGCGCTCGGGCGATGTCTGGGTACAGGGCTCGCGCCAGTTCAAGGACTTCGACACCTACCTGGTGCCGGCCGCGACGTTCTCGACCCTGAAGCAGACCGATGCGTTGCGGCTGGGGGTGGCCGCCGATGGCGACGCCTACCTGCACGGTCGGCTGTCGCTGCTGGAGGCACAACTCACCACGGTCAACCAGCTCGCCGCCGCCAATGACTTGCCACAGGCGCTCATCACGGCCACGGGCCTGAAGATCTCGCCACCAGAGACGGCGGTCCCCCCAGCGGCGCAAGCGCTCATCAACCAGGTGGCGGCCATGATGCCGCGCGTCAAGGTCACCGACCTGCTGCTGGAGGTGGATGGCTGGACCGACTTCACCGCCCACTTCACCCACCTCAAGACGGGCGAGAAGAGCGCAGACCGGACGCTGCTGCTGACGACGATCCTGGCCGATGCGCTCAACCTGGGGCTGACGAAGATGGCCGAGTCGTGTCCGGGCACGGCCTACACCCGGCTGGCGTGGCAGCAGGCCTGGCATGTGCGCGACGACACCTATTCGGCTGCGCTGGCCAGCCTGGTCAACGCCCAGGGTCAGCAGCCCTTGGCTGCTTGGTGGGGCGACGGCTCGACTTCGTCATCGGACGGGCAGCGCTTCCGCGCCGGCGGCCAGGCCGAGCGCACCGGCCACGTCAACCTGAAGTACGGCACCGAGCCGGGCCGGATGTTCTACACCCACCTCTCCGACCAGTACGCCCCCTTCAGTGCCAAGGTGGTCAACGTCGGCGTGCGCGACTCGACCTATGTCCTCGACGGGTTGCTGTACCACGAGTCGGATCTGCGCATCGAGGAGCACTACACCGACACGGCGGGCTTCACCGACCACGTCTTCGGGCTCATGCACCTGCTGGGATTCCGGTTCGCACCGCGTATCCGCGATCTGGGGGAGACGCGGCTTTACGTGGCTCGCAGCGATACCTCCGTTGACGCGCTGAAGCCGATGATCGGCGGCACGCTCAACCTCAAGCACATCCGCGCCCACTGGGACGAGATCCTGAGGCTGGCCACCTCGATCCGGCAGGGGACCGTGACGGCCTCGCTGATGCTGCGCAAGCTGGCCAGCTATCCGCGACAGAACGGGCTGGCGGTGGCACTGCGTGAACTGGGCCGCATCGAGCGAACACTGTTCATCCTGGACTGGCTGCAGAGCGTGGAGTTGCGTCAACGGGTGCATGCCGGGCTGAACAAGGGGGAGTCCCGCAACGCACTGGCCCGAGCTGTCTTCTTCGGTCGGCTGGGAGAGATCCGGGACCGCGACTTCGAGCAGCAACGCTGGCGGGCCAGCGGGCTGACGCTGGTGACGGCGGCCATCGTGCTATGGAACACGGTCTACCTGACGCGGGCGGTGGCCGCGCTGCGCAGCCATGGCCAGGCGGTGGACGACGCGCTGTTGCCCCACCTCTCGCCGCTGGGGTGGAACCACATCAACCTGACCGGTGACTACGTCTGGCGCGGCGGCGTGCCCGGCAAGGGGCGGTTCCGGCCGCTTCGGCCTGTGGGGTGGCCTTAGCGTACGATTTTTTCCGTTTTCTGCGGCGGCCCGTACAGCGCCGCCAAGACGGTGACCGACTGCTTCAAGTTCCGCAACAAGATCGGCCTGGACGTGGCGCTGGAGGCACTCAAAGATGCCTGGCGCAGCCGCAAGGTCACCATGGCCGAGCTAAGCCACTTTGCCAAGATCAACCGAGTCGAACGTGTCATGCAGCCCTACCTGGAGGCGGTGACGCAATGACCGGCAACCTCTCCGCGTCGATTCTGGCCCGACTGCTGACCGCACCGCCCCACACGGGATGCTGACTTGCTGGGCTTTGGCCCCGACGATGAGGCGAACCTGATCGCCAGCTTCCGCGAAATCGCCACCATGGACCTCGGCGACGGCATCGTATTTGACGCGAACTCGGTGAAGGCGGATGCCATTCGTGAGGACAACACCTACGGCGGTACGCGCATCACGCTGGTGGCACGCATCGGATCCGCACGCTGCGCGCTTCAGATCGACGTTGGCTTCGGTGATGCCGTGACGCCGGAGCCACAGACGGTGGCCTACCCCACCTTGCTGGGTGACTTCCCAGCCCCCACGCTGCGGGTCTATCCGGTCTACACCGTGATCGCCGAGAAATACCAGGCCATGGTGATGCTGGGGCAAGCGAACAGCCGCCTGAAGGACTTCTTCGACCTCGCGGTGATTGCACGGCGCACGGAGCTGGACGGCGCGACACTGGCGGCCGCCATCGCCGCCACCTTTGCCCGGCGTCAGACCCACTTGCCCACCGAACGACCCTTGGCACTGACCAGGCAGTTCAGCGAAGACGCCGCCAAGCTACGCCAATGGCAGGCGTTCCTGAACAAGAACCGCATCGAAGCCGGCAGCCTGAGCGACACGGTGTCGCTCCTGGATGACCTGCTGTGGCCGCCAACGGAGATCGCCGCCGCTCGCAGTCAAGCAACGGCAACATGGCGCCCCGAAGCCCTGAGCTGGGCCTGAACGCGGGCCGGCAGCGGTCCCCCATCAGGCGACCTTAACCAACCCGAGGTTGTCCGGGGCGGCCAGCGATGAGGCAGCAAAGCGTCGATGTGGCCTTTTCGCTCGCACAAGCGAATTTGATGCTATCGATCCGGTCGACCCTCAGAGAGAGGTAGGCTCCAGACCACGTCCGAAAGATGATGCTTGATGGGCAATGCAAGCAAATTTGACGCTTGCTGTCGGATCGCGAGGAACTGGGTATGCACAGCAGCCGGTGTGCCGGCCGATCCCCAACGACCCGGCTGTGCAGCCGAACTCACCGAGGCGCGCCCGCACCTCCTGACCCAGGAATGCCGTGAATTCAATGACTTGCAGGCTGACGGCGCGAGTTGTGGCGATGCCGTCGGTGCTGGCGTCATGGCGGTGTCACGGCACCATGAGGCCGCGCAAGGTCGCCACCTGCGGTTGCCCGGCGTCGATAGCATCAAATTGTCTTGCAAAGCAGCATCAAATTCAGTTGCGTGAGTGCGTTCAAACTTCGGTTTCCGCGTTTTTCACCACTAACTGACTCCCTGATAATCACCCTTCTCAGGGTGTCAAAAAAATAGGTTCATCGCGCACCTGCCAGATTGACGGAGGTGATTTTTGAGCCCCGCAGAGGCGGCACGGCCCCGACTGTGCCGGCGTGATCGCCCCCGGCACGCCTTTCCGGCCTGACGCAGGCTCGCCAACCCTGCCGCCCCTGCACTGCCCCGCAAGAAGCGGTCGATCGATATTATCGATATTGAATAACTTTCATAAATTCTCTACACTTGACGCATGGACGCCGTCAAGAACCCCTTTGCCCCTGGCGCCGGATCCCCGCCGCCGGAACTCGCTGGCCGCGATGACCTGCGAGAAACTGTTCGCGTCGCTGTAGCGCGCACGCGGGCGGGAAAGTCCGCGCGCAGCGTGCTGATGGTCGGCTTGCGCGGCGTAGGCAAGACGGTGCTGCTGGACCGCATGCGCGACGACGCGGAAGCCTCGGGCGTGCATACCGTCCGCATCGAAGCCCCCGAGGATCGCTCGCTGCCGGCCTTGCTGGCGCCGCAGTTGCGTGTGGCGTTGCTGCGGCTGAGCAAGCTAGCGCATGCCAAGGACTTGGCCGTGCGAGGCTTGCGCGCTCTGGCGGGTTTCGCCAAGGCCCTGAAGGTCACCTACGGCGACATCGAGGTCGGTCTGGACTACGAAGGTGAGCCCGGCCTGGCCGACAACGGCGACCTGGAGCACGACCTGCAGGAACTGCTGGAGAGCGCCGGCGCGGCGGCCAAGGCAGCCAGCACGGCCCTGGTGCTCTTCGTCGACGAGCTTCAGTACGTGCCGGAACCCCAGTTGGCGGCCCTCATCACCGCGATGCACCGCTGTGCCCAGCGCCAGGTGCCCGTGCTCCTCGTGGGTGCCGGTCTGCCGCAGTTGCGCGGGCGCATGGGCAATGCGAAGTCCTACGCCGAGCGCCTGTTCACGTTTCCCGAGATTGGCCCGCTCAGCGCTGACGCAGCGGTGCGCGCCATCACCAGGCCCATCGAGGCTGAGGGCGCCGAAATCACCGTCGGCGCCGTCGAGCGCATCCTGGCCGACACACGCTGCTATCCCTACTTCCTCCAGGAATGGGGCCAACGGAGTTGGGAAGCCGCTGTCGAGTCCCCCATCAAGGCCGATGACGTCGAGCAGGCGACGACCACGGCAGTGGCTGCGCTCGACGAGAGCTTCTTCCGAGTGCGCTTCGATCGGCTGACGCCCCAGGAGAAGCGCTACCTGCGCGCCATGGCCGAGCTGGGTCCCGGCCCCCATCGATCCGGAGCGATCGCCGACTGCCTCAAGCGTGAAGTCAGTTCGCTGGGCCCCGTGCGCAGCTCGCTGATTGCCAAGGGCATGATCTGGAGTCCCAGTCACGGCGACACCGCGTTCACGGTGCCGTTGTTCGATGAGTTCATGCGGCGAATCATGCCCGGCCAAGATTGGCGCACGTAAGAGCGTGTTGACGATCTCGCCGTCCCTGAAAATGTCGGGATGAAGAGAAAAGCGTACGCGAGCGACATCAGCCGGGAGAAGTTCGCCGAGATCGAGCCGCTGCTGCGCAGCGTGCGCCGGCGCACCAAGCCCACCACGGTAGACCTGCACGAGGTGTTCTGCGCAGTGCTGTACCTGCTGCGCACGGGCTGCCAGTGGCGGTTCCTGCCGGCAGAGTTTCCCAAGTGGACGACGGTCTACGCCTGGTGGCGCAAGTGGAGCCAGCCCGATCCGGACGGCGTGAGCGTGCTGGAGCGGGCTTTAAAAAAATCAGGTTGGCGCGGCCCGCTTGAGACAGGGGCGCAACGCCACGCCCACGCTGCTGATCGTGGACGCGCAGAGCGTGAAGAACACGGACACGGCGGGATTCAAGGGCTATGACGCGGGCAAGAAGGTCTCGGGCATCAAGCGCCACATCGCTGTGGACACACTGGGATTGCCGCACGCGGTGGTGGTGACCACAGCCGAGGTGACCGACCGCAAGGGGGCGCTGCAGGCGCTCAGGCACAGCAAGGACACGCTCGGGCAGGTTGGCAGCGTGCTGGTCGATGGTGGCTACACGGGTCTGCCGTTCGAAGACGGCGTGCGCGAGATCCTGGGCGAGCAGGTCGCGGTGCAGATTGCCAAGCGCAGCGAGTTGCACACCTTCAAAGTCATGCCCAAGCGCTGGATCGTCGAGCGCAGCTTTGCCTGGTTGGAGAAGAACCGGCGGCTGTGGAAGAACTGCGAGCGATGGCTCAACACCGGCCTGCAGTTCGTCCATCTCGCGTTTCTCGCTTTGCTCCTCAGGAGATCGTGAACACGCTCTGAGTGATTCAATCGAAGCAAGGAGAACGGAAATGATAAAGACGACACCCCGGGCGAAGTAAACGCTGGAGTTCAAGCTGGAGGCGGTACGACTGGTGGAAGTGGGCCAGAGCATCACGGCGGCGGCGCGCACGACGCAAAGGCAGCCAAGTGAAGTACGCCTTCATCGAGCGCCACCGACGAGTGTGGCCGATCTCGGTGCAGTGCCGGGTGCTGAGGGTGCGCGTGGCGGGATACCGCGGGCACTTGGTACGCCGGGCCAGCCGGGCCGGTGAAGCGCGGCAGCGCCGGCATCTGAGCGACGAGGCGCTGCGCGTGCAGATCAAGGCCATTCATGCCGAGATGCGTGGCTGCTATGGCTGGCCGCGGATCTGGAAGGAGTTGCAGGCGCGCGACCTGCGCGTGGGCAAGGACCGGGTACAGAAGCTCATGCAACGGCACGGCATCCAAGTCAAGGGCCGTCGGCGCTTCAAGGTGACGACCGACAGCCGGCACGATCTGCCCATCGCGCCCAACCTGCTCGACCGGTAGTTCGCGGTGACCGAGCCAGACAAGGCATGAACCGGTGACATCACCTACATCGCCACGGACGACGGCTAGCTGTTCCTGGCCGTGGTGATCGACCTGTTCAGTCGCCAGGTGATCGGTTGGAGCCTGCGAGCGGACATGACGCGGGACATCGTCATCGACGCGCTGCGCATGGCGTGGTTCAAGCGCCATCCGGGTCAGCAGGCCGGCTTGATCTTCCACAGCGATCGGGGCAGCCAGTACGCGAGCAGGGACTTCCGCGACGTGCTGGCGGCGTACGGTATCACCGCGTCGATGAGTCGCCGGGGCAACTGCTGGGACACAACGCCTGCAGCGAGACGCTGTTCGGATCGCTGAAGGTGGAGCGGCTGCACGGGCAGCGATTCAAGACCCGGCGATGGACGAGGTCGTCGCCTGGATGCTCTGGTACAGAGAGTGTCCGGATTTCTGTGTGTGAGGCGGTTGGTTGAAACGGCCGGATGGCCGGGTTATCGAAAGCCACCGAGGGAGGCGTGGGTGAACCGCTCACCGTAGAGTATCGCGAACTGGTTCATGGCGGACTTCCAATCCTGGGCGGCGTTGCCCCAGTCGGCGGTGATGTTGCGCAGGGCCAGCCAGATGAGCTTGCTGGCGGCGTCATCGCTGGGGAAGTGCC
>JAAFKB010000125.1 GCA_013299055.1 Sphaerotilus sp.
CAGGACGTGCATCCAGCGCGGGTGGTCGAGTCCGGTGGCGAAGGCGTTGACCTGCAGGCCGGGGGCGGCGGTCGGGGTGTGGCCCGGTGCCCAGCCGCAGGCGGTGGGCATTTTCAGGGTGGGCATCCGGCCTTGCGGGCGGGCCTCGGGAATGGTCGGGGTGGTGCCGACAGCCTGCGCAGGCGCGGGGCCTTGCCGGCGGCGCCAGCGGATGGCGGCGCTGCCCGCCAATGCAACGATCTGCGCAAGCACGTTCGACGAACTCATGGCACCACTCCAGTTTCAGCACGATTCCCGGGTTCCCGGGGATGTGCATGTTAAGCGGGCTCAAGTTTCGATGTGCTCGTGGTGCGCCGTGGCGCCCTGCTTCCAGTAGGCCGAGACGCGCACGGCGTGGCGGTCCAGCCCCCGCTCGTCGACCAGCACGCGCCGCACGGCCGCCATCGCCCCGGCTTCGCCCGCGCCCCAGGCAAAGCCCTCGCCGCCGGGCAGTTCCAGCGCGCGCACGGCGTTGACCAGTGCGTCGCCGCTGTCGACCCACTGCACCTGCACGCTGGCTGCGCTGGGCAATGCGCGTCGGTCGGCCGCATCGACTACGTGCAGCACGACGAAGGCGCGGGTGCTGGCCGGCAGTTCTTCCAGCCGGCGGGCGACCGCGGGCAGGGCGGTCTCGTCACCGACCAGCAGGTGCCAGTCGAAGTCGGTGGGGATGATGAAGGAGCCACGCGGCCCGCCGATGGTGGCGCGCTGGCCGGGCGTGGCCTGTGCGGCCCAGTGGGCGGCCGGGCCGTCGCCGTGCAGCGCGAACTCGATCGCCAGCGTGCCGGCCGCGGTGTCGTATTGGCGCGGTGTGTAGTCGCGGCGCACCGGCTCGGCGCCGTCCGCAGCGTCGAGGAAGAGCTTGACGTGGTCGTCGAACGAGGCGCTGGTGAAGCCGGCGAGGTCGGCGCCGGTGAAGGTGATGCGGCGGAAGCCGGGGGTGGGGGTGTCGACGCCCAGGACGGTCAGGTCGCGGCGGCGCAGTTCGTGGCGCACGCGCTGGACGCGGCGGGAGGTGTTGTCCGAAGTCATGGGGTGTGGTGCTGATTGATTGATAATGTCATCCATGATGGCCAAACAATTAGACAATGTCAACCATATGGACGCATCCGACAACGTGCTGGAGCTGATCCACGTGGTCATGCACCAGGTCCGCTCGCAGCAATTCCAGGTGCTGCGCGACGGGCCACACGCCATCACGCACATGGAAACCAAGGTGCTCGGCTTCTTCGCGCGCCACCCCGGCGCGACCCAGACCGATCTGGCGCAGCACAGCGGGCGCGACAAGGCGCAGCTCGCCCGGCTCATCAAGGGCCTGCGCGAACAGGGGCTGCTGGACGGGCAGGCCGATGCGGCCGACCGGCGCAGCGTGCGGCTGGCGCTGACGGCGCAGGGTCGGGCGGTGCTGGACGCCCTGGAGCAGGCATCCGCGCACCTGGCGGTGCAGGCGGTTGCCGGCCTGAGCGCGGCGGAACAGGGCCAGTTGCTCGGGCTGCTGCAGCGGGTGCGGCAGAACCTGGCGGCACCGAAGGGTTGAGCGGCGGGGCGGGCGGCGCGGCAGATTGCATCTGTCATCGGGCGCGCCCGCGCTGCAATTGCCATGGGGCCTCGGCGGTGCACAGTCGCCTGCATGCGATCCGTCCGCCCTTCCGCCCTGTCGATCCACGCCGCTCCGATGCGCGCCGGTGTGCAGCGCGTGTGCGCACGGCTGTTGCTGGTTGCGGCGCTGGGCCTGGCCACGACCGGGCTGCCGGCCCTGGCGGCAGACGAGGCGGCGGCGCAGATCCACGCGCGCTGCATCCCGTGGCGTGGCGTGGCGCTGGCCGTTGTCGGGGGCGCGCTGGCCGGATGGGCGCTGATGCGGCTTGGACAGCGTCCGCCGCCTGCGCCCCCTCCTCCGCTTCAGTAGAGCGTCTCGACCGGCACGTTGAAGCAGTAACCTGCCCCGCGCTCGGTGACGATCAGCTGCGGCCGGGCCGGATCGGCCTCGATCTTGCGGCGCAGGCGCAGGATCTGGACGTCGATGGTCCGGTCGTAGACCTCCGCGTTGTGCAGCCGGGACAGGCCGAGCAGCTGGTCCCGGCTGAGCACCCGCTGCGGTGCCCCGCAAAACGCCGCCAGCATGCTGAACTCGCCGTTGCTCAGATCGAGCTTCTCCCCCGACGGATCGACCAGCTTGCGCGTGCGCAGGTTCAGCTCCCAGGCCGCGAAACGGTAGGCGCGCCGCTTGTCGTCGCGCGTCGGCAGCTCGGTCTGCACCTGGTAGCGCCGCAGCACCGCCCGGATGCGCGCCAGCAACTCGCGCGGGCTGAAGGGCTTGGTGACGTAGTCGTCGGCGCCGAGTTCGAGGCCCATCACCCGGTCGGCCTCTTCGGCCTTGCCGGTGAGCAGCACGATCGGCACCGTGGCGCGTTCGCGCAGCGCGCGGGCGAGCTGCAGGCCGTCTTCGCCCGGCAGGCGCAGGTCCAGCACGACCAGGTCGATCGCCTCCTGGTCGAACACCGCGTTCATCTCGCGGCCGCTGGCCACCGCGGTGACCCGCAACTCGTTTTCGCCCAGGTATTCGCTCAGCAGTGCGCGCAGCGCGGGGTCGTCGTCCACGACGAGGATGTGGCCGGGGGGGCGAACGTCAGCAGGTGCATCGGGCATCACGGGGTCTGGTCCTGTCAGGCGGCATGGCGGGGGGTCGCCGCAGCCACTCTAGCGGTTCATGGTGCGCGTCCTGGATTGCAGTGACCCTGCCCCTCGGTCAAGAAATGCAAAACGCCCGACGGCGTGAACCGTCGGGCGTTTCGCGGAGTCGGACGGCGCCGGACTGCCGTCCGGCGTGTCGAGGGGCAGATCAGGTCGACCAAGCGTGGAGCTGGGACGTGACCGACTTGACGCCCGGCACATGGGCCGCGATGGTGCGTGCCGGCAGCGCATCGGTGTCGACACTGATCCAGCCGGACAGGTTGACCTGACCGTCGCGGGCGGTGACGACGAGTTCGACGGACTGGTCCCGGAAGGGCGCGGCCTGGAGCAGCGTGGCCTTGACCTGCTTGGCCAGTGCGGCGTCGTTCGGGCTCATCGCGGGTGCCGCGGCCACGCTGCGGGTGTTCGCCACGGGCGGCAGACCGAAACGCGGATCCGATGCCGTCGACCAGACATGGAGGGACGAATTCACCGCCTGCACGCCCGGCACGGCAGCGGCCATGGCGAGCACGGGCGCCTCATCCGACGCGTAGCCCACGAAGCCGGACAGGTTGACCTGACCGTTGGTGGCCGTCACGTCAACATCCGTGCCGCGGCCCTGCAGCGCGGCCTTGACCTGGCCGGCCAGTGCAGCGTCGCGCTCATTCATCGCGGAAGAGCTTGCTGCGCCGATGGCGGGCAGTCCGAGGTTGGGGTCCGTGGCGGTGGACCAGGCGTGCAGGGTCGACGTCACCGACTGCACGCCGGGAACGGCGGCGGCGAGGGTGCGGGCGGGCAGCTCGTCGCTGCTGTAGCCCACGAAACCGGAGAGCTGGATCTGGCCATTGGCGGCCGTCACGGTCACGTCGGTGGCCTTGGTCTGGAACGGACGGGCCTGCTGCAGCGCCGTCTGCACACGGGTCGCCAGGGCGACGTCGGCCGGGGTGGCGCCGGTGGCGGTGCCGGCCTGGGCGGAGGCGACGCCGGTCAGCAGGGCGGCAGCGAGGAGGATCTGGTTGAAGCGCGGGGTCATGGTCATTCCTTCGTGGTGATCATCTGGTGCGATCCGCAGCGACTTGCTGGGGTGATTGAATCTTCGTGGCGCCTGGTCACCGCCGGATTACAGTGACCGGGGCGCAGGTTTCAGATGCAACTTGCCGGAGCAGTGACGGGATGAGGATGGCGAGATGAACGCGACGGACCGTGACCGTGACCGTGAAGGCAAGCGGGCGCCGCTGCGCACGGGGGGTGTGCTGCTGGTGGTGCTGGTCGAGCTGGTGGTGGCAGCGACCGTGGGCTGGGGCCTGTGGACGCTGCGGCGCGAGACGCTGGCCGGCCAACTGCAGGCGCTGGCTTCGCTGTCGGCGGCGATGGCCGTGCAGGCCGACAGCACGCTGGGCGTGGCCGACGCCATCCTGGGCGCGACCCGGGCCGAGCTGGGAGACGGGCTGCTCGATCCAGCCAGCGCCGGTGCCCACGACTTCCTGCGCGCCCGCGCCGATGCGCTGCCGATGTTCCGCTCCATGGTGATCGTCGATGCCGAGGGCAATCGCCTGGCCACCTCGCGCGAGGAGATCGGGCCGGGGCCGCCGGTGGCGCACATGGACTTCTTCATCGCTGCCCGCGAAGGCCGCGAGCCGGCGCTCTACGTCGGAACGCCCTTCGTCAGCCGGCTCGACGGACGCGAATCCATCGGCGTCTCGATGGACTGGCGCGACCGCCAGGGACAGTTCCGGGGCGTAGTGGTGCTGGTGGCAGACGCCAATTTCCTGGACGGTCATTTCGAGCAGATCGCCCCGGCGCCCGACATCGCGATGGCCCTGTACCGCAACGACCACGCCCTGGTGTCCGACGGACCCGGCGATAGCGCCAGCCGGCTGCTGCCCGCGCAGGTGATGGCGCCGCTCTGGGCCGATCCGGCGCTGCAGACGCCGCGTCTGGTCACGCTGCCGGACGGCCGCCAGCGCATGGTGGCTGCGCACCGGCTGCAGCGTTTCCCGCTGACGATGGTCGTCTCGCGCGACGCCGCGGCGGCGCTGGCGGACTGGACCGAGCAGGCCTGGCTGGTCGGCTCCTTCGCCTTCTCGGCGCTGGCGATGACGCTGTTCCTGTCGCTGCGCAACGCCCGCGAACAGGCGCTGCGGCGAGCTGCGCAGGCGGCGCTGGCGACCGAGCAGGCGCGCGCGGTGCGGGCCTTCCAGGCGGCGCAGGAAGGCCACTGGGAATGGGATGTGCGCAAGCAGGAAAACCACCTCTCCCCGCGCATGAAGGAGCTGCTCGGCATGGCGCCGGACGCGGTGCTGCACGGCCCGGACGGGCTGCTGCACCTGGCCCATCTGCACCCGGATGATGTCGAGCCGGTGCGTTCCGTGCTGCGCGCCCACCAGCAGGGGCAGGACAACGAGACCTTCGACTTCACCTTCCGCGTGCAGCGGACAGATGGCCAGTGGCGCCACGTCCGCTCGCGCGGCCACGCCTGGCGCGATGCCGATGGCAAGGCCCTGCTGTTCAGCGGCACCGGCACCGATGTCACCGCCGAGGTCGAGGCCCGGCAGTGCAACCTCCAGCTCGAGAACCAGCTCCAGCGCGCCCGCAAGCTCGAAGCCCTGGGCACGCTGGCCGGCGGCGTGGCGCACGACTTCAACAACATCCTCGCCGCCGTCATCGGCTTCGGCGAACTGGCCCGCAGCGCGGTGGCCGATGGCTCGGCGCAGGCCCGCCACCTCGACCACATCCTGCAGGCCGGTCAGCGGGGCAAGGCACTGGTCGAGCGCATCCTCTCGTTCAGCCGCGGCGCGCCACGCGCGCGCAGCAACCTGCGGCTGGAGCCGGTGATCGAGGAGGTGCTGGAGCTGCTGGCGGCCTCGCTGCCGGCGCAGGTGCAGCTCGACCGGCAGCTGCACGCACCCGAGGCGGTCATCTGCGGCGATGTGACCATGGTCTACGAGGCGGCGATGAACCTCTGCACCAACGCGCTGCAGGCCATGGCGCAGGGCGGGACGCTGGGGGTCGAGCTGGCCGAGGTGCGGCTGGTGGTACCGCGGCAGTTGTTCGACCGCACGCTGGCGCCGGGGCGCTATGCACGGCTGACCGTGCGCGACACCGGCGCCGGTATCGCGCCCGAGGTGATGGCCCGCCTGTTCGAGCCGTTTTTCACCACCCGCGGGCCGCACCTGGGCACCGGGCTGGGGCTGGCGGTGGTGCATGGGGTGATGGTCGATCTGGGCGGGGCGATCGACGTGCAGAGCGCGCCCGGCCAGGGGTCGCGGTTCCTGCTGTATTTCCCTTGTGTGGACGCGCTGCCCGATGACGTGCGCCAGGCCGATGCCGATGCCGATGCCGATGCCGATGCCGATGCCGATGCCGATGCGCCGCAGGGCCGCGGGCAGACCGTGCTGGTGGTGGACGACGAGCCGGGGCTGGTCGCGCTGGCGGAGGAACTGCTGGCGGAGCTGGGCTACGAGCCGATCGGATTCGCGTCGAGTGCGCAGGCGCTGGCCGAGTTCACGCGCGATCCGGATCGCTTCGACCTGCTGCTGACCGACGAGGTAATGCCCGAGCTGACCGGCACGGCGCTGGCCCAGGCGGTGCATGCCCTACGGCCTGCTCTGCCGGTCGTGCTCGCCAGTGGCTACGGCGGGCCGCAACTGGCGTCGCGGGCCGCCAGCGCGGGGGTCACGGTGTTGCTCAAGAAGCCGCTGGCGCGGGCGGAACTGGCGCGCGTCATCGCGCTGACACTGGGTTTGTCCGACACTGCACGCCCTGGCGTTGAACCCGACTCCCCCGTGACCCCGTGACCCGAAGGCCCGCCCCATGTCCCTCCTGGCGCCCAACCGCAAGCCCACCACCGTCCACGATCTGGCCCGTCGCCTCGGCCCCGGCCTGATCACCGGCGCCGCCGACGACGACCCCAGCGGCATCGCGACCTACTCCCAGGCCGGTGCGCAGTTCCGCTTCGGTCTGGCCTGGACGCTGCTGCTGACCACGCCGCTGATGATCGGCATCCAGATGCTGTCGGCGCGCATCGGCTGGGTCACGGGCGAGGGGCTGGGGGCCAACATCGCCAAGGTGTGTCCGCGCTGGGTCACGCGCACGCTGGTCGGCCTGCTGGTGGTGGCCAACACCATCAACATCGCCGCCGACATCGGCGCGATGGCCGAAGCGGTGCGGATGGTCGTGGGCGGGCACATCGTGCCGTGGATGCTCGGTTTCGGCGCCTTGAGCATCGCCGGGCAGGTCGTCTTCTCCTACGAAAAGACGGTGCGCATCCTCAAGTGGCTGACGCTGGCGCTGTTCTCCTACGTGGCGGTGATTCTCTCGGTCCATGTGCCGTGGAAGCAGGCGTTCACGGAGGCGCTCAACCCGTGGGCCTACTTCCCGCCTGGCGTGACGCGCAGCGACTACGCCGCGATGGTCGTCGCCGTGCTCGGCACCACCATCAGCCCCTACCTGTTCTTCTGGCAGGCCGCGCAGGAGGTGGAGGACAACCTGCGCCGCCCGGAAGCCGCCGCCCTGCGCGCGCACCCGGAATACGCCGCCGAACACCTCTCGCGCATCAAGCAGGACACCTACGTCGGCATGGTCTTCTCCAACGTCATCGCCATCTGCATCGTCATCGCCACCGCGGTGACGCTCAACGAGCACGGCGTCACCAACATCCAGACCTCCGCGCAGGCGGCCGAGGCGCTGCGGCCGGTGGCGGGCGAGTTCGCCTTCGTGCTGTTCGCGCTGGGCATCGTGGGCACGGGGCTGCTGGCGGTGCCGGTGCTGTCCGGCTCGGCGGCGTATGCGGTCAGCGAGGTGCTGGGCTGGAAGTCCGGTCTGTCGCACGACTTCCATGAAGCGCGCGGCTTTTACGCGATCATCATCGCCGCCACCCTCATCGGCACGCTGGGCAGCACCTTCGAGCTGGACCCGATCAAGGCGCTGGTCTGGAGCGCGATCGTCAACGGCGTGATCTCGGTGCCGATCATGGTGGCGATGCTGTGGATCGGGCAGTCGAGCCGCATCATGGGCGCACTCACCATCAGCCGGCGACACCGCTTCTTCGGCTGGGCCGCGACGGTGGTGATGGCGGCGGCGGTCGGCTTCATGCTCTTGACTTCCTGGTGAAGCGGCACCATCTGCCCGGTCTGTCCCACCCCGTCCAACCCGACAAGAGTGCCCCCATGCTGTTTGATTCCGTCCAAGTCCGCGCCCTGACCCTGCGCAACCGCACCGCCATGGCCCCGATGACCCGCAGTCGCGCCGTCGAAGCCAGCACCCCCAACGCGCTGATGGCCACGTACTACGCCCAGCGCGCCACGGCCGGCCTGATCGTCACCGAGGGCACGTCCCCGTCGCCCAACGGCCTCGGCTACGCCCGCATCCCTGGCCTGTTCAACGCTGCGCAGGTCGCCGGCTGGACACTCGTCACCGACGCCGTCCACGCGCAGGGCGGCAAGATCGTCATCCAGTTCATGCACACCGGCCGCGTCACCCACGCCGCCAACCTGCCCGCCGGCGCGGAAGTGGTCGGCCCGGTGGACGGCGCCTGCCCCGGCGAGATGTACGTGGACGCCCTCGGCATGCAGCCGCACACCCCCGCCCGCGCCATGACCGAGGCCGACATCGCCCACGCGGTCGGTGAATACGCGCAGGCGGCGCGGCTGGCGATCGAGGCGGGCTTCGACGGCATCGAGCTGCACGCCGCCAACGGCTACCTGATCGAGCAGTTCCTCAACGCCAACGTCAACACCCGCACCGACGGCTACGGCGGCAGCATCGAAGGCCGCAACCGCTTCGCCCTCGAAGTCGCCCGCGCCACGGCGGACGCGATCGGCGCCGAGCGCGTCGGCATCCGCCTGTCGCCCCACGGCGTGTTCAACGGCACCGGCCCCTTCGCCGACGTGGACGCGCAGTACCTCGCGCTGGTGCAGGAACTCTCCGCGCTCGGGCTGATGTACGTGCA
>JAAFKB010000126.1 GCA_013299055.1 Sphaerotilus sp.
GTGCGTCGAGGAATCTTCCAGCCCGTTGCGCGTCTCGTTGGTGAACTTGCAGAAGTTGACCTTCCAGCCGTGGCTCGACACGCCCAGCATGAAGATGTTGGCGCCCGAGCAGAACACCTTCTCCTTCGCGCTGGTCAGGACGACCGTGCGCACTTCCGGATGCTCGAAACGGACGCGGTTGATCGCGTCGTTCAGCTCGATGTCCACGCCCAGGTCGTAGCTGTTGAGCTTGAGCTTGTAGCCGGGGCGCAGGCCGGCGTTTTCGTCGAAGTCGGCCGCCAGCGTGGCGACGGCCCCCTCGAACGACAGCTTCCAGTGGCGGTAGCGCGAGGGGTGGGTCCGGTAATCGACGGCGGAGGGGACGGCAGCAACAGCGGCATCACTCATGGGACAGCTCCAGAGGCGAGACGCACGATGGTGCATCTGGTGGGGATCGGGGGGATTCAGTGAATGCATGATATTGCATGTCATGACATGGCGCAATGCATTCCAGTGCGTGTTGTCAGGAATCCGGGTAAACACGGGGTGTTGCCATGTCGATTTATTTGCAATATAGTTGATTGATCAAACATATTGAAAGCAATCTCATGAACCAGCCTTCCTCCATGCCCAGCACCTCGCTCGAACTCTGCCTGCGCCTGACCCGCGCCTACGCCGTGCTGACCCGCCGCCTGGACAACAAGCTCTCCAGCGTCCACGGCCTGAGCTTCAGCGATTTCATGGTGCTGCACAGCCTCGCCCGCGCCGACGGTGGCCGGCTGCGGCGCATCGACCTGGCCGAGCGCATGGGGCTGACCGCCTCGGGCGTGACGCGCACGCTGCTGCCGCTGGAAAAGATCGGGCTGGTGGGGCGGGAGTCCGATCCACGGGACGCTCGGGTCGGCTACGCGACGCTGACCCCGGCGGGGCAGGAACTGCACGGGTATGCGCTGGCGTCCGCCGAGGTGATCTGCCAGGACGCCACGCAGGCGGTGTCGGGCGAGCAGTTGGCGGCGGTGGTCGATCTGCTGGGAGTGCTGGCGGGGATCAACCGGTCGAATGCCTGAGCCGCCGTCTGATAATCGCTCCGCCCTCTCACCGAACATCCGCCTGCACATGAGCAAGATCACGCAACTGAAGCTGGAGAATTTCACGGCGTTCCACTCGATCGACGTGCAGTTCTCGCCTGGGGTGAACGTGCTGATCGGCGCCAACGGCACCGGCAAGACGCACCTGCTGAAAGTGCTGTATGCCGCCTGTGCCGTCACGGTCGGAGAAGACCGGGAGCGTGGTTTTCAGCGCAAGCTGGCAGGCGTCTTTCACCCTTACCAGTCCAATCCCGGACGCTTGATCCGGCGCCGGCCAGGGCGATCAGGCGGTGCGGCCCTGCTGGTACGGCGAGACAACGGCACCATGCTGCTCGGTGGCATTGCCCCGCAGCAGATGGACAGTCTCCAAGACTTGACACCCCAAGTGTCGCCCTGGAGCGAAACACCCATGGAGTCCACCTACATCCCCGTCAAGGAGATGCTGGCTCACGCCCCCGGCTTCCTCTCCACGGCAGCGCGGCGCGAGATCGCGTTCGAGGAGGTGTACGTGGACATCCTCCGGCAAGCCTTCCTGCCCAAACTCAAGGGCACTCTCGACCCCGACCGGCAACGCCTGCTGGACCTCCTGCAGAAGGCCATCGGCGGCAAGGTCATCAGCAAGGGCGAGCACTTCTTCCTGAAGAACCGCCGGGGCGAGCTGGAATTCACGCTGCTGGCAGAAGGGATGCGCAAGCTGGCCCTGCTGTGGTTGCTCATCCAGAACGGCACCCTGCAACCGGGTTCGGTGCTCTTCTGGGACGAACCCGAGGCCAACCTGAACCCGGCACTGATGGGTGATGTGGTCGAGGTGATCCTGGCACTGCAGCGCCTGGGCGTGCAGGTCTTCATGAGCACCCACAACTACGTGATGCTGAAGGAACTCGACCTGCAC
Organism: Sphaerotilus sp.; assembly: GCA_013299055.1. GTDB lineage: Bacteria > Pseudomonadota > Gammaproteobacteria > Burkholderiales > Burkholderiaceae_C > Sphaerotilus. Next base: position 1,960 of record JAAFKB010000126.1, read on the forward strand.
ACCCAGCCACAGGACCAGGTCTGCTACCTGTCGCTGCTCCGGGGTTCGGACGACAGCGTCAGCTGCCACAGCAGCACACACTACGCCGACATCGACCCCAACGCCATGGCTGCCACCTTCGACAGCCTCTACGCCCGCGACATGGCACGCGCACTGCAGGGTGTCGGACGCGCATGACCACACTGCAGGAAGGTGAACTGGCGTTCGATTTCTCCCGCGCCCAGCGTGCGTTCCGGCTAGATGACCGCCAGAAGCGCACACCCGAAGGGCTGAGCCTGGTCGATTTTGTCGTCGAGGAAACAGACCGTCTGCTGCTGGTCGAAGTGAAAGACCCTTCCTGCAGACCACGACGCGACGACGAAGGTGCCCGGAACGCCATCGCCAAGGAACGCGAACGGTTTCTGCACAAGATCCGCAACGACACCTTGATCTCGGACGAACTGACGCCCAAGGCCCGTGACAGCTACACCTACCTGCACCTGATGCGGCAGGACACCAAGCCCATCGTCTACGCCTTTTTCCTTGGCGCAGACCAGTTGCCGGTGGACAGCGGGCTGCTGATGCGACTGCGGGAGCGCCTGCAGAACCGCATCGCGCATGAGACCGACCAACCCTGGGCACGCGTCTACGTGTCCGCCTGCGTGGTCGTCACCGAAAAGACCTGGCCCATGGCCTTCCCGGACTACCCGGTCCAGCGACTGCGCTGACCTGCATCGACCTCAACGCCGCTCGATCACCGGCAGATCCTTCGCATGCCCGATCAGGTACTCCGCCCCGAACCGCGCCTTCTGCCCGGGCGCCAGCGTCTGCGTCCAGGCGACGACACCGGGCTGGTCCTGCCAGTCGCCGGGCTGCGGCGCGGGGGTGAACTGGCGGGTGACGGTGATCTTCTCGTCGGTGCTGACCGGCGTCGATTCGAGCACCTCCAGCGTCACCGGCGTGCGGCGGCGGTTCTCGACTTCGACGAGGCAGCCGACGCGGCGCTCGGTGCGGGTGCCGATGAAGCCCGCGCTGGCGGTCTGCTGTGTCACCGGGAGGTTCTGCACCCGCACCTGCTCGTCGCGCCCGAAGGACAGCGCCAGCGTCTCGCGTTCGCCCAGCCGCCAGACCGTGCGGCCGACCACCTGCGTGCCGCGCCGCAGTTGCAGGCTGCCGTCGGGCCACACGCCGTCCGGGCGAGCCACCTCGGCGATGAGCCACGCGCTCGGGTCGCTTTGCGGGACGGTCTGGACCTTGACGCGGGCGGGCCAGCGTTGCGTGCCGAGCGAGAAGGCCACGCGCTGTCCGCCCTGCGCGACATCGACCTGACCGGGCACGTCGAACTCGGTGGCGAACTCGCCCTGGCGCACCTGCACGGCAAAGTCCATCGGCTCGGCCATCTCCGCCACCTGGGCCTTGCTGGCGCGGGCCAGCATCGGCGCGGGGGCTGGTGCCGCCATGGCCATCGCGACCGGCGCGGCGGGCATCGGCGGCCGGGGTGAAATCTCCCAGCGGCGCGGCACCGGCCCGCTGGTGGCCGACTGCGGCGAGCCGGTGGACAGCCGCAGCGCCACGCCGGTCCAGTCCTCGCCCGTGTTCTGGCTGACCTGCGCCTGGCGCTCCATCTCGACCGTCGCGGCGGTCGGGTCCAGCGTGGCGCGGTAGGCGGGCGCCCAGGTCGGGCCGGCGGTCTGGTACTGCAGGCGCAGCTCCCCTTCCGCCCCCGCCTGGAGCTGCACGCGCAACTGGCGCACCTCGCCGCCGCCGGGCTGCTGCCGCTCGCGCTCGGCCTTCAGGGGGAGGAGTTCGCGCTCCAGCTTCTCGCGCTCGCGCTGGAGGCGGTGCTGCTGCTGGAGGGCGTCCAGACCGGCGCGCTGGACCAGTGGAAGGGTCGCGGCCAGCGGCGTGTTCGCGGCCACGGTCGCGGTCGTGCCCTTCAGCAGCCCGAGCACCAGCTCCTGCGACGCATGTTCGGCCGTCAGCGCGGCGATGCGGTCTTCCAGCACCGTGATGCGGCCGTCCAGCGGGCTGGTGCTGCACGCGGGCGACTCGCTGCGCGGGCGCGTGGTCGCGGTGACCGGGCCGAGGCGGATCGGGGCATCGGCTTCGACGCGCAGCGAGGCCATGTCGAACTGCGGACTCAGGCAGTTCAGCACCACCTCGCGGGCGCCGGCCGGCACGCGGGCCGTGCGCTCGACGACGGCGGTGCCGGGGTAGACCGTGACGCGGGCGATGCGCGAGGGCAGCTCGACGGCGGCGCTGGTCAGCGACAGACCCAGCAACGCTGCCGCAGCAAAAGAAGAAGGCAATGGTTTCATGGCGACCCGACCTGAGTGGAATCTGAATGGAGGACGTGGAGAAAACCGGTGCGCAACCTGCGGGAAACAGACTCGCCGCACCATGGTGAGCCTTCCACTCAACGCTCCACCAGGAAATTCGCATGACCGCACTCGCCACCCTCCGCCGCGCCGCCGCCCCGCTGGCCATCGCCCTGTGCGCCCTGCACACCCCCGCCCACGCCACCGGCCTCGCCACCTGCGACTCCGGCGCCAAGTCCGGCTGGCAGAGCACCGACGTGCTGACCAAGCAGCTCACCGACAAGGGCTGGCAGGTGCGCCGCATCAAGGAGGACGGCGGCTGCTACGAGGTCTACGCGCTCGACGACAAGGGGCAGCGGGTCGAGGCGTATTTCCATCCGGTGACGCTGGCGCCGGTGCCGACCAAGGTGCGCTGAGCGAGACACGCGGAAGCTGCTCCGAGGCGGGGCCGGGGGATAATTCGGCCCTTGTTCCGGAGCATTCCCCATGACCGAACCCAGCATCTGGTCCTATCAGGACAACTTCGATTTCCGCCGCGATATCGATCCGGACAGCCCCTTTCACTATCCACTGGAAGGACACCGCGGCCAGTACAGCCGCCGCAAGATGCTGACCGCCTTCCACCTGGACGGCAGCGGCCAACTGCGCCCCGGTGCCAAGCCCAAGGACGCTGAAGCAGTGCTGTTTGGCGGGCATATCGGCTGCGGTAAATCGACCGAGCTGCGCGACTACGCCCGACTGTTCCAGCAGGCGTACACCGTCCACCACCTGGAGCTGACCAAGCTCCTCGACATCAACAATCTGCGCTTCAGCGACCTGCTGATCGCACTGGTCCACGCCTTGACGCAAACCTTTGAGGACGCAAAGTTGTCCCTGCGGCCGGACCCAGTGTTCCTGGACCCTGTGCTGAACTGGTTCGACACACGCATCGTCAAGCAGGAGCGGTTCAAGGACATCGAAGGCGAGATCAAGACCGAAATCAAGGCACAAGGTGGCATCCCCTGGCTGGGCAGCCTGCTGGCGACGATGACTGCCAAGGTGCGCGGCGGGGCCAGCTACCGGGAGGAGTTGCGCCGCGAGATCCGGGATGGATTCCTGCAGTTGCTGGGGCACTTCAACGCATTGATCCGCCATGCGAATGTCCTTCTGGCACATCAGAGTCGGGGACCACTGCTGTTCATCATGGACGGCACGGACAAGCTCTCCAAGGACGACGCCAATGCGTTCTTCCATGCCGACGTGAACCAGTTAGGCCAGATCATGACCAACCTGATCGTCTGCGCGCCAATCTCGGTACTGCTGGAAAGCGGAGTCACAGCACAACGCTTCACCAAGGTGCAGTTGCCAATGGTGAAGATCTTCGACGCGGATGGCACGCCGCGTGGGCTGGACGAGGACGCGCTGATCGACTTGGTGCTCAAGCGGATGCCGCTGCGCTGCTTCGATGGCCGGGACACCGTGCGCCTGCTGGTACAGAAAAGTGGGGGTCATGTCCGCGACCTGCTGCGCCTGATCCGGGCGTGCTTCTCGCTGCTGGACAGTGAACAGATCACGCGGGCTGTAGCGGAACAGGCGGTGCAGGAAGTGGCGTCGGAATACCGCCGTCTGGTGCAGCAAAACGACTGGGCGGACCTGGTGGCCATCGACCAATCCCAAGGCGAAGAAAAGGACCGCACCGAGGAGCGGCTGCGGCTGCTCTATGACCTGGTACTGCTGGAGTACAACAGCTACTGGTGGTGCAGCCACCCGCTGGTACGCACGCTGCGGCCTTACCAGAACGCGCTGGAAACGGCCCGCGCCCATGCCAACGGCTGACATCCGCAGCGAACATTCCGGCGCCTTCCTGCGGCTGCGGCAACTCTGGGAGCGGCGCAGCCATTTCAGTCTGGTGCTGGCGATGGTGGACAACCCGGACTATCGGGACGCGCTGATCGCACGCCTAGACGCGGTGCAGCCCGGCGCCCGGATCGACCTGAGTCCGGCGGACCCTCCCGCAGTGTGGCTGCAGCAAGGCGAAACCCGGTGCGCGCAAGGTCAGCGACGCTTGTATGTCTGTCTGCCACTGGACACGCGGCACGACGACCACTGGTGGCAGCAGGCCAACGTCGTGCGCGAGCGGCTGGCCGATGCGATGCCGACGTTGCAGGTGGTGTGGCTGTCGCAGACCGATGTGGACACGGCCGCGCACCAGGCACCGGATCTGTGGAACTGGCGCGAGGCGGTACTGGATTTCAGGGTTGCAACGCGGCCGATACCTCCGATGTTCGCGATTGACCCAGCAGCCGAGGCTTGGCACGGAATTGAAGCGGATGCCGGAAAAAAACGGCTGGTGCAAATTGAGGAGTTTCTGACCCAACAAACACCAGCATCTGAACATGACGAGAGGTTGTCAGCCTATTTGCTGCTACAAGCGGCCCGCTTGCATGGCCAATTGGGCAACTGGAGCCAAAGCACTGTTGCCGCGCAACAAGCTGCGGCTCTGTTTCAAGCATCAGGAGATATCGCCCATGCAGCCGAAGCACACGCAGAGGAAGCCCAGATTCTTCAATTCAGAGGAGAGTCTGATCAAGCAATGGCGGTGCTCACACAGCAAGTTCTCCCGGTCTACGAACGCCTAGGCGATGTGTATGCCAAAACAGTGACGATGGGCCGGATCGCAGACATCCTACAAGCGAGCGACAAGCTCGACGAGGCTTTGAAAATACGCTGCGAGCAGGAGCTTCCGATCTACGAGAGACTGGGCGATGTCCGGTCCAAAGCCGTCACGATGAGCAAGATCGCTGATATCCACCAAGTGCGTGGCCAGCTTGACGAGGCACTACGCATCCGCCACGAAGAGGTACTTCCTGTCTACGAACGGTTAGGGGATGTGCGATCTAAAGCCATCACGATGGGCCGGATCGCCAGTATCTTGCAGGCTCGCGGGCAATTTGACGAGGCATTGCATATCCACCGCGAAGAGGAGCTTCCCGTCTACGAGCGATTGGGGGACGCCTATGCCAAAGCTGGCACCTTGGACAAAATCGCCGACATTTTCCAGGCGCGTGGCCAGTTCGACCAGGCTCTGAGCTTGCGCCGAGAAGAGGCGCTTCCTGTCTACGAGCATCTGGGCGACGTGCGCTCGCTGCTGGTTGGCCGGGCCAAATTGGCCATTCTGTTGGTGGAGCGCGGACAGACGCAGGATCGAGTCGAAGCGGCCCGGCTGCTCTCACAGGCACACATCGCGGCACGGGGTATGCACCCCGAAGCGGACCACATTGCCGCGCTGTACCAAACAGTCTTTGGGCGACCCATTGTCGATGCCACCAATCAGGCAAGCTGATCACGCAATCGGCAGCCCCAGCACCTCACGCACCCGCCCCCGCAGCGCAGCGAAGCTCTCCGGCAACGCCTGCGCACTGGTGTCGAAGCACAGATCCGCCTTCTCGTAGAACGACGCCCGCCCCGCCAGGATGCGCCGCAGATCCTCCATCGCCTCCTGGCTGCCCGCCATCGGGCGCAGGTCGCCCTGCTCGGCGACGCGGCGCATGTGGTCCTCGGGCGTGGCCTGCAGCCAGACCGTGGTGCAGTGACCTAGCAGCAGATTGAAGTTGGCGGCGTCCGACACCAGCCCGCCCGGCGTGGCGATCACGACTTCGGGGTAGATCTGGATCGCCTCCTCCAGCGCGCGGCGTTCATAGCGGCGGTAGGCGTTGGTGCCGTAAAGGTTGTGGATCTCGCTGATGCTGCAGCCGGCGAAGGCCTCGATCTGCCGGCTCAGCTCGATGAACGGATAGCCGAGGTCGTCGGCCAGCATCTGCCCCAGCGTGGACTTGCCCGCCCCGCGCAAGCCGATCAGCGCGATGCAGTGGCCGCGTTCGCCCTGCGCGGCGGTGCCGGCGGCAAACAGCGTCGCCAAGGCTTCGCGGGCGCGGCGCAACTCGGCGTCGCTGCGGCCTTCGAGCAGCTCCCGGATCATCAGCCACTCGGGCGATGAGGTCGTCACGTCGCCGATCAGCTCCGCCAGCGAACACTGCAGCGCCCCGGCCACCTGCTGCAGCACGAGGATGGACGCATTGCCGGTGCCGTATTCCAGGTTCGCCAGGTGCCGCTCGGACACCTCCGACGCCAGCGCCACGGCCTTGCGCGTCAGCCCGCGCCGCGCTCGCAGATCCCGCACGCGCTCGCCCAGCGTGACCAGCAGCGGGTTCTTCGCCTCGTCAGCGGGGGACGGGACAGCGGCCAATGCCGAGGTTTCAAGGGAGTTGACCTGCATGAGGGAAAACACTATGTATGCACTATATTGCTTGACACTGAACGGACCGAGAACTATCGTTCATCGAAAGCACAATAGTGCATGTTCATGCGGGCTGCAAGCCCCACCAGATCAAACTAGATCAAACCC